>CAIWVP010000085.1 GCA_903916195.1 uncultured Verrucomicrobiota bacterium | reverse complement strand
GGGAAGAAGATCTACGTGCTGGAATACACCCGGCCGACCGACTTCAAGAGCCAGATGGGCTGGCTGCCGGGCCGGATCCTCGAGGTGTCGCCCAAGGCAGCCGCGCGTTGACCTCGCGCCGAGGGGTGCCGGGCAAAATGGAAGGTCCCCGGACCATCCAGCGGACCGGGGACCCTGGGCAGCGATGCAGATCAGAAGAAGTCGCGCTTCTTCTTGGGCGAGGTCCTCGGCGCGGTGCAGATCGCCGGTCATCCGCGCGCAGAGTCGCTGGATGGGCGTCTCCCACCGCTCGACGAGGCGCGCGAAGGCGGCGTGGTCGTCTGCGTTCTGCACGCGCCACATCACTTGCTCGTCGGTGATGGTGAACGGCCAGGTCATCGGTCTGCTTGGTACAACGCACGGGAGGACAGAATGGTTCGGAGAAATCTTTCCGGGCGACTCCGTCCGCCAAGGCGTGGCGTGCCGCTGGGTGACGGCGATCACGTCAGGACATGACCGCGCCGAGGCGATCCCCGGTTCCGCAGGGGGATCCCGGAGCGATATCGTGAGGTGGAGGCGTGCATCCCGCCCGGAGGGGTGCATTCTCTGCCGCATGACGGATGACGGCTTGAGCACGGGAGCGGCATCCCGGAGCACTTCAGGGACAGGCGCGAGATCTCCATCGCTGCGTTCCGCAGGGAACCTGCTGCGTCTCGGGTTGTTCCTCGCCGTTGCCCTGCTCGCCCGGGCCGGTGAGAAGTTCGATGCCTCGCACCAAGCGTTCGCTCGCGTGCTGTCGGCGCGGGTCTCGCAGGGCAAGGTCGACTACGCCGCCCTGAAGGCCGCGCCGGAAGCGCTCGACTCGTATCTCGCCGCGCTGTCCACGGTGCCGGAAGCCGATTTCAAGACGTGGCCCGGACCCGCGCGTCTGGCCTTCCTGCTCAACCTCTACAACGCGACCACGCTGAAGCTGATCGCCGACCGCTATCCGATCGCGAGCATCAAGAAAGCCGGCGGCCTGTTGAAAGGACCGTGGAGCCTCCCGGTGGTCCACGTCTGGGGCCGGGTTCTGACGCTGGACGACCTGGAGCACCAAGTGATCCGGGCGCAGCACAAGGACGCGCGGGTCCATTTCGCGCTCGTCTGCGCCGCGGTGAGCTGCCCGCCCTTGCGCGGTGAACCGTTCGTGGCGGATAAGCTGTCCGCGCAACTGGACGACCAAGGGCGGACCTTCCTCCGCCAACCGGCGAAGAACCGCGTGGACGCCGCCGCCGGCGTGTTGTGGCTGTCGCCCATCTTCAAGTGGTACGACGACGACTTCACGGCGGACGGCAAGACGGTCCCCGGGTTCGTCGCGCCGTTCTTCGCCGAAACCGATGCGGCCCGGATCCGCGCCGGCGGACTCAAGGTGAAGTTCTCCGACTACGACTGGGCGCTGAACGACCGATGAACGCTGACCGCCCCGAACGACCCGATGCGGCCGGCACCGAGCGCGCCAAAGGGGCGTCCAACTGGATCCGCATCGTTGTCGTGACCGCGGTGCTCGTCGGTGCGGTCTGGGCCGTCCGGCACTTCGGACTCCTGGGACGGATCCCGGAGGCGCTCGGATGGTTCCGGTCGCTGGGGCCTTGGGGCGCGGTGGTGTTCGTGCTGGCCTACGTGCTGGCGTGCGTGTGCTTCGTGCCGGCATCCCTGCTCACGCTCGGGGCGGGCGCGGTCTTCGGCGTGGCGGTCGGAGGACTTTGCGTCTCGATCGGCGCGACTCTCGGCGCGGCGGCGAGCTTCATGATCGGACGCCATCTCGCGCGCGCCCGGGTCGTGCGCTGGATCGGCGACGATGCCCGGTTCAAGGCCATCGATGCCGCGGTCGGCCGCGAGGGTTGGAAAATCGTGCTGCTGCTGCGGCTGTCCCCGCTCTTCCCGTTCGGCCTGCTGAACTACGGGCTCGGCGTGTCCTGCGTGGGCCTGCGCGATTTCGTGCTCGCCTCCTGGCTGGGGATGCTGCCGGGCACGGTCCTGTACGTGTACATCGGCTCGCTGCTCGGCACCGCGCTGCTGCGAGGCGACCAGGTCCAACGCGAGCGCACGACCGCTGAACAGGTGTTCTACGGGATCGGGCTGCTGGCCACCGTCGTCGTCACCGTCTATGTCACCCGCGTGGCCAAGCGCGCCTTGGCCGAGAAGCTCCAGTAGCGACCCTCCGATGTCCTCCCCCATGGATCCCCGCCCCGCCGATGTCCACGACACCGCGCTGATCGCGGAGGTCCGCCCGTCCGACTGGGTGAACCCGACGCCCGTCGGCCGATACAATCTCGTCGTGGTCGGCGGCGGCACCGCCGGTCTGGTCACGGCCGCGGGCGCCGCGGGTCTGGGAGCGAAGGTCGCGCTCGTCGAGAAGCACCGGCTCGGCGGCGATTGCCTCAACTACGGCTGCGTCCCGAGCAAGACGCTGCTCCGGGCGGCGCGTGCCGCGAGGGCGGTGCGCGAGGCCGGGCGTTTCGGTGTCCGGGTGCCTCCGGGGACCACGGTGGATTTCGCGGCCGTGATGGAACGGGTCCGCGCGGTCCGCGCCGGAATCAGCCACCACGATTCGGCGGCGCGGTTCCGCGGCCTCGGCGTCGACGTGTACCTGGGAGAGGGCCGGTTCGTGGACGGTTCGACCCTCTCCGTCGGCACGGCACGGCTGAGGTTCAAGCGCGCGGTCATCGCCACCGGCGCGCGGGCCCACATACCGTCGGTCCCGGGCCTGGCGGAGGCGGGATTCCTCACCAACGAGACGGTCTTCTCGCTCACGGTGTTGCCGGCCCGTTTGGCGGTGATCGGCGGCGGACCGATCGGATGCGAGCTGGCGCAGGCCTTCGCGTGCCTCGGCGCGGAGGTGACCTTGTTCGAGCCGGGCGACCACGTGCTGTCGCGCGAGGACGCCGACGCGGCGGCGGTGGTCCAGACCGCGTTGACGCGCGACGGTGTGAGGCTGCGGCTCGGCTCGAAAGTGGAGCAAGTCGAAGTCGGGTCCGGAGGCCGTCTCATCCGGCACAGTGCCGGAGGCGTCGTGACGACGACCGAGGTGGACGCGATCCTGGTCGCGACGGGCCGGGCGCCTAACGTGCGCGGTCTCGGGTTGGAGGAGGTCGGGGTGCGGTACGACGAACGCGACGGCGTGGCCGTGGACGACCATCTGCGCACGACCCATCCGCGGATCTTCGCGGCGGGCGACGTCTGCATGGCCGCGAAGTTCACGCACGCCGCCGACTTCGCGGCGCGCACGGTGATCCAGAACGCGCTGTTCTTCGGCCGCAAGAAGGCGAGCGCGCTGACCCTCCCGTGGTGCACCTACACCGAGCCGGAGCTCGCGCACGTGGGATTGTCCGAGCGCTCGGCGGCGGAGCGCGGTGTGGCGGTGGACACGTTCGTCCGCTCCTTGTCCGAGGTGGACCGCGCGGTGACCGAAGGCGAGCGCGAAGGATTCGTGAAGATGCTCGTCGCGCGCGGCACCGACCGGATCGTCGGCGCCACCATCGTGTCGCCCCATGCCGGGGACCTGATCAGCGAGGTCGCTGTGGCGATGGCCGGCGGCATCGGACTCGGGAAGCTCGCCTCGGTGATCCATCCGTACCCGACCTTGGCCGAGGCGATCCGCCAATGCGGCGACGCCTACAACCGCACCCGGCTCACGCCGGCCGTGCGGCGGCTCTTCGGGGCTTGGCTCCGCTGGACGCGCTGACCGGCAAGACGGTCGGCATCACGAGCCGCGGAGGCCTTTTTCGGCGGCCGTCTGCGCCGTGGTCCATCGCGGACCGCGGTCGTAGCTGCGTCGGCGAAGACATCGGTCGACACGCTGAGAGACCACGACGATGGGTCAAAGGTGCGTGGCCGGCACAGAACCGCGGCGCGCGGTCCCTGGGAAGACGAGGAAAACGGTCGGCTGGCCATGGCCAGGAGCAGCAAGGCGGCGGAGACCGCCACACCGATCCCGTGGGCGGCCCCGGGCCACCGGCTCGAATCTTCGGCCGACCTGGAGACCTGGACCTCGGATGGAGGATCCGTTGCTGACGGATCGGACGGGGCGGTGACCGTTCCGGCCGGTGACCTGTCGTCGGGTCGGTTCTTCCGGATCATCGTGCGCTGAGCGCCGGCAGGACGGCGGGTCAGCGTTCCACCGGCAGCACGATCGAGATGGTCGTGCCCTTCCCGAGGCTCGACCACACCCGGACCTTGCCTTGGTGCTGCTCGACGACACGGGCGACGATGGCGAGACCGAGGCCCGTTCCCTTGGCCTTGGTGGTCGCCAGCAGCGAGGTGAAGGCGCGACGACGCTGCTCGTCGGTCATGCCCACGCCGGTGTCCCGGAAGCGGACGAGCACATGCGTCACCCGACCGGACCGGCGGTCCTGCCGGAGCGCGCGCGAACGGATGGTGAGACGTCCGCCATCGGGCATCGCCTCGACCGCGTTGAGCGTGAGGTTGAGGAACGCCTGCTCGATCTGAGTCGGGTCGCCGACGACCGGCGGAAGGTCCGGCGCGAGCTTCCGCACGAGCTGGACGTCCTGCGAGCGCAGCTTGTGGCGCGTCAGCAGGCCGAGGTCGTCGAGCAGTTGGTTCACGTCGACCGGGATGCGCTGCGGGTCGCTGCTGCGGGCGAAATCCAGGACCTGGTCCACGATGCGGTTCAGGTGGTCCATCTTCTCGCCCATGATCCGCACGTCGGTCCTGCGCGGGTCGTCCGCGGGGAAATCCAGGGCGAGAGAATGGTGCAGCATCTTCATCACCGTGAGCGGGTTGCGGATCTCGTGGGCGATCTCGGCGGCGAGCAGGCCGAGAGCGGAGAGCCGTTCGCTCTGCCGGAGCTCCTCCTCGACGGACACGATGCGCTCGTAGAGCCGGGCCTTCTCCAGCGCGAGCGCGGAGAGCTCGGCGTAGGTGGTGAGGACGCGGACCTCCTCGTCGGAGAAGGTGTGCGGCTCGCCGGTGTAGAGGTTCAGCGTGCCGATGGCGCGGCCGCCGTAGAGGAGCGGGACGCTGAGCAAGGAGACGAGCCCTTCGCGACGCGCGAGCGAGGCGTTCTGGTAGCGGCCGGATCCTTGGACGTCCTCGAGCTGCATCGGCTTCTTCCGGCGGAGCACGATGCCGATGAAGCTCTCCGAGACGCCGAGGCGGCCCTTGCCGACATAGGCGGCGCCGGCGCCGACGTGGGCGCGGAGGTCGAGCCATTCGCGCGTCTCATCGAGCATCATGAGCGAGATCATCTTCGCGCCCAGCAGCGTCCGGGCCTCGCGGGTGATGACCTCCAGCGCGTCGTCGAGACTGAGCGTCGAGTTGATGATCTGGCCGACGCGGACGAGCGATTCGAGCAGGCGCGCCTTCTGGCGGGACTGCTCGTACAGCCAGGTGTTCGCGATGGCCGGTGCCGCGAGGCTGGCGAGGTCCTGGAGGAGCGACTGGTCCTTGTCGGTGAAGGCGTCGGCGCGGTCCGAATCCACGTTGATCACGCCGCGCACGGCATCGCCCACGCGGAGCGGCACGGCGAGCTCGGAGCGGATGCCCGCGCGCAGGCCGAAGTAACGCTTGTCCTTGCTCACGTCGCCGACCCGCGCGGGACGCCCGGTGCGGGCGACCCAGCCGGTGATGCCTTCGCCGACGCGGAGCTTCAGCGCGGGAGCATCGGGCGGCAGGCCGTGCGCGGCCTCGAGCTCGAGGAAACCCGTCGTGGGATTCACGAGGCAGACCGACCCGCTGTTGGCACGCATCAGGCCGACCGCCTCGCGCAGCACCAGCTGGAGCGCTTCGCGCAGATCCAGCGTCGAGTGGACGACCTGGCCGACGAGGTGGAGCGCTTCGAGTCGATCGAGACGGTCGCGGAGCTGTTGGATATCGTCGTCCATCGGCGAAAGTAGGTCGGGTCAACGAACGCGCGAGATGAGCACGATCCCGGTGGCGCCGAAGGCCAGGTTCGGCAACCACGCGGCCAGCCACGGTGCCATCTGGCCGCTCTGTCCGAGCGCGAAGCCGACGCTCTGGAGCACGAAATACGCGAAGGCGATGCCGATGCTGCCGGCGACGCCGAAGAAGACGTTGCGCCGTCCGGACGGCGCGCTGAACGGCACGGCGATGAGCACGACGACGAGGCAGGTCCACGGCGAGGCGAGGCGGGCCTGCAGCTGGGTGTCGAGCAGCGCCCGATGGCGTGCCGGCAACTGCGGGTGCAAGCGCAGATAGTTCCTCACCTCGGCGACCGAAAGCTGGGGACGCTTCGCGGCCTTGGTGCCGGTGAGCAGCGCGCTCACACGGACCTCGCTCCGGATGACATCGGGCGTCTCCGTGAGCTCCGGCAGATCCAGCCAAGGCCGCGTCAGGGTGACCGGAAGGTCGTCGGTCGCGGAACGGTAGAGGAACTCCCGCGCGTTGAGCAGACGCCAGGCGCCGTGGGTCCAGATGCCGGCATCGGCCATGATAAGCCGTCGCGCGCGGGCTCCGACCGGCGCGCCGCCGGAGAGGCCGACGACCTCGCCGGTGACCGGGCTCAGCGCGGCGATCCGCCACGATGGGCGACCGGCTTCGGTCGGAGAAACGAGGTTGGTCCGCCACACCACGACGTTCGAGACCTCGATGCTGCCGCCGCTCCAACCCGCGACGCCGTCGAGCGTCCCGCCCAGCTCCGTCGTCGTGAGGAAGGGTTTCAGCATGCTCGCCGGGTCGGGGTCGGAGGCCGAGCGATGGAACAGGTCGAGGCCGTTGGTCAGGCGCCAATAGCCGTTGGTCCAGCGGGCGGTCTCCGCGGTGATCTCCCAGCGCGCCTCAGGCGGCAGATACATCGAGAGGCGCGGCTGGCGCATCTCGGCGGTGGCAAGGTTGAAGGCGCCGAGGCTCCAGGCGCGGCGATCGGTCTGGTTCTGGAAATTGACCTGGGTCCGCCACTGCCGGCTCTCGATGGTCGCCGCAGGATCGGTCCAGCTCGCGCGGAGACGGTCTTCGCGCTCCTTGGCATCGGGCAGCAGGGTCTCGTTGATCCACCACGACCCGAGCGAGAGCAGCAGGCCGAGCACAAGGTACGGCACGCAGATCCGCCAGAGCCCCACACCCGCGGCGCGCATCGCCGTGAGTTCGTTGTGCCGGGCATGATGGGTCAGCGCATAGAGCAGCGCGAGCAGCTCGCCGACCGGCAGGATGGTCCCGAGCAGGTCCGGCAACCGGATCCAGTAAAGCTGGGCGATGCCGACCGCGGTGGCGTGCTCGCGCTGGAGGTTCGCCAGCTCGGAGAAGAGGTCGAACGCCACCCAGAACACCAGGAACCCGCCCATGCACACGCCGAGTGGCAGGAGCAGTTCGCGCAGGAGATAGCGATCGAGCAGACGCACACGCGGACGATGGCCCAAACCGCCGACAGGTGACGAGCGGGGAGTGGAAGGCTCGACGGGATGGCGGATCGGGGCGCGAACCGAAGCGGCGGCTCGGAAATCTCTCGGGCGAGAAACGCGAAGAAATCCTCAGCGACCCGTAACCGCCATGCGCTCCCGATGCGCATCGTCGACCCGCACGGCGGATGACCGCTGACGGTCGCAAAGCGACGGCACCGTCCGCCGCCGTTCAGAGCAGGCGTCGCGCGCGATAATAACGCCGGGGCCCGACCGTGGCGGACGCTTCTTGCGCCTCGATGGCCTTGTCCACGTAACGCACGAGAGAGAAGGTGCTCCACAAGGTCAGGTCGTCGCTCGATTGGAACTCGTAGACCCGTCCAGGTTCGCCTTCGAGACGGAATCCGAAGGAATTGTCGGCGCGGAAGCCGGCACCGATGAGCTTGTCATCGAAACTTACCCGGGCGACCGCGCTGACCACGGATCCAGCCTGGTTGAAGACCTCCACCGTGTGATCGCCGCCCGCGCTCCGCTGCGCCGCCCGAACGAGAAGGACCGACGCATCCGCGCCCGCGACCTGGACGCCGTCACGGAACCAACGATAACCGGTCGCCCCCGTCGCCTGGACGGACAACCGCACATCATCGCCCAGCGAAGGCGAAGCCCCGACGGGGCCCGAAAGGATCTGAGGCACACCGGAGGCATTCGCAGCCGGCGTCCGGAAGGTCGCGATGGTCGGGCCGACACCGGCCGCACCCGGCTTGATGGTCGCGGTGATGAGTTCTCCCGGCGCAATGGCGTTGCTCTCCGCGAAGGCCACCGCGCTTCCCAGCGGTTCGTCGGTGAGACCGACCCGGTTGCCCTGCCGGTCGAGCTTCAGGACGACCAAGCTTTCGGTCCCGCCGCGAGCGATAGAACCGAGGACCGAGACATCGCCCTGCGCTCCGATGCTCAGGGCCACCGCACGGACGGCATCGTCCCCTGGACCTCCATGCCGGTTGGCCCACGACAGCTGGCCGGCGGCATCGAATCCCGCGACGAAGAGGTACGATCCGGCCGTTCCAGCCGCCCCACCCTTCCCTGCCACGACGAAGCTGCCGTCGGGTTGGACCGCCAATGCGGAGGCGAAATCCTGCGAGTTGCGGACACCGCCGAAACGGCTCTCGGATATCGTGCCGCCCTTCGCATCCAGTTTGACGACGAGCAGATCGAAGTCCTCCTGCAACCCGGCAACGGCGCCCGCGACGAGCAGGTTCCCGACGGGATCGACCTTGATGGCGGACGGCCCGGCGCCGTCGAAACCTGTCCCCGCCTCCTCGCCTAGGCCGAAGACGGCGACCTGCGCGCCGGCCGACGAATACTTGACGATAGCGTGGCCTTCGGGCCGGCCGCCATCGCCATCATTGTAGCCGGCGACGTAGACGGAGCCGTCCGGCCCGACCGCGATCGCGGTCGCGACGTCGTTGTGGCCGCCGTCATACCGGGCGGTCCACAACTCCTTGCCTTGGGGGCTGTACTTCACCGTCGCGTAGTCGTTGTTCTTCGCACCGCGCGAGTTTCCGGCGACGTACACGTTGCCCTCGGCATCCTGGGCGATGGCTTTCGGCTCGTCATGCGAGCTCGCGGGACCGTTGTAGGCGATGGTCCAGAGCACGGCACCGTTCGGTCCATGCTTGGTCGTGACGAAATCCGTCGCGCGCCCGAGCACATGCCCGACGCCGGTGACGACGACGTTGCCGGCGGCATCCACGACCACGGCGACCGGTTGGTCGAGACCGTTCCCCGAGGCGGGGAAACTCGCCAGCGGCAAGGAAGCGGCACCGCTCGCGAGCGGCAGCAAGGCGAGCAAGGGGAGGAGCAGCGTGGTCTTCATCACAAGTATCGGAAGAGTTGGGGCAACGGACGAGGTCATCATGGATAGGGGGCCCTCAGGGCCGCCACCAGATAGAAAGTCCCTGCGACCGAGACGCAGGCGGAAGCGGTGCGGAGCAGCGGCAGGACGAACCGGCCCTTCGCCGGGTCGGCCCGGCCCCATCCCCTGAGCAGGACGAGCACACCGAACAACGGGAGCGCGACGAGTTGATGGCCGGACTCGACACCGAGTGCGAATCCGGAGACGGCCACGGCCACGGATGTGCCCGGGCTTGCCTGCAAAGCGTCCAGCAGTCCACCGGCGAAACCCAGCCCGTGGAACAGCCCGAACCCGGCCGCGACCCAGAGCTGGGCGCGCCCCGATACAGGACCGGTCCGGACGACGGTGAGCAAGGCCGCGACCACGATGCTCGCGGCGATCATCGGTTCGACGACGGCCGAAGGGACATGGGCCCAACCCTTCACCGCGAGCACGATGGTGAACGTGTGCGCCGCGGTGAACACCGTCACCACCTGGGCCAATTCCCAGACGCGGCGCGACGCCAGCACCAAGGCGCACATGAACAGCAGATGGTCATAGCCGCCGAGGATATGATGCCACCCGTGCTTGAAATAGCTGACGAAGACTCCCGGGGCCGGGGCGTCAGGAATCCCGCCGGGCGACGGCGCGTCGGCGACGACCAACGGTTCGCGCACGGTGAGCAACGGGCTGCCAAGGACCTCCCGCCCGTCGCGGGAAATCCGGACCACATAACTCGCCTCCCACGGATTGCCCGGAGCGAAATCGAATTCGCGGAGCACATCCTGCCGCAGGATCAAAGTCCCGGTGCCGATTCCCTCGAACGCGAAGCGATAAGAGGCGGGCAAGGCGGCTCCCGTCCTGTCCTCGGCGGAGACCAGGACACCTGGAAGACGCACGCCTCCTTGCGACAGATGGAGGTGTCGGAGCAGGTAGCGACCATGGTGAGCGAGCGCATCCATCTCGGCAGCCGGAGCATGGGCGAAACTGACGAGCATCTCTTCTTGCGAGGTCCGCACGACGACCTCGATCCGACCGGAGGTGATCTCCAGATCCAACGCCCCTTGCGCGACCGGATGCGCCATGGCACGGGCGCACAAGATCCACGCGGCCAGCAAGGCCACCATCGCGCCGCCGAGGCGGGCGAGCGGGGATCCTCCAAACGTTGGCGGGCGAGACCTCATCGGTGGAAATGATAGGTCTGGTACCGCGGGTTCAGCGAAGCGGCACGGGCGAGATGGGCACGGCCCGCTTCTTTGTCGCCGGCCGCCAGACGGATCATGGCGGCATGGAAGAAGAGTCCCGCGTCTTCGGTCCCTCGGGCGAGCGCACGGGCGAGCATCTGATCGGCTTCCTCGCGCTTGCCGTCCTGATGGAGCGCCCAGGCCAAAGCATCTTCGGTGAAGACGGTCTGGCGCTGCTCGTGGTCGCGGCGGGCCCACTTCACCGCGGCCGCCGGATCCCGGCGGGTGTCCGAATAGAAGGTCGCGAGGTGATGGTCATAACGGCGGTCCCCACCTTCGGCGGCTGCGAGATAACCCTGCAGCGCCCGGTCGTGCCAAGGCCCTGCCCCGGCGCGATCACCGGCCGCGACGAGCAGATCGCCCACAGCTTGGCTATACTCCGGCCGGCCCGTGCTCGCGGCACAACCTTCGAACATCTCCTGGGCACCGATGAGATCGCCCTCGGCTCCCCGTAGTTCAGCGAGCCGTTCGGTCGCGGCCGGATGGCCGGGAAGAAGTCCGGCAGCCGCGGCGTATAGCGTCCGGGCCTGTTTGAAATCGCCGGAACGGAACTTCAGCTCGCCGAGCTGCAGCTTCACCTGCGCGACCGCTTCCGGATCCGCACCCGTGGATGCGTCGTCCAAGGCTGCGCCCAACAGGGAACACGCTTCATCGCGATGCCCCGTGAGCCAGCGGAGATGAGCGAGACGGCTCCGCGCAGCGAGCCCGGGCGTGAGATCCGCGGCACGGGAGAAATCCTCGCGTGCCTGCTCGATCCGCCCCAACTCGAGCCGGGCGTCACCCCGGGCCGCGTATCCGTCCGCCCGGCCGGGCGAGAGCCGGATGGCCTCAGAAGCGAGCCGTTCGGCTTCGGTGAACGCGTGCCGGCGCAAGCACAGAGCCGACAACGAGACCAATCCCGCCTGCTGCTCCGGATCGCGCGCCAAGGCGAGCCGGAACGCCGCGTCGGCTTTCGTCTCCCACTCCGGGACGCCCGTGGACCGCAACAAGACCAAGAACGCGCTGCCCAAGCGGGCCGGCGAGAAGGCATCGGCCGGGTCCCGGTCGCTGCGCTGCTGCCAGAACCGGATCTCCGCATCCGACGGCACGGCGGCGGCGCGGCAGACCAAGGCCGCGGAGAGCCAGAACAGCGCGCGCAGCTTCATGAGGATCTTGGACGACCGCTCGGCCGGATGGCGCTCAGTTGCGCGGCTTGAGGGTCTCGGCCGCTGTGTGGGCCGGCGAGAAGAACGGGAAGTCGGTGAGGAAAGGCACATCGTTGACCGTGATGCCGTCATCGCCCACGAACCCGTTGGTCGCGTCGAGGAGCACGTAGTCGATCACGTCGTCCTGCGGGCGACGTCCGTTCGGGTAACCGTCGGTCCGGGTCACGTCCAAGGTGAGCGTGTCGGGCATGTTCCGGTCCACGACCTGGATCGAGTAATCGGCGTCCCCGTTGATCTTGGTGAGGTTGTCGATGGCGTGTTGGCGGAAGAGCGGGCGCTGCTGCAGCGGGGTCGTGCGGTTGAACTCGTCTTTCCGTGACCGCGAGATGAGCACCGTGTTGACCACCGGAAGGGCCATCGCCTCGATCTGGATATACGGACCCGGGTTGCGGTCCAAGGTGCCGGCCGAAGGCGATCGCACGGTGATCTTCGACCGGCTGGTGGTGGCCCAGATGTGGACGGTGTTGCCCTTGCCCGGTGCCGTCAGCCGCGATGCCGGGATCTCCAACGCCCAGATGGAGCAGTTCACGCCCGCGAAGAAATCGACGCCGGCGGTCCGGGTGACCAAGGGGCCTCCCGCCAAGAAACCGAGCGCGCGGAAGATATAAGTGAGATCGAAGAAGAACGGGTCGTCCCGCGGACCCGCGAAGAGCTTCACGCCACCGGTGCCGGTGGTCACCTCGCCGGTGTTCGCCGGACCGCTGATCAACCGGGTCTCGGGCGCCAGCGGCAGGCTGATGGTGCCGCCGCTCGCGATCGTCTCCGCGTTCTGCACCGGGGCTGCCGGTCCATAGACCGTGACCGATTGGGTCGCGACCTGCGTGGTCGAGAAGATCCCTTGGATGACCAGGTCCTCCTTATAATCCCCGTCGTTGTCGATCTTGAACTGGTAGAGGACATCGGGCGAGAAATCAACGGCCGGCGCGTTGCCGAACTGGAACGGGTTCACCGTCATCCCGAGGACGATGTTGCCGTTCTTCGGGTTCACGAAGGCGTAGATATCGTTGATGTCGGCGCGCGGGTCCTCGTTGATGGCAGGTGCATCGCGATGATCGGCAGCACGGTTGCCAAAGGTCAGCAACGTCCCGGCGAGAACCAAGACGAGACGGGAAGAGGAGCGATGGTTCATGGAGTGGCGAGGTCGGGAATAGACTCTTAAAAAGTAGGCACCGGCGTGAACCGCAAATTCAAGGCCATTTCTGAGAGCGAGCAGATTTGCGAGATCCATCTCTCCATCGGCGGCGCGCGCGAAGGGTCTCCGGACGGTCGCAGGCAGCCGGTTCATAGAGCCTGTCCAGCGTAGGAGACGACATCACGAGTCTCACTTTTCCAGCGGAGACCGGAGACGCCTCACGTGGTCTCCTACGAGTGGGAGAGTTTGGGACGGGCCGCTACGGGGGCGGCGTCCGACGCCTGCCGCACTTCCGACGAGGGAGGGGCGTCGGGGACCAATCGGCGATGGTCCATGGGGTCATGCTTTCAGCGCACCCCGGTTGTCGGCCTTGTCACCAAAATGGCCGGCACCGCCGGTTTGGAAAGCCGAGAACGGCGAGAACGAAGCAGGACCCGATGCCCAACGGTGTCCTGTGCCATGGCCCCGAGTCCGGACGCAGCACCCGCGCCACCTTCCGTCGATTCCAGCGGTTCCAACCGCACCGACAGCTCACAGCGCCGGGTTGCGCGGGAACTTCGCGTAGGGCAACCGCGCGCCGCGGTAGCTGAACCGATCCGCCCGGATCTCGAGCGGCGCCGGAAAGGCCGACGCACCGCTGGCGGCCACGATGTCGTCCTGGTCGATGCCGTCGCCGGACACGCCGACGCCGCCGATCAACACGCCGTTGCGATAGAGCGGGAAGCCGCCCGGGAAGATGGTGATACCGTTGGGCAGGTTGGGGTTCATCGGGACGCGCGCGAGCACCAGCTTGGTCGGATCGCTGTTGATCGCGTCGTTCAACGGGTTTTGGACGTTGTAGTTGAAGTTGCAGTAGTGCTCTTGGAGGCCGAGGAAGATCCCCGGCTGCGTGTCCTTGATCCCGGGCGGGTAGAAGCGCTGGGCCAAGAACCCCACCGTGCGCGCGCTGAAAGCCCGGGTATCGTCGGAGAAGAACAGCGCGGTGCGGGCCTTCTGCACCGCTACGTCCCACGAGAAGCGGGTCGTGTCGGGCGAGGTGCAGAACGTGCCCAGCACCCTCGGCGGGGAGCCGTCCTTGTCGGGATTGGCGACGACGGAGATGAAACACTGCATGGGTTGGCCTCGCGGCAAACGGATGCCACCCCGCGTGGTCCGCGCCCGGGCGGCGCCGAGCTCGAGGATCGCGCGGACTTCCGCCGCCGTGAGCCGCGGTTGGCCCCGGATGGTGTCGTTCAGCGGATCGGCATCTCGGAGAGCCGGATCGTCGATGATGGGTTGCCGGAGTTCTCCGTGGACGCCGCCGAGCGTCAGCAACGGATACTGGACCGGAGGAGGCGCGATGATGGGGTACTCCGGCACGGGCACCGCGATCTCCTCCAACGGCCGCACCACCTTGGCCGGAACGGGCACGCTCTCGACATAGGCGAGGGAGATGCCGGCGACGAAGACCTTGCTGCCCCAGATCCGGGGCGACGGCGCATAGTTGACCTGTCCGGCGAGTGCGACCTCCTCGTCGACATCCCGTGACCGGACCAACTCCGGAGTGACGGTGAGCTCGTAGAACAGCGTGTTCGTGACCAGCGCCGCCTCGGTCACCTTGGTGGCGCCGAAGGTGATCACCTTGGTGCTCAACGGTGATCCGCGCTCCTCGTCGCCCGAGACACCGATCCCGCCGACACATTCCCCGTTCTTGTAGAGGGGCAAGCCGCCGAGACCACCGGTGAGGCCACCGGTGAGCAACGGCGGCAGTCGTCCACCATTGGTCCCGCTGGTGATCGACGGATCGTAGGTGGCGGCGTTCTTGAAACGGTTGACGTCGCTCAGGGGAAGGCTGGAGAAGTTCGCCCCGACCAGCGGCCCGGGCGGAGCGTTCTCGACACCGGGCGGAAAATGCTGCTGGACGATGAAATTGGCGGTCCGTGTGGAGAACGCATGCTGAGCGCTGCTGAGGAACGCCGCGGTGCCGGCCCGGCCCATCGCGTTCTTGAGGAACGCAGGGAACCTGCGGTTGCTCTTATAGGCGGTATCAACCGTCCAGACCCCGACGATGTAGCCCTCGCGGTCGGAGACGGCGATGACCGCGTTCGTCCGGACCGGATTGCCTTGATATTCGAGGGCTTTGCTGGCGGCCTGCGCGAGGATGGTCCGGATATCGGCCGGTGTGAGGCGTTCGGCGTGCAGGGCGATCCGTCCCATCGGCAATGATGCCAGAAAAAGAAGTATCGAAATGAGCCGATTCACCCTCGCACGGTAGAGGTCGTCTTGCTAAGACAGCGAGCAGAAAATGCCCGCGCATGGCCAACACCCCCGATCGGACCCGATCGCGCCCTCGACGCGACGAGAGCAGCGGGCCGGGGACGACCCTCGCGTCCGGCGAGCGTTGGAGCTGGCTGTCCTTCTGACGCTTTCGTGCCCGGTGGAGGCGGCCGAAAGCCCGGGTCGCCGCAACGTGCAGGTGCTCACGCCGCGCGAACGCGCTGCCCGGGCCGCAGCCGAGGCGGCGCCCGCGCCTCCGACCACGCCCAAGGCCCATCAGACGGTCCACACCAACACGCCGCCGCTGTCCCCGGCCGATCGCAATGTGGATGCCGGGGCACCCCCGGTCGGGCCGCAACGGGTCACCTCGCCCTCTGTCGTATGGGATCGGCGGCGTTTCGTGGACACGAACTCGCCAGCGAGACCTCCCGGTGAGTTCAACCCGGACCCGGGCACGCCGCGCGGACAAAAGCTGCCGACCGAGCCGTTCTTCCAGGCCGAGCCGTCGCCCGCCGCGGCGTTCGAGGGCGACCCTGTCGCCACCGAGCTGGCGCTGCCGCGCTGGCAACTGCGCCGCGACACGTTGGTGCCGCGCGCGCCCGCGGCCGTCGGCATCCCTTACGGGACCGAGCCCTTGCCGCCCGGGCAGGCCCTGCCCCGCCACGACGTCCGCTCGAACGACAAGATCGAGTTGCCGGTCCACGGATCGCCCGAGTACCCGCTCACCCGGAGCGGCCAAGGGATCCCGCCCGACACCACGCCGATGCCGGACCGCTACAAGGTGGGGTTCGGTTTCACCCCTTGGCGGCGCTACTCCAGCGGACTGAGCGAGCAACCATACGAGCGTCCGACGCCGCGGCTCTGGCATCCCTACTACCAGTCGCGGCTCAAGGGCGACGTGCCGGTGATCGGGCAGGACGTCTTCCTCAACCTCATCGCGACCAGCGACACCGCGGTCGAGTTCCGCCAGGTGCCCACGCCGAGCAACGTCAGCACCGCGCGGCCCGATTCCGCCGAGGTCTTCGGCCGGAGCGAGCAGATCGGCATCCAGCAAAACTTCGGCTTCGCGCTGGAGCTCTTCAAAGGCGAGACCGCGTTCAAACCGGCGCACTGGACCATCAAGGTCCAGCCGGTCTTCAACGTGAACTACGCGCTGGTGAAGGAGACCACCACGCTCTCGCCCGATCCGCGCGGCATCGACGGCGGACCGGACACGCCGCCGTTCTCCACGACCACCGGCCCCTTCCCCAGCTTCGATCCGCACAACCCCTCCGACGTCGCCAAACTGCTCGACGGACAACTCCAGCGCGCGCCGGATTCCACCCAAGGCACGCGCTACACGGATCGCACCCGGTCGCACTTCGCGCTGCAAGAATACTTCGTCGAGTACCACCTCGGGGATCTCTCGGACAACTACGACTTCTTCGCGGTGAAGGCCGGCAACCAAGGCTTCAACCAAGATTTCCGCGGCTTCCTGTTCAACGACGTGAATCTCGGCGGCCGGCTGTTCGGCAACTGGGACGACAACCACTGGCAATACAACCTCGCCGGGTTCGACATGCGCGAGAAGGACACCTTCTCCGGCCTGAACACGTTCGACCAACGCGACCAGAAAATCTTCTTCGCGAACGTCTTCCGCCAAGATTTCTTGTGGAAGGGCTATACGGCACAGCTCTCCTTCGCCGCGAATCTCGACGAACCAGGCACCCACTACGACCGCACGGCCAGCCTGGTCCGCCCTGCCCCGCTCGGCACGGTGAAGGAGCACGGCATCGAGGCGTTCTACCTCGGCTGGGGCGGCGACGGCCATATCGGCCGCTGGAACGTCAGCCACCAGTTCTATCAGGCGTTCGGCGAGGACAGCTTCAACCAGGTCGCGGGCCGGGGGCAGGGCATCAACGCCCGGATGGCGGCGCTCGAGGTGAGCTACGACCGGGATTGGCTGCGCTACAAGGCGTCGTTCTTCTACGCCAGCGGCGACCACGATGTGGACGACACCACGGCGGGCGGATTCGACGGCATCATCGACAACCCGAACTTCACCGGCGGAGCGTTCAGCTACTACGTCCACCAAGGCTTCAACCTCGGCGGCACGAGCGTGGCGCTCAAGCAGCCGAACTCGCTCTTCCCGAACCTCCGCACGAGCAAGTCCCAGGGGCAGGCGAACTTCGTGAACCCCGGCATCTTCATCTACAGCCTCGGGCTCGATCTGGACACGACGCCGAAGCTGAAGACCTTCCTGAACTTCAACTATCTCCGTTTCGCCGAGACCGACCCGCTGCAGACGTCGATCTTCCAGGACAAGATCCGCAGCGAACTGGGATTCGACCTCAGCCTCGGCTTCCAGTACCGGCCGCTGCTGACCGACAACATCATCATCACCGCCGGCATCGGCGTGCTGATCCCCGGCAGCGGCTACCGCGACATCTACCGCAACAGCACGCAGCCGGTGGCAAATTTCGATGACACGCAGCCCAGCCGGATCGGCCAACCGGACGCCTTCCTCTACAGCGGCGTGCTCGCGATCAACTTCACCTACTGACACCATGAGACCCGACACAGATCCCACGGAGCGCGGACGGCCCGTCCGCACGGTCCGGTCCGCGATGCGGCTCGTCCTCTCCCTCGCAGGATCGCTGCTGCTCGTCGCGGCCCGCGCCGATTCCCCGCTGCTCGATTATCTCGCCGCGAACGGTCCGCGGATCTCCGTCCCCACCGATCTCCCGAAGCCTGCCCCCACGAAGGCGCACAACTGGATCGATCAATCGAAGGAAGAGGCTCTCGCCAAATCCCGGGGCTGCCTTGAGTGCCACATCACCACCGATGCACATTCGATGCACACGTCGCCGGCCGTCGTGCTCGGTTGCACCGATTGCCACGGCGGCAACCCGACGCCCGGCCTCACCCAGCGCAAGGCCCATGTCCAGCCGCGCAACCCCGTCTTCTGGGAATCGTCGGCCAACCCGAACGAATCCTCCGTGCTGCTCAACCATGAGTCGGCCGAGTTCATCCAGTTCGTGAACCCCGGCGACCTCCGCGTCGCGGACAAGGCGTGCGGCCTCTGCCACGGCGACAGCGTCGCGCACGTCCGCAACAGCATCATGCGCCACGGCGCGATGCTCTGGGGTGCCGCGCTGTACAACAACGGCGCCTACTCGCAGAAGAACTACCGCTACGGCCAGGCCTACGGACTGGACGGCGTGCCCTTGCGCCTGGAGAGCCCGGTCCCCGTCACGCCCGACATGACGAAGCTATGGGGTATCCTGCCCTACATCGAACCGCTGCCGCGCTTCGCGCTCGGCCAACCGAGCAACATCCTCCGCATCTTTGAGAAAGGCGGCGAGAAGCAGCTCTCCCTCGGCCAGCCCAACATCGCCGAGCCTCCCGGCAAACCCGGACGCCGGCTCAGCGAACGCGGCCTCGGCACGCTGCTCCGCACCGATCCCGTCTTCCTCAACCTGCAGAAGACGCGCCTGCATGACCCGCTGCTCGATTTCATGGGCAGCAACAACCATCCCGGCGACTACCGCTCCAGCGGCTGCTCGGCCTGCCACGTCGTGTACGCCAACGACCGTTCGCCGACGCATTCCGACTACTACGCGAAATACGGCCATCAAGGCCTGAGCTTCAGCGCCGACCCGACCATCCCGAAGAACGAGCGGGGCCACCCGATCAAGCACGTCTTCACCCGCGCCATCCCGACGTCGCAGTGCATGAACTGCCACATGCACCAAGGGAACCTCTTCGTGAACCCGTTCCTCGGCTACACGTGGTGGGACCAGGAGACCGATGGCGAGGTGATGTACCCCAAGAAGCAGAAGAACCCGACCGAGGCCGAGACCTTTGCCGGCAACCAAGAGAACCCCGAGGCGGCGGCGGTCCGCGGCCTCTGGGGCGACAAGGATTTCTTGGACAAGGTCGCCGAGCTGAACCCGAAGCTGAAGCACACCCAGTTCGCCGATTACCACGGCCACGGTTGGATCTTCCGCGCCATCTTCAAGCGCGACAAGAAAGGCGGGCTGCTCGACCTCGAGGACAACGCCATCCCGCACGACGACGCCCACAAGTGGGACAAAGCCGTCCACCTGAAGGATGTCCATCTCGCCCGGGGCATGCACTGCGTGGACTGCCATTTCCTCCAGGACATGCACGGCAACGGGCTGCTCTACGGCGAGCCGCGGCAAGTGACCTCGGTGGAGTGCGTGGATTGCCACGGCACCGTCGGATCGCGTCCGACGCTCATCACCAGCGGCTCCGGCGGCGACTTCGACCCCGTCACCAAGACGCAGCGCGGCATCGACCTGCTCAAGACAAGCAACGTGTCGTGGGGCGCGCGCTTCCGCTGGGAAGGCAAGAAGCTGATCCAGCGCAGCTCGCTCGCACCGGACCGCGAGTGGGAGGTCCCGCAGGTCATCGACACTATCGACCCGAAGTCGCCGCGCTACAACGCCAAGAGCGCCTACGCCAAGACGCTCCGCCGGAACGGCAAGGACTGGGGCGATGTGCCGGGCGATATCAAGGTCCTCGACCTCGCCGACCGCCATCCGCTGAAGGAGGACCGCGGCACGGACGCCGCGCGGATCCTCGCCCACGAGAACTCGAACGTGAGCTGCCAGGTCTGCCATACCTCGTGGGCGACGAGCTGCTTCGGTTGCCACCTGCCGATGCGGGCCAACCAGCGCGTCGCGAACAACAAGTTCGAGGGCACCACGACCCGCAACTACACGACCTACAACCCCCAGGTGGTGCGCGACGACGTCTTCCAGCTCGGGATCGACGCCTCCTACAAAGGACACCGCCTCGGCGTGCTCCGCTCATCCAGCGCCGTGATCGTCGGCTCGCAGAACGCGAACCGCGAATGGGTCTACTCGCAACAGCAGACCGTCAGCGCCGAAGGCTTCAGCGGCCAGGCCTACAACCCGCATTTCCCGCACACCACCAGTTCCGTCGGCACGACCAAGAACTGCACCGAGTGCCATCTCTCCCAGGCGAACGACAACAACGCGTGGATGGCGCAGCTCCTCGGGTTCGGCACCGGCACGGTCAACTTCTTCGGCCGCCACGCCTACGTCGGCGCCGGCAAAGGCGGCCTCCACGCCGTGGTCTGGACCGAGCGCGAAGAGCCCCAGGCCGCCTACGGCAGCCATCTCCATCAGCTCGCGTATCCGGACAACCACCGGGCCCATGCGGACAAGGAAAAGGGCATCCTCAAGGAGTCGCACCACCACGATGCCGCCGACATCCAGGACCTCGTCCAGCGCGGGGAATACCTTTATACCGCCAACGGCCCGGACGGGTTCCAGGTGTTCGACATCGCGAACATCGACAACAAGGGCTTCAGCGAACGCATCACCTCCGCGCCGGTCAGCCCGCTCGGCCAGCGCCTATGGGTCCGCACCAAGTTCGCCACCAGCGTCACGCTCCCGACCACGCTCGGCGTCGATCCGCTGCGCCAGCCGTACCCGAAGACCGAGACGCATCCCAAGTCCGGCGAGATCTACTCCGACAACGAGGAGCAGAAGATCGGGCTCAACTATGCCTTCGTGTACGTGACCGACCTCGAAGAAGGCCTGGTCATGCCGGTCGTCGGCACGTTGGTGGACGGCAACCCGGAGAACAACTTCTTCGACGGCAAGAACCCGGTCATCCGCTTCAACCCCGGCGGCAAGCTCACCGGCGCGATGCACAGCCACATGGCCGGCAACCACCTCTTCGTGGTCGGCAAGAACGGCCTCTTCACGGTCCGCATCCTCAAGGACGGCAAACCGGCCCCGGAGATCGTCGGCGAGCTCTCCGCCGGCCTGCGGAACCCGCGCGCCATCGCCGTGCAGTTCCGCTACGCCTTCGTCAGCGACGACGACGGACTCAAGGTCGTCGACATCTCCGAGCCGACGCGGCCGCGCCTCGTCGCCACCCTTCCGCTGGCCCACGCCGGACGCCTCTATGCCGCCCGCACCTACATCTACGTGCCCGATGGTCCGAAAGGCCTCGCCATCGTCGATATCCAGGACCCGGAGAAACCCGCCTTGGTCGGACACTTCGACGCCGGCGGTGTGATCAACGATGCCCGCGCCGTGCAGATCGGCAGCATCGCGGCATCGATGTACGCGCTCATCGCCGACGGCAAGAACGGTCTCCGGGTCGTGCAGATGATCTCGCCGGAGAACGTCCCCGGGCACCACGGCTTCAGCCCCCGCCCCGAGCCGAAGCTCATCGCCACCTATCCGACCCGCACGCCCGCCATCGCCGTCGGACGCGGCCTCGACCGCGACCGCGTCGTCGACGAGAGCGGCGGCCAGACCGTGGTGTTCGGACGACGCGGCAGCCGGCCTTTCAACGAGGACGAGTTCGGATTGCTGCTCCGCCATCTCGACCCTGCCACCGGCAAGCACACCGGACCGCGCTTCACGGTCGAGGACCTCACGCACAAAGGCCGGGCCGCCAAGACCAAGTCCGGCATCGAGCTCGCGCCGACGCTGCCGTTCCGGGGCGAGCCCGAAGTCGCGCCCGCCCCGGTGATGGCCGGCGAACGCCTGATGAGGAGGGGAAGATGAAGAACGTGTTCGCCGTCGCCGCTGCGCTTTGCCTCGGGATCGTCACAGGATCCGCGGCCGACGCCGTGCGGACGCTCGCCGGAGCCGCCCAGGTCCCCGGCCACGTCGACGGTGTCGGCGCGCTGGCGCGTTTCTCCGATCCCGCCGGTCTCGCCATCGATGCCCAAGGCAACGTCTTGATCGCCGATTCCGCCAACCATTGCCTGCGCAAGCTCACCCCGGCCGGGATCGTGACCACGATCGCCGGCCGTCCAGGGGACGCGGGAAGCGCCGACGGTCCGGCGGCGACCGCGCGCTTCGACACGCCGTCCGCCCTCGCCGTGGCCAAGGACGGCACCGTCTTCGTCAGCGACACCGGCAACCACACGCTCCGGCGCATCGGCCGTGACGGCTCCGTGTCGACCTGGGCGGGATCTGCCGGCGATCCCGGGGCCACCAATGCCGTCGGCCGCGCCGCGCGCTTCAGTTCGCCGCTCGGCATCGCCATCGCCAAAGACGGCGCTCTCTTCGTCGCCGATTCAGCGAACCACGCCATCCGCCGCGTCGGGGCGGACGGGGCGGTGACGACCTTCGCCGGTGCGACCGAGGAATGGGGCGCAACCGACGGCAAAGCGGCCCAAGCGCGGTTCGAAGGGCCCGTCGCCCTGGCCTTCGGACCGAACGGCGCTCTCTTCGTCAGCGACGCGTTGAACCACGCCGTCCGCCGCATCGCGCCCGACGGGACGGTCTCGACCTTCGCCGGCAAGCTGGGAGACGACGGGTTCGCCGACGGGCCGCCCGGGACCGCGCGCCTCGGGAAACCTGCCGAGCTCGCCTTCGATGCCCGCGGCGATCTCTACGTCGTCGACGCGTTCCATCACACGCTCCGCAAGATCGCGCCCGACGGCACCCTATCGACCGTCGCAGGACTGGCCGGATCCGACGGCGACGCCGACGGCAGCCACCGCGCCGCGCGGTTCTTCAACCCCTACGGCTTGGCGACGACATCCGCAGGCGCGCTCGTCGTGGCCGACACCTACAACGACCTGATCCGCGAGATCGCCGCTCCGTTCGCGTTGTCGACGCGGAAGACCGCGGACGGCTCCGCGGTGATCCGCTGGGAAAGCACCTCCGGCAAACGCTACCGCGTGCTCCGGAGCGATAGCCTGACGGCACCCTGGCAAGTGCTAGGATCTCCGGTCACCGCGACATCGGACACCAGCGAGACCACCGATCCCTCGACGACCCTGGTCCGCTTCTATCAGGTCGAACGCCTCGACTGAGGCGGTCTGCCAGATTCCGGGGGGCGCCGCAACGGGTCGGCGCCGGCCCACCAACGTCAGAGCCGCTCCTTTCGGCGGCGCCCACGACCTCGACGGCTTGGGGACGGATCCGTAACGTGCTTTTGACAAAGACACCTGCCGTGGCACGCTCGGCCGCAGGTCG
>CAIWVP010000084.1 GCA_903916195.1 uncultured Verrucomicrobiota bacterium | reverse complement strand
GATTACCCCTGGCTCACCGACATCGCGCGGGCCGTCGACCAACAGCGCAATGCCGTCTTCGGCCTCGTCTTCCCACCCCAGTTGTTCAAGACCCTCTTCGTCCAGCTGCGCCTGCTCCGCGATGTCGCCGTCGACCCCGGCCGCGCGTTGCTCTACTGCGTGACCGGCAAGGACGCCGCCGACCTCGCCGACGAAAAGCTCTTCCCCCTCATCGACGGCACGCCCGCCGTCTCGCGGCACTTCACCGCCGATCCCGACAAGCGCGGCAGCAAGCGCCTCTACCGCTTCACCGACGCGCCCGTGTCCCTGCTCTCCGCCGAGACCCGCGCCCATCGCAACAGTCGGTCCGGCCGCGACCTCTACCTCGACGAAGCCTGGCAGTACGAACCCGGCGCCCTGCGGGAAATCTTCGCGCGGAGCGACAGCTACGAATGGCAGCGCCGCATCATCATCACCAGCACCGGCCCGACCGAGACCGATGCGGTCGACACCCTGTGGAAGCAGAGCTCGCGCAACGAATGGCGCGTCGTCTGCCTCCACTGCCGCCAGCGCGTGCCCCTCGAGTTCGGCGGCACCGAGACAAAAGGCGGGCTCAAGTGGGACAGCGACGAATGGACCCGCGAACCCTCGGGCCACTGGCGCGAACCCGTCGCCAAGCTCACCACCCGCTGGGTTTGCCCCGCCTGCGGCGAGTCCACCAAGTACAGTCGGGAGGCGTTGCGCCAGCTCAATGACCCCGCCCGCGGCGCCGGCTACGAGCAGACCAATCCGAAGCCCGACCCCCGCATCCACTTCTGGCATGCCGAGGCCGCCGTGTTCCGCAACTGGGAAGACCTGGTCGGCGAATGGCTCACCGCCGCCAACGCCAAAAAGCTCGGCAACATGGAACTCATCGAAGAGTTCGTTCGGAAAAAGAAGTGCATCTCCTGGAACCCCGCGCAACTGGTCGACCGCACCAAAGGCGTCCCCGAGGGCGACTACGCGCTCGGCGACGTGTGGCCCGCCGAGGGCAAGGACCCGCAAGGGCGACCCATCCGCACCATGTTCGTCGACGTGCAGATGGACCACTTCTGGGTGGTCATCCGCCAATGGTCCACCGCGCCCGATACCTACGCCCACTCCCGCCTCCTGCACTTCGGCAAGCTGCACGTCGAGGGCCAGATCGAGGACCTGCGCATCCGCTTCGAGGTGCCCGCCGAGAGCGTGGTGATGGATGCCCGCTACAACACCGAGATCGTCCGGCAAATCTGCGCGCGCTGGGGCTACTTCTCGGCCAAGGCCGTGGACGACCGGAGCTTCCTCTGGACCGACGGCGTCCGCCGCATCCACTCCATGCCCACCCCCATCGATGCGTTCATGGGCGGCGGACTGCAGGGCCGGCACCATGCGTGGGAATTCATCTACAGCTTCACCGGCGCGGCCGGGCTGCTGCAGAGCGCTACCCAGGCCAAGGACCTTCAGGGCCGCCACATCCACACCATCGCCCGCGACACCCCCGAGGAATACCGCCGCCAGCGATTGGGCCAGATCTACCGCCGCAAGCGCCATCCGAAGAATCCCAACGAGTTCACCTACGAGTGGACCAAGATCGGCCCCGACCACGCGTGGGACTGTGAAAAAGGCCTGATGATACAAGCCGCGCGCATGGGGCTGACGGACAGCACGCCGCGACAAGCGGCGGAGGAAACAGTGAGCAAGTGAGCCAGTGACCAGTGAGCCAGTGAACAGAAACCACTTCCATGATTAAGCGACCCATCGACCCGCGATTTGCGGATGCCGTCAGGACCGGCCGGAAATTCACCACCATCCGCGCCAAGCCGTGGCCGGTGGGAGTCCCCATCATGCTCTACCACTGGGCGGGTAAACCCTACCGGTCCAAACAGGTCGATGTGGCGGTGGTCATCGTGAAGGGGTTCTGGTCCATCCGCATCGCGCAAAGCGCCACGGGAGAGATGGCCTACGACCACGGCATGCAGAATCCGAAACCGATTCACGAGACCGAAGGCTTCGAGTCGCAAGCGGAGATGGACGCGTGGTTCCGCAAGCTGGTCAAACCGTGCAGCTCAATCGGATCGGCCCTGATGCGCTTTAACACCGCGCCTGCTTTCCAGCTTTAAAAAAACAACGACCAACGACAACGACCATGACCAAACGAAAACTCATCGCCTTCACCGGGTACGCCGGCGCGGGCAAAGACGAGGCCGCGGCACCGCTCATTGCGGCGGGCTGGGAGCGCCGGGCCTTTGGAGACATCATCAAGGACATCTTCAACCCGCTGGTGCGTCACCACCTCGGATTCAGCGCGCACACGCAGGACCGTGGGCAGAAGTCGCTCATCCGTGGGCTCTTGGTCCACGGCGGCGAAGCGTTCTATGATGCGGTCTTCGCCCGATATTTTCACCCGAACTTCAATTCACTGGGGTTCCACCCACTGGTCAACCCCCGGCTGATGCGGCTGCGGGAGGCGGTGAAGTGGAAGGAGTGCGGCGGCATCATCATCGAAGTGGTGCGGCCTGGGGTGCTGCCGGCGGAGCCGATGGAGGCGGCGTGGCTGGAAGAAATCCGCGCGGCCGGCCACATCGACCACCGCATCCACAACGCCGGCACCGTGCAGGCCCTTCATCAAGCCGTCTGCGCCATCGCCGGCATCCCGATGACGCCCACGACGGTGCCGGCGCTCGAGGTGGATGTGCTGCGTGGCCACATAACCAAGGAATATGCCGAGGAGCTCACTGAGCTGCGCCGCCGCTGTGGAGTGCTGGACCGGCAGGGCAACCCGTCGCTGGCTCTGGCTGCCTGACCCCTTTCCTGCCCCACCTGTCGTGGGGCGGGACCGCTGTGACCCCTGTGGAATCGGGTCGAAAAGCCCAGCGGCGAGACTCGGCAACCTGCGAAGTGGTGGCCGGCTCTTTAGAATGAGAAAGGAGAAAGGAAAAAGGCAAAAGTGAAGAGACCGCGCCTCGGTCCTTTTTCCTTTTTCCTTCTCCCCTTTTGCCTTCGGCGGCTCCGCCGCCGCGCCGCCACCATGGACGCCGCCCGCGTCCTTTAATGGCATACGCGACCGTCCCCTTCGGTCCCTTTTTCGGCTGCACCCTCGTGCAGCTGCAGGCGCGCCTTGCCACCTTGCAGGCCGCCAAGCTCGCCGGCGCGGCCGGCGGCGGCGGCATGACCTCCGCCAGCGTCAATGGCCGCGCCTTCACCTACGACACCCGCGGCCGCAACATCGATGCCGACATCGCCGACGTCATCCAGGCCATCAGCTACGTCGACGACGACACGCAGCCCATCCCCAGCGCGTCCGTCTTCGTGAGCGGCAGCCATGGCCAACCCATCGGTCAGCGCACCGTGCTTGTCCTCCCCTGACGCCATGTCCCGCCCCCGCACCCGCCAGAGACCCGCACCGCCCGCCGCCGTGGCTCCGCGCCCTGCCATCCAGGCCACCGACCTCGGACCCTACCGCGGCGGCTATGGCACCGGCCTGGTGCCCAACAGCGAAGACAGCGGCACCCGCGGCTGGCGTCCCAAGCTCGACCGCGACGCCGCGCGCATGGTCAGCCAGTACCAACAGCGCGCCATGCTCAGCGATGCCCGATTCATTTTCAGCCGCGTCGGCCAAGTGAGCGGAGCCATCCGCGAAAAGCGCGCCTACGCCGTCGGCAAAGCCTGGGTGCCCCAGTACCTCGGCAACGATGCCAAGTACAAGTCTGCCTTCAACCAGCGCATCCAGCGCAACTGGCTTGGCAATGCCGACCTGCGCGGTCGGCCCTACGATTTCCAGTGCGACGTGGGCATCGGGTCGTTGGCGCTCGATCGCGATGGTGATTTCTTCATCCTCCTCACCGAGAGCGAGAACGGCAGCCCCCGGTTGCAGCTCATCGAGAGCCATCGCATCGGCTCCCCCGGCGGCCAAAATCTGGTCACCGAGGGAAACTACAAGGGGCTCAAGATGCTCAACGGCATCGTCTACGACGAGTTCGACCGTCCGCTCGCCTACAACCTGCTGCCCGCCGATGCCGGTTACGGAGTCATCCCCTACGGCACCGCCTACAATTTCCTGCCCGCCTCCGCCGTCCAGCACGTCTACGACCCCCAGTATTACAGCCAAGGCCGCGGCGTGCCCACCATCTGCCACGGCATCCTCGACTGGTACGACATGCACGAGATGCGCGAAGCCGAGAAGACCGGCGTCAAAGCCTTCTCCAAGCACGCGATGGTCGAGTACAACGACACCGGCCGCGCCGACCTTTCAGCGGCCTACACCGCCAACCGCACCATCGGCGGCACCGCCGATGCGTCGAAAGTCGATACCTCCGTCAAAGTCATCGAGGACGGCCTCATCCGCTATTTCCGCGCCGGGTCGGGCAACAAGATCGAGAGCCTCGAAGGCAACCGGCCCGGCGCGGCGTGGGAGAGCTTCATGGACCACATCGCCCGCAGCGCGCATCGCGGCATGGATTGGCCCATCGAGATGCACGACCTGCGCGGCATCGGCGGCGCCAGCGTGCGCGGCCTTGTCTCCCAGGTGAAGCGCAGCGTGGAGCAACGCCAAGAGCAACTTTGGAGCCCCTTCCGCGCCGCCGTGCTCTACGCCGCCGCGCGCTACATGGCCCGCGGCGACCTGCCCATGGCCGACGATTGGGACAACGTCGGCTTCTCCCTTCCCGCCACCTTCGGCGTCGATGTCGGCCGGGACCAAGAGAACCGCCGGCTCAACATCGCCATGGGGCTGGAGACCGTGGCCGGCTACGTGGCCGAGAGCGGCGAGGCCGACCTCGAGGACCACTTCCGGGCCAATGCCCGCGCTGCCGCGCTCGCCCAGCGCATTGCCAACGAAGAAGGCGTGGACCTGGAGAACGTCTACAACCCCGGCGCCGCCAGCCAGCCCGCCGCCACCACCCTGGCCGACGACGATGCGGAAGACCCGGCGACTACCGCCGCGCCGCACCGCTGACCTTTTTCCTTTTTCCTTCAACCTTTTCCCTTTGCCCGCGCATGCGCTTCCCCCGAATCCTCGCCGCCATCCGCAGCACCCCGTGGGCCGCGCTGCCGTCCACCGTCCACGCCCTCCATGCGGCCGTCATCGCCGCCGCTGCGGGACGGGACCGCCACCGTGCTGACATGGGTGATTCCATCGCGGAACCCAATCCGCCGCCCGAACCTGCCTACGACATCTCGCCCGATGGCGTCGCCGTCATCCCTGTGCGCGGCATCATCGGCAAGCACCTCTCCACGATGGAGACCATGTGCGGCGGGTACGACCTCGACACGCTGGCGCCCGCTTTGGCCGCCAGCGCTGCCGACCCACGGGTCCGCGAGCGCGTGCTCTTCATCGATTCGCCCGGCGGCACCTGCACCGGCGTGCCCGAGGCCTTTGCCGCCGTGCGTCTCAGCGCCGAGATCAAGCCCGTGTTCGGCTTCACCGATTCGCAGGCGTGCTCCGCCGCCCAGTGGATTGCCAGCGCCTGCGACCGCTTCGCCATCACCACCAGCGCCACCGTCGGCAGCGTCGGCGTCTACTGCGCTCTGGTGGATGAAAGCGCCGCCTGGGCCAAGGACGGCTTCCGGCTCGAGCTGGTGAAGGCCGGCACCCAAAAAGCCGCCGGCATCGCGGGCGCTCCCATCACCGCCGACGACGTGGCCGGCTTCCAGCGCAACGTCGACACCATCTACGGGATGTTCATCGCCGATGTCCGCACCGGCCGCGGCGTGGTGGACGACACCGCGCTGCAAGGCCAGACCTTCATGGGTCATGCCGCCGTGGACGTGAACCTCGCCGACGACGTCGTGACCGACCTCGCCGACCTGCTCGCCCAGATCGTCGCGGCGCGCTGAGGGCGAAGGCAAAAGGAGAAAGGAAAAAGGCAAAAGTGAAGAGACACGCCGCGCGCCACGACTCCCCACCTTTTTCCTTTTTCCTTTTCACTTTTGCCTTTCCCGCCTCCGCCACCATGGACGCCCGCACTTCCCAATCGTAAGCGGAACACCGCCAGCCCAAACAGGACCCCACCACCCCATGTCCCTCTTCTCCAAGAAACCCGCCTTCCTCCTGACCGCGCTTGCGGCGGCTGGCATCACGGCCGAGCAGGTCGATGCCGCCTACGCCGCCGGCAACACCCAGTTCCTCGTCGATGAATCCGATACCCGGGCCCAGATGGCCGCGGACATCGCGACCAAGGACAGCGCGCTGCAGACCCGGGACGCCCTCCTGCAAGAGGCGGCCACTCGCGATAGCGCCTTCTTCGCCGCGCTCGGCGCTCTTGGCATCGACCCGGTCGCCCTGCTCGCCGCCGACGCCGACCCTGCGGCCATCGCCGCGGCCACGCTGAAGACCGCGGCCGCCCGCGAAGCCGCCGAGACCCTTTCCCGCCACGGCATCAAGCCCATCGCCGGCGCCAGCGCCCCGGCCGGCAGCGGCAAGCCCGAGCCCCAGACGTTGGCCCAATACCGGGAGATGAAACCGTGGGAAGCGAAGTCGTTCTTCGCATCCGGCGGCACGCTCGCGGACTGACCACCACCCAGCAAACCCACCCCCGCCGATACACAACCCCTAGACCACCATGGCAAATACCCTCACCAGTCTGATTCCAGACGCCTTTGCGGCGATGGATGTCGTCTCCCGCGAGTTGGTCGGATTCATTCCCGGCATCTCTCGCGACACCAGCGCGGATCGCGTCGCGATCAACCAGTCCCTCCGCATCCCGGTCGTCGGCGCGAACACCGCCGGCCTCGACATCACCCCCGCGATGGCTTTCCCGGCGCGGGCTGACCAGACCGTCGCCAACGTCGCGCTCACCATCACCAAGCAGCGCGCCTATCCGTTCAGCTGGACCAACGAAGAGCGCTACTCGCTCAACCAAGGCCCCGGCGTCCTCACCATCAATCAGGGCCAGATTGCCCAAGCGATGCGCGCCGCGGTCAACGAGATGGAGTCCGACATCGCGGTCGCCGCCAACCTCGGCGGTTCTCGCGCCTACGGCACCGCCGGCACGACCGCCTTCGCCACCAACCTCGGCGAATCCGCCCAGATCAAGAAAATCCTCGACGACAACGGCGCTCCTGGCGTGGACCGCTCGCTCGTGGTCAACACCTCCGCCGGCGCAGCCCTGCGCACGCTGCTCAACAACCCGCTCAACGCAAACACCTCGCTGAGCGGCGACATGACCCGCCAGGGCGTCATCCTCGGCGTCAACGGGTTTAATTTCCGCGAGAGCGCCCAGGTGGTCACAAGCACCGCGGGTGCCATGGCCAGCGCCACTTCCACCAGCGCCGCCTTCACCGTGGGTCAGACCGCCATCCCGCTGGCCACTGCTGGCACCGGTGTGGTCGCGGCGGGCGACATCATCACGTTCGCCAACGACACGAACAAGTACGTCGTCTCGGCGGTGTCGTTTGCCGGTGCGAACCCGGCCTCGGGCGATACCATCACACTGGCCGCTCCCGGCCTTCGAGTCGCTCAGGGTGTCGCAACCCGTGCCATCACCGTGGTCGCCGCCGCTGCGCGCAACATCGGGTTCTCTCGCAACGCCATCGTGTTCGCCACCCGCTTGCCGTCTTCGGTCGAGCGCGACCTGGCCTTCATGAAAGAGATCGTCACCGACCCCGTCTCGGGCATCTCCTTCGAGATCGCGGGCTACCCGGGCATCGACATGGCCACCTACCACATCCGCGCCTGCTGGGGCGTCAAAGTCATCAAGCCCGAGCACATCTCCATCCTGCTCGGCTAAGCCTTTCCCGCCGACCCAACACCCAACCGGCCCCGCTCTTCGGATTCGCTCCCCGAGGGGCGGGGCTTTCCGTTTCACGGAAGGAAAAAGGAAAAAGGGAGAAGGCAAAAGTCAGAGACCGCCCTCCGCACCTTTTTCCTTTTTCCTTCAACCTTTTGCCTTTTCCTCATGTCTCCCTTCGACACCCTCTGCGCCGCCTCGCTCGAAGCCACCGCCACGGTGTGCGGCCAATCCTTCAAGCTGGCCGGCAGCGACACCCTGTTCGTCGGCATCCTCGATGCCCACCGGCGCCGGACCAAGCTGGCCGATGGCGGCTTCGGCATCGAGTGCGACTCCCTGCTTACCGCCGCCAAGGCCCAGTTTGCCGGCATCGTGCTGCCCAAGACCGGCGGTCGCCTCCTGTGCGCCGGCCACACCTACGTCATAGTCGACATCACCGACGACCCGTCGGGGATTGTGTTTGGACTGAATGGCGTGAACCAGTGAGGACAAGGCAAAAGGAAAAAGGGAGAAGGCAAAAGTAAGAGACCGCCTCCCCACCTTTTTCCTTTTTCCTTCAACCTTTTGCCTTATCCGCCGCCGCTCCGCGCTTTTGCCTTTTTCCTTCAACCTTTTTCCTTCCTATGGTCGGCATCCAAGTCCAGACAGCGCAACTCGAGAACGCCCTCCGCGCTCTCGGTAGTGCAACGGGCAAGGAGTTGCGCCGCGCCCTGCGCGAAGACCTTGGCCGCCCGCTCGTGGCCGACCTCATCAAGTTTACCCCGCCCAACACGTTCAAGGGCGCCCGCCAACAATCCCACACCGAGCAGCGCAAGATTGGTCAATCCCGCGTCCGGATGGACCTGCGCCGGCTGTTCAAGGGCAAAGCCCAGCTCGACGCCATGGGCAAGGCCAAAGGCACGCTTGGAGCCTCCATCGCGCGCGCGGTCAAAGCGGGCGACATCACCCTGGCCAACCAGCTCCTCACCCGCGGCCACTGGAAGGAGACCGCCGCCTACGAGCCCACCCGTGCCCTGCACCGCGCCGCCCGCAATAGTCGCGGCCGCGTGGCCAAGACCGCCAAGGGCATCTTCGTCCACAACGAAGCCGCCCGCCGCGAGTTCCTGGCCGACCGCCTCCGCTTTGTCGGCCTGGGCAAGAGCGGCTGGAACACCGCCGCCGACGGCGTGGGCCTGGCCGCCCGCCATCGCCCCGCCTACGTGCGCGCGCTCGGTGGCGCTGGCGTCTACACCGAGGAAGGCAGCGCCTCATCCCCGGTGATGACCCTCGGCAACAACGTCCCCCACATCCAAGAAGCCGGCCGCGAGCTCCGCATCATCGACGCCGCGCTCAAAGTGCGGCGCCAGTTCCTACCCAAGCAGCTCGAGCAGACCCTCCGCGCCATCGCCCGCAAGGCACGGGTGAAAGCCGCGTGAAGGAAAAAGGCAAAAGGTAGAAGGCAAAAGGACCGAGACACGCCGCGCGCCACGACTTCCCACTTTTTCCTTTTTCCTTCTACCTTTTGCCCTCGGCGCTTCGCGCCGGCCGCCACCATGGACGCGCGCCCCCATCGGTTGATGCGCCGTCTTCGCCTGTTGCTTTCCCTCCTCCTCGCGGTCG
>CAIWVP010000083.1 GCA_903916195.1 uncultured Verrucomicrobiota bacterium | reverse complement strand
GGTCACAACCGCTGCCGGGGAGCCGCCGGCACGGACACGGCGTTCCAGCTCTTGGGTCTGTTCAGGCGACAATTCAATCAGCGGCGCAACCCTCGGCATGGCTGGACTTTGACACGACAGCCTATAATGTAAAGCACTTAGGGGTCAGCACACTAGGGCTGCTGGCAACCCTCCGGTACTTATCGGGGCGGTGAGATCGATCGCCGCCCATCGCTGCGCCGTTCTTGAGCAAGAACCGAAGGCGAAATGAGTGCCGGAACGCCCCCGTCGGCCGATCGCGGCTTGCGGAGCGCCCCGCCCTGGCGAAGGCTAGGAGACCAGACCCCGACCGCTTGATCGCTTTTTGAGCCATGCTGCAAGTGAAGGACACGCTTCGTGCGACGGTGCATCTGGGCTTCGACGGCCGGGTCTTCAAGACGTACCACGGGCCCGACGCGCCGGAGCGCTTCGCCAACGAGGTCCGCGTGCTGCGGCATCTCGAGGCCCGCGGATGCGGGTTCGTCCCCAAGCTTCTGGAGGCGGACCCCGAGAAGCTGCGGATCGTCACGACCAACTGCGGCAGCCGGGTCGAGCATCTCGATGCCGCGCGGACCCGGGAACTGTTCGCCGAGCTTGAGCCCTTCGGCGTCCGCCATGACGATCCGGAGATGCGGAACGTCACCTACCGGCAATCCGACGGCCGGTTCTGCCTCATCGATTTCGAGTTCGCCCAGGTCCTTCCGGACCTCCGGTGAACCGGGACCCGCGCCTTCCATGCATCGCAAGCGTCATGTGCCGGCGAGCGGTCTCCTCCGATGGTCCGGGATGACCGACCGCGGCAAGGTGCGGACGAACAACGAGGATGCGTTCCTCGGGCTCCGGTTCGACGCACGGGAGATCCAGCGGCTCGGCCGGTTCGGCGAGGCCTCGACGGACAACCACGACCACGTCTTCGCCGTGAGCGACGGGATGGGCGGTGCGAAGGCCGGGGAATACGCGAGCCAGATCGCCGTCGAGAAGATCACGCGGTTGCTGCCGCGGGCCTTCAAGCAATCGGCGGCCGGGCTCGATCCCGGCTTCGCCGACGTGCTCGCGGAGCTTTACGGCCAGACGCATCAGGCGCTGGTCTATCTCGGCCGGAGCTACGAGGAATGTTCCGGCATGGAAGCGACCTTGAGCCTGTGCTGGTTCCGGCCGGGCTGGATGTGCTTCGGCCATGTCGGCGACAGCCGGATCTATCATCTTCCGGCGGACGGCGACGCGGTCCGGCAGGTCAGCCACGACGACACCTACGTGGGCTGGTTGTTCCGGAACGGGAAAATCAACGAACGCGAGGCCAGGACGCATCCGCGCCGGAACGTGCTGCAGAAGGCGCTCGGCGGCGGGAACCAGTTCGTCGACCCGCAGGTCGGCGCCGTCGCGTGCGGTCGCGGCGACGTCTTCCTGATCTGCTCGGACGGGCTGACGGACGGCCTCTACGACGGGCAGATCACCGAGATCCTGCGCGACACCGGAGCCGGCGCACCGATGCCGGGCGTGGCGGACCGCTTGGTCGCGGCCTCGGTGAAGGCTTCCGGCCGCGACAACACGACCGCGCTGATGGTCGAGGTGTGCTGACCGGTCGCCGGCGTCGTCCCGCGCGGGTCGGGCAGCAAAAAAAAGACGTCCGCGACGGGTGTCGCGGACGTCTGGTGGATCGGGAAAGTGGCGCGCCAAGTGCGGCTCACCGGCCGCGTTTATTGGCGCACGAAGTGTCGGGCGGATCAGCCGTGATAGCCTTCTTCGCCGTGGTCGGTGAGGTCGAGGCCGATGGTCTCGCCTTCTTCGGTCGGGCGGAGGCCGATGACGGCCTTGACGATGTAGGCGATCACCGCGGTGGCCACGATCGAGAGGACGATGGTGATGCCCATCGCCTTGAGCTGTTCGAGCCAGAGCGTCTTGCCGACGATGTCCTTGAGGTTCGTGGTGAGGTTGGAGTTCACATCGGCGGTGGCGAGGAAACCGGTGAGCAAGGCACCGAGGGTGCCGCCGACGGCGTGGACGCCGAAGGTGTCGAGCGCGTCGTCGTACTTGAGCAGCGGCTTGAGGTAGGCGCAGGCGAGGTAGGGCACGATGCCGGCGAGCACGCCGATGATGACCGCACCGGTCATGTTCACGAAGCCGCAAGCCGGGGTGACCACCACGAGGCCGGCGACCGCGCCGGAGCAGAAGCCGAGGATGCTCGGCTTGCCCTTGACCAGCCATTCGACCATCGGCCAGACGAACGAGGCGACCGCGGCGGCGATGGTGGTGGTGGTGAAGGCGTTGGCGGCGACGCCGTCCGCGGCGACCGCGGAGCCGGCGTTGAAGCCGTACCAGCCGACCCAGAGCATGCCGGTGCCGATGGCGCACATGAGCATGCCGTGCGGGGCCATGTTGGTCTTACCGAAGCCGAGACGCGGCCCGAGGATCAGGCACAGCACCAAGGCGCTCCAGCCCGAGCTCATGTGGACGACCGTGCCGCCGGCGAAGTCGATCGCCTTGATCGAGGCCTTGGCGTTCCAGACGCCGTTCATGGCGCCGTCGATGCCCCACACCGCGTGGGCGAGCGGGAAGTACACGACCACCATCCAGAGCGCGACGAAGGCCAGCACCGCGGAGAACTTCATGCGCTCGGCGATCGCGCCGACGATGAGCGCCGGGGTGATGATCGCGAACATCAGCTGGTACATGGAGAACACGTTCTGGGAGACCCAGTAGCTGTAGTTCGTGTTCGGGTTCGAATCGACGCCGGCGAGGAAGGCGAACTTGCTGAAGCTGCCGATCCACGGGCTCGATCCGTCACCGAAGACGAAGCTGTAGCCGAAGGCCCACCACATGAGGGTCACCATGCCGGCGATGCCGAAGCACTGGGCGACCACGGAGAGGATGTTCTTCTTGCGGACCAGGCCGCCGTAGAAGAGGAACAGGCCGGGCAACGTCATGAACAGCACGAGGGCCGCGCAGACCATCTGGAACGCGTTGTGGCCGGGACCGGCGCCGCTCACGTTCGATTTCACCTTGGCGTCCGCCGCATCGGCGCCGCGGGCGACGTTGTTCACGTACGCCTCGAGGTCGGCGACGCGCTGGTCGATGGTGGGATCGGCTTTGGCGGGCGGCGCCTCGGCGGCGCGGGAGACCAGGCCGGAGAATCCGACCACGGCGATCAGCAGGGAGAGGAATAGTTTTTTCATGGAGATCGTTTGGAGTTTCGGTTCCTAGGTCCGGCGCCTCAGACGGCCTGCTCGCCTTTCTCCTCGGTGCGGATGCGGATGGCTTCCTCGATCGGGGAGATGAAGATCTTGCCGTCGCCGATCTTGCCGGTCTTCGCGGCCTTGATGATGGCGCCGACCGCTTCCTGGACCTTGGAGTCGGCCAGGACCAGCTCGAGCTTGATCTTGGGCAGGAAATCCACGGTGTACTCGCTGCCGCGGTAGATCTCGGTGTGGCCTTTCTGCCGTCCGAAGCCTTTGACTTCGCTGACGGTCATGCCTTCGACCCCGACGTCATGCAGGGCGTCTTTGACCTCTTCTAGTTTGAAGGGTTTGATGATGGCTTCGATTTTCTTCATGGCGATGGTTCTACGGTGTGTGTTGCCCGGCCGGAACTGCTCCCACCGGAATCCCCCGGCGGGCTTTTTTGAAGCACGTGCAGGCGGACGGACCTGCTCAAGCAACGGTGATGCCAGCACGTTTTAAAGCTCACCCCATAGGTGTGAGCAAAACGCTGATAGGTAGATAGTTGAGGGCTTCCAAATCATCCTGTGACAGACCACGGCACAGAGGGTTGTTGGCGCTTTTTGACCATGGCCGCCGAAATCCATCAACCCTCGAAGCCGACGCGTGCAGAGCGCTGCGAGGAGCGGGCAAGCGGTCCGGAACCGATAGGCAGGCGGTGCGACCGTAAGCGGTCGACATCCGCCGGCGCCGATCTTCAGCCTGCTGTTGGGCCGGGTTGTGCTTGGTGGGGCACGAAGTGAGGCCCTGTTTTTTGATCCGGGAAGCAGCGATGATGAGGCGTGCTCGCGGGTCTGGACCAAGGAGGTCCGAGGAGGTCCGAGGACGCAGGCAGGGCCAGGCTTCAGCCAAGCCGCTGAGCCGCTGAGCCGTTGAGCCGAGGGCGGCCCGTCCACTCGCAGGGGCGCAGCTTCGCCCTTCCCCGTGCCGGCCTGAACCCGGCCTGAACCCGGCCGTCGGCCCACTTTCGGTTGGAGCCGCGGCGTCCGGTCGCCTATCTTCGCCGCCTCATGTTCTCGCACGTCGTCATCTTCTGGACCGATCCCGCCAACCCTGAGGCCGCCGACCAGCTGCTCGCCGGGATGGCCAAGCACCTCCAGCCCATCCCCGGGGTGGTCCATTTCCACGCCGGCAAGATGGCGCCCAGCCCCCGTGCCGTCGTCGACCAGAGCTACCAGGTCGCCCTCAACCTCGTGTTCCCTGACAAGGCGGCGGAGAGCGCCTACCAGACCCATCCGATGCACCTCGACTTCGTGAAGTTCTGCAGCCCGCTTTGGAAGAAGGTCACGGTGTACGACTTCGCCTGATCGCGCTCATCCCTCCTGCCGTGGGCGGGGCCGGATCGCCAAGAACGGGGCGCGCAGGCCGGGCGGAAGCTCCGGCGTCGCGCCCGCGCAGGACGCGACCTGCGACCCCACCGCGTTGGCGCGCGCGTTGATCACGTCGAGATCCCAACCGGCGAGCAATCCCAAGGTCATCGCGGCGGTGAAGGAATCGCCCGCGCCCACGGTGTCGGCGACCTGTGCGGGCACGCCCGGATGTTCCGACCAACGTCCGTCCGCCCAGAGCAGGCTGCCGCTTCCGCCGCGGGTGCAGGCGACCGCCCGGAGGCGATGGCGCGCCGCGAGCCCGGCGATCTGCGCGCGTTCGTCGCCTCCGAGCTGGAACATCCCGGCCAAGCGCGGCAGCTCGGAATCGTTCACCTTGAGCACGTCCGCGAAGGCCAAGGACTCCTCGATCATCGGCGCCGAGTAGAAGTGCTGCCGCAAGTTCACGTCGAAGACCCGCAGCGCGCCCGGCTTCGCGGCCCGGAGCAGCGTCCTCAACGCGTCCCGGGCGGGAACGCTCCGTTGCGCGAGCGTGCCGAAGCACACCGCGTCCGCCGAAGCCACGGCGCGGAGCCCGGACGGGCTCGCCGTGAGCGCATCCCACGCGACGCCTTCGTGGATGGTGAACCGGGGTTGTCCGTCGCCGTCGACCTCGACCGTCACCGTGCCGGTGGGCGCGACTGGATCCACCTCGACCGCGTCGGTCGCCAGTCCGAGGGATTCCAACCGCGCGATCAGGTCGCGGCCCGCCGTGTCGTCGCCGACGCGCGAGACCACCCACGCCTTCGCTCCGAGCGTTCCCGCGTGATAGGCGAAGTTCGCCGGTGCGCCGCCGAGCTGCCGCCCGCCGGGCAACAGATCCCACAACACCTCACCGATGCCCGCGACTTGGAAGGTCATGTCCACCGGTGGCCAAGGATGAAGCGGCTTCCGGCCCGTTCCAAGCACGCACCCGACGCGGGGACGCGGACGGGGCGCCGCATCGTGCCCTGCCGGGAGAGCGGACTTTCCAGTCCACAACGAGCCACCCCTATCCAAGCGCGTGGGCCTCACCTCGTGTCCCCTCCAGGACAGCCCGGCGAAACAACGGGTCGGGAGCCGGCGCGGATCCCGCCATTTCGGGTCGGACCCACGGCCTGCCGAGGATCCGCCCGGATCAGCGGTTCGCGCGGTTCAACGGATCCCAGAACTGGGAGTTCTCCAGGGCCTTGGCGCTGCCGGAGGACGGGTCCATCGGAGGATTGATCTGGGCTCCGCGGCGCGTTTCGGCATGGCCGTCGTTGAAGACCACCACGCCGTAGCCCTTGTGCCGGTTGTTGTCGATGCCCTCCAGGCCCTGGCCCTTCGCCATGCCGCTGAACGGCCACCACAAGCTGCTGCTCCAGAACCCGTCCGCCTTCGGGATCGCGTCGCCGATGAGCAGGTTCTGCGCGGGGCTGACGATGCCGGACCGCTTGAACCACGGCGCGGTGTCGAACTTCACGCCGCCCACGGTGATCGAATCGGGCCCGTACGGATGCCGGCCCAAGAAGTAGCCGTTGTAGCCGTAGCCGACCTTGTGGGCATCGAACTTCCACTCCCACTTCACGCCGGTGTCGGTGCGCTTGCCCTTGATGCTGGGGCAATGGAAGAGGTTCGACCCGGTGCTGTTGTAGCCGACGATCGACGTGCCCCACCAGTTGGTGAGCGCGCGGTTGGGGTCGTCGGTCTGGCCCAGGTTGCGGTGCGCCGGGAAGACATCGCGGTGCTCGTCCGTGTAGAGCTGCATGAACAACGACACCTGGCGCAGGTTGTTCATGCACGAGGTGCGGTTGGCCTTCTCCTTTGCGTTGGCCAGCGCGGGCAGGAGCATCCCCGCCAGGATCGCGATGATGGCGATGACCACGAGCAGCTCGATCAAGGTGAAGCCGCGCGACCGGTCGGGAACGGCATCGGTGACCGTCCGGGACAGGGATGGATTCTTCATGGTGGCGTTCTGGATCTCGGGGACCCTGCTCGGATAGCGCATCTCGGCCGGACGCGGTAGCTCCGATTTGGGCCCCGGACGGAAATCTTCCGGACTTCGCCCGACCCTCTCTCGCGAGGCTTGTCAAAATCGCTCCAGCACCCGAGAAACATCCATGCACCCCGCTCGTCCCGGTCGGAAGACCCGCCTTCATCGCGCCGCCGGGTTCACCCTGATCGAGCTGCTGGTGGTCATCGCCATCATCGCGATCCTCGCCGGCATGTTGTTGCCGGCCTTGAGCAAGGCGAAGGACAAGGGCGCGGGCGCCGCCTGCCTGAGCAACACCAAGCAGATCGGCCTCGCGATGATCATGTACGCGGACGACAACCGCGACACCTTCCCCAACCAGTGGTGGGCGGTCGGCCCGTACAAGAACGCCCGCGGCCTGAACGCCGGCGGCGAATGGCTCCGCACCCCGGCCAGCGTGATGTCCAACTACACCGGCGCGCCCAAGGTCTGGATCTGCCCGAAGAAGCGCCGCGGCCTCACCTACAAGACCGAACCCGGCGAGTTCAACCCGGCGATCACCGGCTTCCTCTCCTACGGCTTCAACTACCTCGGCGTCTTCGGCGGCGACGCCGGCGTGGCGAACAAAGCCTTCAAGGCCTCCAGCGTCGAGCGTCCGTCGGAGGTCGTGGCGGTCACCGAGGTGAACGGATCGGACAACCCCAAGGAGATCGGCGGCGGCCTCGGCAACGAGAAGGCCGACGCGGCCTGGCTCGACGGCTACTGGGCCAACGGATCCTTCCCCAACCAGACCGCGTCCAAGGGCAACCAGAACTACCGGTTCCAATCGCAATGGAAGAAGCACGTCCAACGCGTGAACACCGTCTTCGTGGACGGCCATTCCGCCGGCAGCAAGCCGAGCCAGTTGGTCTGGGGCCAGTTCTACGGCGTGTTCTCCGGCACCACCATCCCGGCCAGCCCGAACAAACGCTGGGACGCCAAGGTCAGCAACGCCGCGCTCGACGCCTCGGACGTGGCGCCTTGAGCGGTGCTTGCCCCCCGAGGCATGCGGTAGGGCAGGGGGCACGTCGGCGTGAAGACGACAACCGATGCCGCCGACGATCTCTTCTCCGGCCTGCAGCCAGAAAACGAGGACGGAAATCATCGAAGAAAGGGACGGCAAGCGGATCGCTCACTGCGACTCGAACGCTGCCGCTTCCGCCTCGGAGCGTGCCTGATGTGCCAAACGGTCTCGCCGCCCCGCTTCGACCCTCCAGGGGTCGAACGGACCAAGACCTGCGTGTTCGGCATGGGCTTCCGCAACTTTCGCGGCAGCCGCTTCTACGGGGTCTTGGTCCTCATCGAGTCAGCCTGTCCGCGCACCTTGGCTGGTCAGTCCGTCGGGGGCGCGATAGCCTGTCGCATCCTCCATGAAGCACGCTTTGTTCTGTCTCCTCGCCGTCCTTCAGTTGGCCGCCCATCGCTGTCGTGCCGCCGATGGCGCCGCGGCGACGGTCGTCCGCGATGTCGAGTATGCCCGCATCGGAGCGCAGGGCCTGCTGCTGGATCTGCATCTTCCACCCGGTCGGGCGCGCCCGCCCCTGATCGTGTGGGTGCATGGCGGCGCGTGGCGGTCTGGGTCGAGGAAGTCCATGCCCTTGGGCAAACTCGTCGAGGAGGGCCACGCGGTGGCCAGCGTGGACTACCGGCTTTCCACGCAGGCGAAGTTCCCGGCGCAGATCCACGACCTCAAGGCGGCGATCCGTTTCCTGCGCGGGCACGGCGGGCAATGGCGGTTGCAGACCAAGAAGATCCTGGTCGCCGGCGATTCCGCGGGCGGGCATCTGGCGGCGCTGGTCGGCGTGTCCAACGGATCCGCCGGACTCGAGGGCGCGATCGGCGACGACCGCTCGCAGAGCTCAGAGGTGCAGGGCATCATCAGCTTCTATGGCGCCACGGACCTCACGACCATCCTCCAGCAATCCACGCCGCACGGTTTGAGCGTGCGGGTTCCCGCGCTCGATCTGTTGCTGGGCGGACAACCCGACGTCGTGCCGGCGCTGGCGAGGCTGGCCAGTCCGGTCTTCCACGTGGACAAGTCCGACCCTCCGCTGCTGTTGCTGCACGGCGACCAGGACCCCCAGATGCCCGTCAACCAAGCCCTGGAACTGCTGGGCACCTACGAGCGCGTCAACGCGCCGGCCCGACTGGAGGTGGTCCACGGTGCGGCCCATGGCGGGTCGATGTTCTACGATCCAGAACGGCTGGACGTCGTGCGGAGGTTCCTGCGGAAGCACTATTGAGGACCTCCTGCTCGCGGCGGATCCGGCTTTGTCCTTGTCGGGATCCGGGCGCTTGCCCAAGTTTTTGATGCTTTGAACCACCCCGTCCGCATCGGTCGATGCCGTGCCGTCCTGGCGGGGATCCCGGGCATGGTCGGCCGGCTGGTCTCGCTGCTCCTGTTGCCGGTCGCGATCCATCCCGACGCGGCCACGCTTCCGCGCCCACCCTTGCCCGCGCCGATCCGATCGATGATGAGCCGGTATTGCGCCGACTGCCACGATGCCGACACGAAGAAGGGCGGGCTCGACCTCACGGGGATCCTTCAAGCCGGTGTCACCGAGCATCGCGACACCTGGGAGCATGTCGTCCGCAGATTGAGCGCGCGGCAGATGCCGCCGGTCGGCAAGGACCGTCCGTCGGACCCATCCTACGACGAGGTCGTGGGCAAGCTGGCATCCTTGCTCGATCGCGCAGCGGCGAAGGACCCGGATCCGGGGCGCACGGAGACGTTTCGACGGCTCAACCGCACCGAATATCAGAACGCCATCCGCGACCTGCTGGCGCTGGACATCGATGCCGGGGCGTTGTTGCCGAAGGATGACGCAAGCCACGGGTTCGACAACGTCACGGTGGGGGACCTGTCGCCGACGCGGCTCGACCGTTACATCACCGCCGCCGAGAAGATCAGCCGTCTCGCGGTCGGCACGGCACAGCGCAAACCGGGCGGCGACACGTTCCGGGCCCCGCCCGACCTCACGCAGGAGGAGCACGTCGAGGGACTGCCCTTCGGCACGCGGGGCGGCATGTTGTTGCGTCACACGTTCCCGCGCGACGGCGAGTATGAGATCCAGGTCCGGCTCACGCGGGACCGCAACGAGGAGGTGGAAGGCCTGCGCGAAGTCCACGAACTGGAGGTGCTGCTGGATGGCGGGAGCGTGCGACGTTTCACTGTCTCGCCGCCGAAGGGCGACCGGAACTTCGAGAAGGTCGACGCCCATCTGAAGGTCCGCGTGCCCGTCACCGCCGGGCCCCATCAGGTCGGCGTCGCGTTCCTGAAGAACCCGTCGTCGCTGCTCGAGACCCGGCGCCAGCCGTATCAGGCGCACTACAACATGCACCGGCATCCGCGCCTCACGCCGGCCGTCTACCAGGTCTCCATCACCGGCGCCTACGACTCCAAGGCGCCGGGCGACTCGCCGAGCCGGCGCCGGGTCTTTGGTGATGCTCCGGCCGGGGCTTTGCCGGGATCCCGGTCGGCCGAGAACATCCTCCGGCCGTTGTTGCGCCGGGCCTATCGCCGCCCGGTCACGGGCGCCGATCTGCAGAAGCCGATGGAGTTCTTCGCCAAAGCGGATGCGGAGGACGGCTTCGAGGCCGGGATCGGGTCGGCTCTCAGCGCGATCCTGGTCAGTCCCGGATTTCTCTTCCGCATCGAGCCGGACCCGCCCGGCTTGCAGCCGCATGCCGCCTATCGCATCAACGATGTGACCCTCGCCTCACGGCTCTCGTTCTTCCTCTGGAGCAGCATCCCCGATGACGAGCTGCTCGCGTTGGCGGAGCGGGACGACCTGCACCAACCGGGGGTGCTGAAGAAGCAGGTGCGCCGGATGCTGGCGGATCCGCGCGCCCGCAGTCTGGTCGACAACTTCGCCGGACAATGGTTGCACCTCCGCAACCTGGGGGCGTTCTCGCCCGACCTGCGGCTGTTCCCCGACTTCGACGACAACCTGCGCCAAGCTTTGCGCCGCGAGACCGAGATGCACTTCGAGACCCTGCTCGTCGAGGACCGCAGCGTGCTCGATCTGCTCAAGACCGACCGCACGTTCCTGAACGAACGGCTCGCGAAGCACTACGGCATCCCGAACGTCTACGGCTCGCACTTCCGTCGGGTGGCGTTGGGGCCGGACAGCGAGCGCGGCGGCCTGCTCCGCCAAGGCAGCGTGCTCACCGTGACATCCTATGCCACGCGCACGTCGCCGGTGATCCGCGGGAACTGGGTCCTCGCGAATCTGCTCGGGAACGCCGCGCCGCCGCCGCCCGCGACCGTGCCGGCGCTCAAGGAGAACTCCGTCTCCGACGCGTTGCCGATGCGCCGGCGCCTCGCCGCGCACCGTGCCGATGCCGCGTGCGCGAGCTGCCACGACCTGATGGATCCGGTCGGCTTCGCGCTGGAGAACTTCGATGCCATCGGGGGCTGGCGCACAGCGGAGGACGGGCAGCCGATCGATGTGACGGGCGGTCTGCCGGATGGCAGCAAGTTCGCCGGCGTGGCCGGGCTGGAGCAGGCCCTGCTCAAGCGCCCCGACCTGTTCGTCACCGCGCTGACCGAGAAGCTGCTGACCTTCGCGCTCGGCCGCGGCGTGGAGGCGTCGGACGCGCCCGCCGTCCGCAAGATCGTCCGCGGAGCGCGGGCGGACGGGTACCGCTTCTCGTCCATCCTGCTTGGCGTCGCCGAAAGCACGCCCTTCACCCTGAGGAAAGCACCATGAGGTTCATCACCAAAAAATTCATGCCGCGCCGGACGTTCCTGCGCGGCGTCGGGGCGACGTTGGCGCTGCCGTTGCTGGAATCGATGGTCCCCGCCGCGACGCCGCTGGCGAAGACCGCCGCCGATCCGGTGCGCCGGCTCGGGTTCGTCTTCATGCCGATGGGCTGCGACCAGAGCCGTTGGACGCCGCCGGGCGGCGCGAAGCTCGGCGAGCTCCCGCCCATCCTCAGGTCGCTCGCGCCGGTCAAGGAACACGTCACCGTGATCTCAGGCCTGGAGTTGCAGAACGCGTATCCCGGTAGCCATGCCACCTCCAATTCCGCTTTTCTCAGCGCCGCCAAGGCCAAGCTGACCGAAAGCTCGGACTACTACCTCGGCACCACCGTCGACCAGCTCGCGGCCCAGCAGATCGGCCAGCAGACGCGACTGCCCTCGCTCGAGCTCGCCATGGACCACCTCCAGGTGGTCGGCCAGTGCGACAACGGCTACGCCTGCGCCTATCAGAACAATCTCTCGTGGTCGTCGCCCACGACGCCGATCCCGGCCGAGGCGCATCCGCGCATCGTGTTCGAGAGCTTGTTCGGCGAAGGCGGCAGCAAGGCCGAACGCCGGGCGGCGTCGCACAGGCGCGCCAGCCTGCTCGACTCCTTCACCAGCGACCTCGCGCGGCTCCAGCGCGGACTCGGGCCGGGCGACCGCGCGCGCGTCGACCGATATCTCGAGACGGTCCGCGAAGTGGAGCGCCGCATCCAGAAGGCGGAATCCGACGCCTCGAACGATGCTCTGCCGGACCTCGACCGGCCGGTGGGCGTCCCGGCCGCGTATGCCGACCATGCACGGCTGATGTTCGACCTGCAGGTGCTGGCGTTGCAGGGCGACGTCACGCGCGTCATCACCTTCCAGCTCGCGCGCGAGACCAGCAACCGCACCTACCCCGAGATCGGTGTCCCCGACCCGCATCATCCGCTGTCGCACCACGGCAACGATCCGGCCAAGATCGAGCGGATGTCGAAGATCAACGCCTTCCATGTGTCGTTGTTCGCGGAGTTCATCGGAAAGCTGCGGGCGACCCCGGAAGGGAACGGCACCTTGCTCGACCATTCGCTCTATCTCTACGGCAGCGGCATCGGAAATCCCAACGTGCATGACCACTCGGACCTGCCGATCCTCGTCGCCGGCGGCACGGCCCACGGGATGAGGGGCGGACGGCACATCCGGTTCGCCAAGCCGACCCCGCTGGCCAATCTCCATCTGACGCTGCTCGACAAAGCCGGCGTCCACCTCGGCTCGTTCGCCGACAGCAACGGCAAGGTGGACGGATTGTTCGAGCCGCTCGCGATCTGATGCGCATCCAAAGGAGCAAGGAACCGGTCGTGGTCGTGCTGGCGCTCGTGCTGGCCGCTTCCGCCTTCGCTTCCGCCTTCGCGGCCGCCCCGTCGCCGCTCGCGGATGCCGTGGAGAAATCGGACCTCGCCACCCTCCGCACGCTGCTCAAGCAACGTGCCGACGTGGATGCGCCGAAGGCCGATGGCATGACGGCGTTGCACTGGGCGGCGCACCTCGATGATCTCGAAGCGGCGAAGCTGCTGCTCGGATCCGGAGCCGCCGTCACCGTCACGAACCGCTACGGCGTGACACCGCTCTCGCTCGCTTGTGCCAACGGGAGCACCAGGTTGGTGGAACTGCTTCTCGCCGCCGGCGCGGATGCGGACACGACCCTGCACGGCGGCGAAACCGTGCTGATGACCGCCGCGCGCACCGGCAAGGCCGGTCCGGTGAAAGCTTTGCTCTCGCACGGCGCGAAGATCGACGCGAAGGAACGCCGCGGTCAGACCGCCCTGATGTGGGCGGCAGCGGACGGCCACGCACAGGTCGTCGGGTTGCTGATCAAGGCCGGCGCGGATCTCCGGACGCCGCTCGCTGATTCCGGTTTCACGCCGCTGTTCTTCGCCGCGCGCGAAGGCCGCATCGAAGTCGTCCGCACACTGTTGAAAGCAGGAGCCGATGTGGACGAGGAGATGCGACCCCAGAAGCCCTCCGGCAAAGGCCCGGGCAAGGGCAGCAGCGCGTTGAGCCTCGCCGTGGAGAACGGCCACTTCGACCTCGCGTTGGCGCTGGTCGAGGCCGGTGCGGATCCGAACGACCAGCGTTCGGGCTTCACTCCGCTCCATATCATGTCCTGGGTCCGCAAACCGAACCGCGGGGAGGACGACGGGGCCCCGCCCCCGAGCGCCTCCGGAAGATTGAGCGGCGTCCAGTTCATCAGGAAGTGGGTGGAACACGGGGCGGACGTGAACGTGCGCCTGAAGACGGGACGCGGGGCACCGGGTCTGTACAACAAGCTCGGCGCGACGCCGTTCCTGATGGCCTCCGCCACGGCCGACGTGGCCTACATGCGGCTGCTGGTCGAGCTGGGCGCGGATCCGTCGCTGGCGAATGCCGATGGCTGCACGCCGTTGATCGCCGCCTGCGGCGATGTCGTCGGGACCGACGCCGCCAACGAGAAGGCCGGCGAAGAGACCGAAGTCATCGAAGCCGCGGAACTGCTTCTCAAACTTGGCGCGGATGTGGACGCCGTCGATGCCAACGGCGAGACCGCCATGCACGCGGCGGCCTACAAAAACTTGCCCAAGGTGATCCAGTTCCTTGCCGACCATGGTGCGAAGCCCGAGGTCTGGAACCGGAAGAACCGATCCGGCTGGACGCCCTTGATGATCGCGGAGGGGCATCGTCCGGGGAATTTCAAGCCATCGCAGGAGACCATCGAAGCCCTGCACAAGGTCATGCTCGTCGCCGGGGTCAAGCCACCGGCTCTTCGCGAACGATCCGAGGCCGGAAAGGGTGACGACCACCAAGCCGCCCCGGCCATCAAGCCTGCCGGGAAGTAGGCTGCCGTCCGGACCCCGGGCGACACGGGAAAGCAGGCCGCCCCCGTTTTGCCTTCGCCGATCTGGCGGCTCGTCGGAGGCACGCACCCAAGGCCATGGGTGGTGCGTCCCGCCCGATGCGGGGTGACGGTCATTGCGCCGCGGTGACCGCGCGCCGCGTGGCGAAGCCGTCGGTCTCGAAGTGCTCGACTTGCGGGGGCGAGCGCTTCTGACCGTCGGAAGCGACCTGCCGGAGGGTTCTTGCCTGGCCTGGATCAGGCCAGGATGTCCTTGATCACTTTGCCGGCGATGCCGGTGAGGCGGGCGTCGAGGCCCTGGAACTTCACCGAGAGGCGCGTGTGCTCGATGCCCAGCAACCGCAGCATGGTGGCGTGCAGGTCGTGGACGTCGATCGGGTTGTCCACGGCCGCGTAGCCCAGCTCGTCGGTCCCGCCGTAGACGGTGCCCGGCTTGATGCCGCCGCCGCACATCCAGACGGTGAAGCCGGCGTTGTGATGGTCGCGTCCGTCGCCGCCTTGGCTCATCGGCGTGCGGCCGAACTCGCCGGCCCAGACGATCAAGGTGTCCTTGAGCATGTCGCGCTGCTTGAGGTCGGTGATCAGCGCCATGCACGCGCGATCGATCTCCTCGGCCTTGAACTCGATGCCCTGCTTCACGCCGCCGTGGTGGTCCCAATCCTTGTGGTAGAGCTGCATGAAGCGCACGCCGCGCTCCGCGAGCCGGCGCGCCAGGAGGCAGTTCGACGCGAACGATCCGTCGCCCGGCTTGCAGCCGTACAATTCGAGCACGTTGGCCGGCTCTTTCGAGAGGTCGACCAGTTCCGGCACGCTGGCCTGCATCTGGAACGCCAGTTCGTACTGCGCGATGCGCGTGGCGATCTCGGGGTCGTCCACGATGGCGTCGTGCTGGAGGTTCAGGGCGTTGACGGCCTTGACCACGTCGCCTTGCTGCTCGCGGGTGACGCCGGCGGGCGTGCCGAGATAGAGCACGGGATCGCCCTTGCTGCGGAGGTGGACGCCCTGGAAGCGGCTCGGGAGGAAACCCGGCGCCCATTGCCGCGCGGCGATGGGCTGGTTCTGGCCGCCGCGACCGAGCGACGTGAGCACGACGAACCCGGGCAGGCTCTCCGCCTCCGAACCGAGGCCGTAGGTGATCCATGCGCCCATGCTCGGACGTCCGGCGATCTGCGAGCCGGTGTTCATGAACATGTGCGCCGGATCGTGGTTGATGGCCTCGCTGGTCATCGAACGCACCCAGCAGATCTCGTCGGCGACGGACCCGATCTTGGGGAACATCCCGCAGATCTCGACGCCCGACTTGCCGAACCGCTGGAACTGATGCTGCGGCCCGTAGCAGGTGAGCTTCTGCCCTTGGAGCTGGGCGATCTGTTTCCCCGCGGTGAACGACCCGGGCATCGGCTGACCGTGCATCGCCGCGAGCTTGGGCTTGGGGTCCCAGGTCTCCAGGTGCGACGGACCGCCGGCCATGGTGAGCCAGATCACCCGCTTGGCCTTCGGCGCGAAGTGCAGCGGATCCACCATGCCCGTCGCGCGGGCGGGCGCGGCCAGCAGCGAGGAAGGCCGGATCAACGACGCCAGCGCCAGCGCGCCGATGCCCTGCGACGCGCGGCCGAGGAAGACGCGCCGCGTCTGCTGCTGGCGGTGGAACTGCCGGAGTTCGGAGGAGAGGTCCATGGTTCAGGAGCGGGTGATGGTCTCGTGCAGGTTCAGCAGCGCGCGGGCGATATCGGTCCAGGCGGCGAGCTCGGCCGCGTCGATGTCGGCGGACGGACGTTCCACGCCGACCTTGCGATAGGCCTCGGCGCTGCCGCGGTCCTCGCGGAACTCGGTGAGATGTTTGCCGAGAAGGGCCTCCAGCACCGCGACCTCTTCGGCGCGCGGCGCCCGGGACAGCACCTGCCGCCAGGCCCAACCGATGCGCGTCGCCGCGTCGCCGCGGCTCTCGCGCAGGATCCGCACCGCGAAGGTCCGCGCCGCCTCCACGTAGCTGGGGTCGTTCAACAGCACGAGCGCCTGCTGCGGGATGTTCGAGCGGTTCCGCTCGGCCGCGCACTCCTCGCGCGTCGGCGCGTCGAAGGCGAGCATGCTGGGATGCGTGTAGGACCGCTGCCACCAGGTGTAGAGCCCGCGCCGATATTGGTCCCCGGCCTTGCTCGCGTCGTAATCGCGCACCGGGAAGTTGAGGTTCTCCCAGTATCCGTCGGGCTGGTAAGGCTTCGCGCTCGGACCGCCGACGGCCGGCGAAAGGAGGCCGGCGACGGACAGCGCCGTGTCGCGGACGAGCTCGGCCTCGATGCGCCAGCGGCCTTGGCGGGCGAGGACCCGGTTGTCCGGGTCGCGGGCCAGCAGGTCGCGCGGGGCGGTGGACGCCTGCCGGTAGGTCTCGCTGGAGACGATCAGCCGCACCATGTGGCGGACGTCCCAGCCGCTGTCCATGAACTCGCAGGCGAGCCAGTCGAGCAGCGGCGCGTTGGGCGGCGGTTCGCCCTGCGCGCCGAAGTCGTCCATCACCTTGGACAACCCGACGCCGAAGAACTGCCGCCACAACCGGTTCATCACCACGCGCGCGGTCAGCGGATTTTCCCGCGAGACCAGCCAATCGGCCAGGTCCAGCCGTGTCGCCGGGCGGCCCGGGTTCTTCACGAGGAAGGCGGGCAGCGCCGGCGACACCTTCTCGCCGGTCTCGATGAGGAAGTTCCCGCGCGGGAGGATCCGGACGGTGCGGGGCTGGTCGTTGCGCTCGGTGACCAGGCAGCGCGGCAGCTTCGCCTCGAAGTCCGACTTCGCCTGGGTCGCCGCCGCGAGGCGCGAGCGGAGGTCCGCGAGCTCGGGCGCCTGGTCCTTGAAATGGGCCATCAGCTTCACGGCCTGCTCCGGCTTGCGGTCGGCCGCCGGGATGCGGAGCAGGTCGGCGATCGCGCCTGCCGGAGGCACGACGACCGGAGCGTCGAAGGCCCCGGCATCGCTCGCCGCCGACACGCGGAAGCGTCCGATGTTATGCCCGTGGTTGCCGTGCGCCTGCTGCAGCTCGACCACGAAGCTCTCGCCCGCGCCGAGCGTCAGCGGCTCCGCCAGAGCGAGCCGCAGCTGCTGCGGCCGGCCGACGTCGGGCAAGATCGCCCAGCCCGCCGAGCTGCCCTTGGCATCGCCGTCGATCGCGGATGCCGCGGTCCAGCGGCCGTACGGGTTCTCGGCGACGAAGATCTCCTGCTCCCGGGTCGCGCGCGCCGAGATGAACCCCACCTTGCGGACCTCGGTGCCGTCGCGCTCGACGCGGCCGACGACCTCGGTGAGGACGAAGTTGCCGTTGGGCGCGCGGCCCGGTCCCTTCACCGGCAGCGAATCGTCCGGTAAAACCTCCATCCGCAGCGCGACGACCCCGGAGATGCCGTTGGTGAAGCCCACCGTGTAGACATCCGTGTCCGGGTTCTTCCCGCTCGCCAGCACGGAACGGTCGTCGCGGATCTTCAGCGTCGCGCCGCCGGAGGACGCGGCCTTCGCCGGTGCCAGGCGCGTCCAAGCCTCGTCGGTCGCCAGCATCGAGAGCTGCCGCGCCTGCCACTCTGCGAAGGCGCCCTCCAGATCCGGATGCGGCCCGTCGAATTTCTCCTTCAGCGGGTCCGCGACCTGCCGGAGCCGCTCCAGTTCGCGCGCCTGGTCGGCGTCCGGCACCAGCATGCCGGCCTCGCGGGCGCCGATGATCGTCTCCTTCACGTCCGCGAAGATCGCGCCCATGGCGTAGAAATCTTTCTGCGTGATCGGGTCGAACTTGTGGTCATGGCATTGCGCGCAGCCGATCGTCTGGCCGAGCCAGATGGCGCCGACGGCGCGGACGCGGTCGGTCAGGTAGCGCGCCTCGTAGTCCTTGGCCTGGGCGCCGCCTTCTTCGGTGGTGAGGAGCAGCCGGTTGAAGGCCGAGGCGACCTTCTGGTCCTGTGTGGGCTCCGGCATCAGGTCGCCGGCGACCTGCTCGCGGGTGAAGCGGTCGAACGGCATGCCGTCGTTGAACGCGCGGATGACGTAGTCGCGGTACGGCCAGATGTTGCGCGGCGTGTCCGAGTGGTAGCCGATGGTGTCGGCGAAGCGCACGACATCGAGCCAGCCGATGGCCATGCGCTCGCCGTGGTGCGGTGACGCCAGCAGCGTCTCGACGCGTTTCGCGTAGGCGTCCGGCGCCGTGTCCCGCTCGAAGCCCGCGACTTCCTCCGGCTTCGGCGGCAGGCCGACCAGGTCGAAGTGGAGACGACGCGCGAGGGTGCGGCGGTCCGCTTCCGGCGCCGGCTTCAGGCCGAGCTCGGCGACACGCTGACGGACCAGGTGGTCGATCGCGGCCACCCCGTCCGGGATGGCGGGTTTCACCGGCGGCGTGTATGCCCAATGGCCCTTGTACTCGGCGCCCTCCGCGATCCAGCGGCGGAGCAGCTCTTTCTGGGCGGCCGTGAGGATCTTGTGGGATTCCGACGGGGGCATCCGGTCGTCCTCGTCGGTCGTCGTGAGCCGGCGGACCAGTTCGCTCTCGGCCGGTTTGCCGGGGACGATGGCGACCTTCCCGGACTTCGCGGGCTTCAGGGCCGCGTCACGCAGGTCGAGACGGAGGCCGCCCTTGATCTTGGTCGTGTCCGGTCCGTGGCAGGCGAAGCAGTTGTCCGACAGCAGCGGCTGCACGTCGTGGTTGAAATCCACCTTGCGCACGGTCGCGGCGTGGAGGTCCGCCGCCAGCGCGAGCGCGGGGATGGATAGCATCAGCCGGGCGCAGGGGGTCATGGATAGCTTCATGGAGAAGGTGCTGCGGAGAAACTGCGGCGATCCGGGCATGCTTGCCAATGGAGGTTTGCGGCAAGCTTCCGGCACGGCGTCCATCGATCTTCGGACCATGCTGCTCTGGACGTGGATCGCTTCGGCAAGCTTCACGGATCCCTCTCCTTCCTCTCACGACCCGCGCCGGGCTTGGGGACGACCTGTGGCCCGTGCCAACGGGGTGGGGCCGCGGGCTCGGGTTGCTGGCCGGCCATGAGGGGCTGTTTCCGCCGGATCCGGGACCGCGACCGATCGGGCTGGACCCTCGCGCCGGGTTGAACCCGCAGTCGGTTGGGAGAAGCATCGCGTCTCCATCGCATCCGCCGCGTCGGGCGCTGATTGGCCCGAGCACCGCGGACCTTCGGCCGCCGGTCTCGATGGACCGGGACGTCGCGACCGGCAAAAACATCCGGAAGCAGACGCCGGTCCCAGGTCTCGCGCCGGCTTCGCCCATCGTCCAGGGCGACCGGGTGTACGTCGCCACGGCGGTGAAGCCCGGGACGTCCGGGCTCGAGGTGGGCCTCCACGGCGACATCGGTTCGGCCAAGGAGACGGAGCCGCACCCATGGCGCCTCATGGCGCTCGACAAGAACACGGGCCAGATCGAGTGGGACACGGTCGGCCATGAAGGCGTGCTGAAGGTGGAACGCCACATCAAAGCGAGCCATCGCCGTCCGCCCCCGGCGGACGGATGGACGGATGGACGGATGGACGGGACCGTCATGTCCACCCCGGCCATCGCGGACAAGATGCTGTTCTACCGGACCCGGGACCGCCTCGTCGCCATCGGGACCCGATGATGTTCCTCGGTCCCCCGGGCGGACCGGCTTCGCGACCGTTCCGGATGTGCTGCCCCGGGCGTGCTGCGCCCGGCCTCGGCTTCAAGGCCCGGATCCGCCGAGAGCAAAAAGAAACGCCGTCCACCTCCTCGGCAAACGGCGTTTCACCCTAACGACCCTAACCATCAATCCGACCATCCGGCCGGACGATTTTGGTATAGCCAACGCAATGCCAAGTTCCGGTCCGGGAGGAAAAAGTTCATGGAAAAATCACAGATGTGAACCCCGCCCGGGCCAAGCCGCGCTGGATGACCGGATGCCTCATCATGCGCCGCCAGACCGCGCCGGTCCGATGGTTCTCAGCCATCAGCAGGATCGGCCCCTGGTCGATGCCCAAGGTGTCGGTCGCGTACCAGCCGGCCTTCTCGTTGTAGGCGTCCCGGAAGCCGTATCGGCCCCATAGGCGGTCGCCGTGGCGGGCCGCCATATCGCGCAACGTCGGCACACAGACCTCGGGCGCGAAGGGCAGGGAGCCCCCGACGGCGGTCGGCGCCAAGGTGCCGTCGTCGTTCTCGGCCGGCGGCGCGCCGCGGGCAGCATAGCCGGTCGGCCCGTCGGAGGCGGTGATGCCCCACGCCCACGGGCCGTAGCCGGGGAACTTTGCCGGCCCGGACATGCAATAGGCGCGCTGTGCCAAGGTCGCGCGGCGCGAGTTCTCGAAATAGGTCAGCCCGTGGGACCGCATCGCCGCATCGGCGACCCCGCGGAAATCCACCCAGCAGTGGGAATATTGGTGGCCGAACAACGGCGCGAACCCGACGTGGACGTGGCTCCCGTTCGTCTGCCAACGGTAGCCCTGGGTCCATGCCGTCCACGTCACCGGTGATCTCCGGCGGTCGGCATCGGATCCCGGACCCGGGACCCGGGACCCGGGATCCGTCTTCTGCCCCGAGCGCGAGCAGATACAGGATCATGGCCTCGTTGTACCCGGTCCAGCGGGCGGCGATGAAGCCCTTCTCCGGATGCCAGCCCATGCGGAAGGTCTCGCCGCCGTCAGCCATCCACGACCAGTCCACGCGGCGCACGAGCACCCCGGCCAGATCGCGGATGCGCCGTTCATCCGGATGCGACCGGTCGAAGAACATCTCCATGTCGAGCACGCCGGCCAGCAGCAGCGCGGTGTCGATGGATGACAGTTCGCACTTCCAGGCGCGGGTCGCGGTGCCCATGTCGAGGAAGTGGTAGAACCAGCCGCGCGTGCCGATGGTGTCCGCCGGGGCGTCGCCTTGGGGACCCTCGGCGAAGGTCCGCAAGGTCGTGAGCACCCGTGCGCGGCCTTCCTCGCGCGTCAACCAGCCGCGGTCGATCGCGATGCCGATGCCTGAAAGCCCGAACCCGACCGCTGCGATCGAGCATTTCGAATCCGGCGTCGAGCGGTCGCGCACCAGCCCGTTCCGCGGGTCCGCCTCCACCCAGAAATAATCGGAGGCCTTCCGCTCCAGAAGATCCAGGAACCCGTCGTCGGAAAGCGTGCTGGACGGTTGGGCGGCCAGCGGGAGCGCCCACACCAGCAGGCAGACCAGCAGGCAGGCGGCGAAGCCGGTGGAGCGCGACCCTCCCGGCCTGTCCGCGTCGCGCGTCGCGGATCCCGGGCCGCCGCGATGGCCGCGCTTCTTCCCGCATCCGCCTTCGTCCGCGCTCATCGGAGGTGCCCCATGGTGTCGGCAAAAATTGGCGGCTCCGCGCCGGGGCGGCCAGCGGTTTCCGGGCGCCGGAAATCAGATGGCCCCGCGGCTTGTCCCTGGTCCGTGATCGCGTAGTCTCCCCGGCCACATGGAGCCCGCCGATTTCGCGCATTTCGCAGACACCGCTGCGCAGCAGTTCCTCAAGGAGCTGCCTCCGCTGATCCGCGAGCGCGGCGAGGCGTATCTCCAGGAAGGCCGCGTGCGCGACCTGCGCTGCGACGAACCGGGCAGCACCTTCACCGCCGATGTCGAGGGCGGCACGTTGTACCAGACCACGCTGCGCTACGACCCGGAGTCGCGTTCCTGGTGGGAGGAATGCAGCTGTCCGATGGGCGGCGGTTGCAAGCACGCCTACGCCGCGATGAAGGCGCTGCTCGTCGAGCACAGCGCGGCGGCGGTCCAGAGCCTGAGCTCCGGCAAGAAGGTGCCGAAGAAGCAGGTCTTCCAGCCGCTCACCTCGGGCGTGCTGGCGAAGCAGGCCTCGGCCGCGCTGGGACGCGAGCTCTCGCGGGCCGAATCGGATTTCGTCCGGCGGCTTGAGGAACGCTTCGAGAAGCTGCGCGAGCGGCCCTTCCTCACCGGCGACGACCTCATCGGGTTCGGCTTCAAGTTCGCCGGCACCAACGCGTGGGAGAAGCTCGATGCATGGCCGGCGACGCCGAAGGACGAGGGCGAGTTCTGGCGCTTCGTCGCGCTCGCCGCCGAGGAGCGCGGGCTGGCCTGGCCGGAGTTCCTGCGGCCGTTGACCGATCTCGCGGAGGCCCGCCAGACCCTCGCCCGATGGCGGCGCGGACGCGACGTGGACCGCTGGAAGAACCTGCTCACCAACCTGCAGCTCGGCCCGGCCGACGACGCCCGGCCGACGGACGAGGTCGAGCTGCGGCTGCGGGTGACCGAGGCCGAGGGGCTCGTGGAGTTCCGCAAGCCGGGAGCGCTCGACTGGAGCACCATCAAGCCCGGGAAGTTCAAGGAGTTCGACGAGAAGAGCGGCGACCTGCTGGCCCCCGAGGTCGCGCTGCTCTGGCAGCCGCTCGCGCAGCGCGCGCGGTTCGGCTATGCCATCAACCTGATGTGGCACGACACGCAGACGCGGCGGATGCTGAACCGCTTCCTCCGGCTGCCCGCGCTCCGGCCGCACATCGTCGGCACCGATGGTGATCCCCTCCGCCGTCCCGAGGCCCCGTTGCGATGGGAGCTCGCGCCCGCCTTGGATGAGAGCGACGACTACCGCCTCCAGCTGCGCCAGGGCGACGGCTCGCCGGTGCCCAAGTTCCTGCTGACGCTGCCCGGTCGTCCGACGCTCTACCTGACGACCGACACCGTCTCCGCCGGTCCGCCGGTCGAGGACCGCGCCCTCGATCCGGCCGCTTCGACGCCCATCCCGGCCCCCGCGCTCGAGACCCCGGTGGGCGTGCGGTTCCTCCAGCATCTCGCCATCCCGTTGCCGCCGCGCCTGGCGGACCGCGTCCGCGTGGTGCCGCTCTCGCCGCGGCTGACGGCCGAGCTGCGCACCATCGCCTTCGGCAACGACACCGAGTACGCGGTCCTCGACGTCAACGCGGTCTCGCCCGACGGCCTCTACGCCGAGCGATGGAACGGCAGCGCCTGGCTCGACGCGAAGCTTGTCCCGACCGAGGACGGCGAGGCCGCGGTCCCGAAGTCCGCGATGCCCTTGGACGAGGCGCTCGTGACCTACGACCGCACGCTGCTCGGCGACGTCCCGCGCCTGCTGGAGCCGGCGGGGTTCAAATGGGATTTCGCGCGCCAACGCTGGTTGATGCGCGTCACGGCGAAGTTCCCCGACCTGTTCATGGCCTGGCTGACGAGCGTGCCGCTCCACGTCGCGCTCGACCTGCGCGGGCAGCTCGCCTCGTTCCTCAACGCCACCGTCGCCGGCCAGGTCCGCCTCGACGTGGTGGAGACCTCGACCGATTGGTTCGACCTCAAGATCATCCTCGACGTCAGCGACACGCAGCTGACCAAGGCCGAGGTCAAGCTCCTGCTCGATGCCCGCGGCAAATGGGTCCGCCTCGGCGACAAGGGCTGGAAGAAGCTCGAGTTCAAGCTCAGCGCCGACGAGGACGCCCAGCTCGCCAAGCTCGGGCTGAGCCCGCACGAGCTCACCGGCGAACCCCAGCGCCTGCACGCGCTGCAGCTCGCGGACCCGGCGGCGAAGACGTTTGTCGGCGAGGAGACCTTCCTGCGCATCCAGCGGCGCGTCGCCGAGATCCAGGCCCGTGTCACGCCGGAGGTCCCTGCCGCCCTCAAGGCCGAGCTGCGTCCTTACCAGAAGGAAGGCTTCCACTTCCTCTGCTACCTCTCGGCCAACCGCTTCGGCGGCATCCTCGCCGACGACATGGGGCTCGGGAAGACGTTGCAGACGCTCGCCTGGCTCGTGTGGCTGCGCGAAGAGGAGGCCAAGGGCCCGCTCGGTCTGCCGTCCGGCACATCGGCCGCTTCCCTCCCGTCGACGCCGGTCGACGAGGACGCGAAGCCGGCGAAGAAACCTGCGAAGGCGAAGAAGAAGAGCGCCAAGGCCGCCGCGATGGACGTCGACGGTGGAAGCCCGGACGGCCCCACGGCGGCGGTCGGCGGCGGATCGGCGCCGTTCCTCGTGGTCTGCCCGAAATCCGTCACCGACAACTGGCGCGCCGAGGTGATGCGTTTCGCGCCGCACCTGCGGGTCCGCGTGTGGTCGGGCGACGACGTCGGCGACCTGCCCGCGCAGGCGGGCTCGGCCGAGCTGCACGTCATCAACTACAACCAGCTCCGCATCGCCGGCGAAGCGTTCACCCGGATCGAGTTCCTCGCGGTGATCCTCGACGAAGGGCAGTACATCAAGAACCCGACGAGCATCACCGCGCAGATCGCCCGCGGCCTCCGCGCACGGCACCGGCTGGTGCTCTCGGGCACGCCGATCGAGAACAAGCTGCTCGACCTGTGGAGCCTGATGAGCTTCGCGATGCCCGGCGCGCTCGGCGGAAAGAACGAGTTCGCCAAGGTCTTCGACTCCAAGACGGATTCGCTCGCCCGCCAGCGGCTCGCCGCGCGCGTGCGCCCCTTCCTTCTGCGGCGCACCAAGACGCAGGTCGCCAAGGACCTGCCCGACCGCATCGAGGAGGACCTCTTCTGCGAGATGGAGGGCGACCAGAAGACGCTCTATCGGGCCGAGCTGAAGCGGGCGCAGGCGATGCTGCTGCGCGTCAACACGCCGGCCGCGCTGAGCAAGCACCGGTTCAACTTCCTCACCTCGTTGCTCCGGCTGCGCCAGATCTGCTGCCATCCGCGCCTCGCCAAGCCGGATTCCAAGGGCGAGAGCGCCAAGGTCGGCGCGCTGATGGAGACGCTCGAGCCGTTGATGGAGGAGGGCCAGAAGGTCCTCGTGTTCTCCCAGTTCGTCGAGATGCTCGACCTTCTCAAGGCCGGGCTCGCCGAGCGGGGATGGCCCACGTTCTTCCTGTCCGGCGCGACCGAGAACCGCGGCGAACTGGTGCGCCAGTTCCAGGCGGCCGAGGGCGAGAGCGTCTTCCTGATATCGCTCAAGGCCGGCGGCTTCGGACTCAACCTCACCGCGGCCAGCTACGTCGTGCTGTTCGATCCGTGGTGGAACCCCGCCGTCGAGGCGCAGGCCATCGACCGGACGCACCGCATCGGGCAGACCCAGAAGGTCATCGCCTACCGGCTCCTGATCAAGGACAGCGTCGAGGAGAAGATCCGCGCGCTCCAGCGGACCAAGTCCGCGCTCGCGCTGGACGTGCTGGGCGAGGAGAAGTTCGCGCAGAGCCTGTCGCTCGACGACCTGCGGTTCCTGCTGGCCGATTGAGGCGACGCCGGGGCCCGCGGTCAGAACTCGAACACCTCGTTGGTCTTCCCGCACTGCGGGCACCGCGACCGGCCGACCGCCGGGTCGTCGGTGTAGACGAGGTTGCACGGGTCGCAGCGGAAGATGTGGTCCGGCGTGCGGGGGCCCTGGATGCGGCGCTGGCGGAACTCATCGGCCAGCGCGAGCGCGCCGAGCGCTGCCAGCAGGCCGAGCACGAGGAGGGCGAGGAAGAGGTCCGGCAGCATCATGGTCATTCGGCCGCGCGGACCCGCCATTGGAAAACCAGCTCGCCCCACGCGAGCTCCGTCGTCGCCAGATCCCCGGTCCGCGGCGTCTCGCCCTTCGGCGCGAACCGCGCCGTCCGGGCCAACGCCACCGCAGCGTCGTCCGCCGCCTTCATCCCGCACGGGACCACCGCGCGGGCCAGCAGCACGTCGCCTTCCGGGGTCACGCCGATCTCGACCACCGTCGCGGACAACGGTTCCGCCGAGACCCAGCTCGGCACGTCCAAGGCCACCGCCAACGGACGGTCCACCAGGCCGCCCCTCACGGTCGCCTGCGACGTCTCGGGCAGCAGCGCCGGCGCGGGCGGCTCGCCTTCCAATGCCGGCACCGCTTCGTTCCGCGCCGGCGCAGGGGGTGCCGCCAGCAGGGGGACCCGGCCCGCTCGGCGGGCCAAGGGGTCGACCGACAACCATGTCGGCGGCTCGGTGAACTCCGCGAGCTCGTAGTCGCCGCGCGGCAAGGCGCGTTCCGCCGCGCCGGAGAAACCATGCGGGTCCGACAGGGCGAACTGGGTCGGATCCGATTCGAGGAGGAACGACGACGCCATCGTCCCGTCCCGTCCCAGGTCCAGATGCAGGCGAGCGGATCCGGGCGGCTGCGGCGAAGGCAGCTCCGGCCAACGCGTCAGGCCCGCCACCCCGGCCGCGAGCACGCCGGCGAGGACGAGCGACACCACGGCCCGGCGCGTCGGCGTCCAGCCCGGCGGCGGCATCGTGGAGGTCGTGTTCATGGCGCGGACGGCCGCGTCGCGAAGACCACGTCGCGCAGCCCGGCGCCCATCGCAGCGGCCGAGAGCTCGGCGAGGCGCGAGGCGCGGACGGTCTTGTCGGCCTGGAGCAGCAACGTCCTCGGCGCGCCCGCCGCCGAGGCGCGTGCCGCGAGCGCGGTCCGTAGCGCCGGCAACTCGACCGCTTGGTTCTCGAAATAGAGCTGCTCGTTCGCGTCCACCGCGACGACGAAGACGCGCTCGCCCGCGGCGACCGCCGACGGCGCGTCGGCCGACGGCAACGAAAGACGCAGGCCGCGGGGCAGGACGAGGAACTCGTGGAAGATGGCGGCGAACGCCAGCGGGAACAGCAGGCAGAGCCAGGGCGCCGCGTCCGTGCGGCCGGTGAGCAGGCGGGTGGTGCGCGGGAACTTCACTGCGGCCTCCCGTTGCCGCCGGCGCCGTTCTCGCCGGTGACGAGCTTCACCGCCTCGCCGCCGGTCCGCTCCATGTCGAGCACCAGCAGGTTCACGCGGCTGACCAGGTAGTTATAGGCGGCGTAGCAGATGATCGCGAGGCCGATGCCGAGCGACGCCGAGTAGAGAGCCTGCATCAGGCCGTCGAACATCTCGCCCGGTGCCGCGTAGCCAAAGGCCGGGCCGTCCGGCTTGCGCAGCCCGCGGAAGGTGCCGGCCAGGCCCAGCAAGGTCCCCAGCAGCCCGAGCAACGGCGCGATCTGGGCCACCGTGGCGATGAAGGCCAGATGCGATTCGAGCCGGGGGACCTCGATCAACCCGATCTCTTCGATGGCTTCCTGGACGCGCTCGCGGCCGCCTTCGCGGGCGAGGATGGCGGCCTTCACCATGCGGGCCACCGGACCTGGCGTGGCGTCGCAGATCGAGAGCGCCTCGAGCACGTTGTCGCGCTTGATCACGTTGCGCACGCCGGCGAGGAACTGCGCGGAATCGATCTGCTCGCGGCGGTACAGCAGCACGCGCTCGGCGATGGCGGCGAGCGCCACCGCGCTCAGGAGGAGCAACGACCAGAAGACCAGCCCGAAGCCGGCCGACGCCGAAACGACCCGCGGCGCGGCGGCCACGGCATCCGCGACGGCGTTGGTGGCGGCGGCCAGGAGCAGGACGGACGACATGTCGACCATCCTACCGGCGACCCCCGCGCGGCACCAAGCGGGATTCACCATCCCGGCGTCGGGCGGGGCGGGATCGGATCGACAGGACGGACAGAACGGCCGGCTCCGATCCCGTTCCATCCTGTCGATCCGGTCCGGTCTCGGCGGCCGCGTCCTGTGCCGGGCCGGGCCGGGATGGACGGCACAAAATCCCTTCCCAAAGCCGGCCGGATTGGCCGATTGTCTGCTCGCTTTTGCTTATGTTCACCGGCACCTACACCGCGATTGTCACGCCCTTCCGCAACGGTCAGATCGACGAGCCCGCGCTCGAGAAGCTCGTCAGATCCCAGGTGAAGGGCGGCGTCGACGGCATCGTGCCGGTCGGCACCACCGGTGAATCGCCCACGCTCGACCACGACGAGCACATCCGCGTGATCGCCTTGGCGGTGAAGTTCGCCGCCGGTCGCGTCAAGGTCCTCGCCGGCACCGGCTCCAATTCGACGAAAGAAGCCATCGAGCTCACCCGCCAGGCCGAGGCCGCGGGCGCGGACGGCTCGCTCCAGGTCGCGCCCTACTACAACAAGCCGACGCAAGAGGGCCTCTACCAGCACTTCAAGGCCATCGCCGCCGCGACCAAGCTGCCGCTGGTTCTCTACAGCATCCCGGGCCGTTGCGGCATCGAGATCGGCGTCGACGTCACCCAGCGGCTCGCCGCCGAGTGCAAGAACGTGGTGGGCATGAAGGAGGCCAGCGGCAACGCCGACCGCGTGAGCCAGCTCATCGCGGCTTGCGGCGACAAGTTCACCGTCCTCAGCGGCGACGATTCGCTCACGCTGGCGTTCATGGCGGTCGGGGCGAAGGGCGTCATCAGCGTGGCATCGAACGTCGCGCCGAAGCAGGTCAGCTCGATGGTCGCGAAGTTCGCGGCCGGCGATCTCAAGGCCGCCTTGCGCCTCCACACGGCGCTCTATCCGCTCTTCAAGAACCTCTTCGTCGAGACCAATCCGGCGCCTGCCAAGGCAGCGCTCGCGCTGATGGGCATGATGACCGAGGAGATCCGCCTCCCGCTCGTCCCGGTCACGCTGAAGACCCGCGACCTGATGAAGGCGACCATCGCCGAGCTCGGTCTGCTGAAGTGAGCGGCGGTAAGCCGGGGCTAAGGCCTCGACCCGGCGTGCCGGGTCCTCCACGAGTAGTGTCACACCAATGAGCACGACTCCGTGTGTTAGCCCTGGGCTCACTGAGGAGAGGGATGCCGTGCCGAGAACGGGAAGATACCCTTGATGCCCCGAACCAGTGAGCCACAGAAGCGAAGAGATCAACTGAGCACAGCCCACCCCGGTGAATCGGGCAGTATCTTTCGAAGTCAGCTCGGCCCG
>CAIWVP010000082.1 GCA_903916195.1 uncultured Verrucomicrobiota bacterium | reverse complement strand
GCCCGGAAGGCCGCGACCAGGCCCGGCGCGACCGTGAGGCCATGGGCGTGGTGGTGAGCACCTACGAGCCGACCGAGATCCGCTTCGGCAAGTTCCGCGCGCCGGTCTCCGGCCGCTACCGCCTGCGCGTCTCGGGCCACAGCTTCTGGATCGATGCGAAATTCACCAACGTGAGCGTCGGCCGCCGTCCTGAGCCGGTGACGCTGTATTCCGATTCCGAGCCGCGGCTGCTGCGGAAGCTCGGCAGCTTCGACGTGGGCACCACCCCGACCGTCCGTGAGCTCGAGGTCTCGCTGCTCGCCGGCGAGACCATCCGGCCGGATGCCGCGCGGTTGTTCCGCTCACGTCCGCCCGACCACAAGAATCCGTTGACCACGCCGGAAGGCATGCCCGGCGTCGCGTTCCAGTGGCTCGAGGTCGAGGGACCGCTGCTCGACCAATGGCCGCCTGCGGGACACCGGCTGCTCTTCGGCGACCTGCCGATGACCGACCATCCGGTGACGACCGGGACCGGACGTTCCAAGGTGAAGGCCGGCGTCGAGGTCACCTCATCCCGACCGGAGCGCGACGCAAAGGATCTGTTGCGCGGGTTCATCACCCGGGCGTACCGCGCGCCGGTGAGAACGGCGGACGTGGACCGGTTCCTCGGCGTGGTCCGGTCGGCGCTCCAGTCGGGCAACGGTTTCACCGACTCGATGATCGCGGGCTACACGGCGGTGCTGTGCTCGCCGGGTTTCCTTTATCTCGACACGCAGAAGCCCGGACCGCTGGGCGACGGCGCGCTGGCCGAGCGGTTGTCCTACTTCCTCTGGAACTCCGCGCCGGATGCCGGGCTCCGGAAACTCGCCGAAGCCGGCACGCTGCATCGTCCGGAAGTCTTGCGCGCGCAGACCGACCGCTTGCTCGACGATCCGCGGTCCCAGCGGTTCGTCGAGGCGTTCCTCGGCCACTGGCTCGACCTGCGGGTGATCGCGACCGTCGCGCCCGACACCGAGCTGTATCCGGATTACCAGCTCGACGACCTGTTGGTGGAATCGATGGCCGACGAGACGCAGCTGTTCTTCGCCGAGCTGCTGAAAGGCGACCTCGGTGTCGCGAACCTGGTGTCGTCGCGCTTCGCGATGCTCAACGAACGCCTGGCCACGCACTACGGGATCCCGGGCGTGGACGGCGTCGGCATCCGTCGGGTGGATCTTCCGGCCGACAGCGTGCGCGGCGGGTTGCTGACCCAGGCGAGCGTGCTGAAGGTCACGGCCAACGGGACGGCGACATCGCCGGTGAAGCGCGGCGCCTGGATCATGGGACGGATCATCGGGCGTCCGCCGCCGCCGCCGCCGCCGAGCATCCCCGCCGTCGAGCCGGACATCCGTGGCGCGACGACCATCCGCGAGCAGTTGGTCAAGCATCGGGACCAAGAATCCTGCAACGCCTGTCATCGGCTCATCGATCCCGCGGGCTTCGCCTTGGAAAGTTTCGATGTCATGGGCGGTTGGCGCGAGCGCTACCGGTCCGTCGGTGCGGGAGAGCCGGTCAAAGGCATCGGCCACGACGGGTTGCGGTACCATTTCAGCCTCGGGCCGGAGGTCGATCCGAGCGGCGAACTGCCGGGCGGGCAGACCTTCCGCGATGTCCGGGAGCTGAAGCGCTGCCTGCTCCGCGACGAGGCCCAGCTCGCGCGCAACCTGGCGCGGCAACTCACCGTCTTTGCGACCGGTGCGCCGGTCCGTTTCTCCGACCGCCGGGCCGTTGAAAAAATGGTGAACACGACGCGGCGCGGCGGGTATGGTGTGAAGTCATTGGTCCATGCCGTCGTGCAGAGCGAACTCTTCTTGAACAAATAGCCGGAGCCATCGCCATGAAGAACCCGTCCGCCGCCGTGCCCGCGCCGTCCGTCTCCACCCGTCCGGGCCTGTCCCGTCGTCACTTCCTGCGCGGTGCCGGGATCGCTCTCTCGTTGCCGTTGCTGGATTCGATGTGGCCGATGTCCGCCGGGACGATCGCGGCTTCCGCCACGCCGGTGGCGGAAGCGGTCCCGCGGAGGATGTTCGCCATCTGCAACAACCTCGGCCTGTTGCCGGACCGGTTCTTCCCCAAGGAGACCGGCCGCGGTTACGCGTTGTCGCCCTATCTGGAGCACCTGAAGGCCCACCGCGACGACCTGACCGTCTTCAGCGGCGTGTCGCATCCGGACGTGGACGGCGGGCATCCTGCGGACAACTGCTTCCTCACCGCCGCGCCGCATCCGGGCCGCGGCGGCTTCCGCAACACCATCTCGCTCGACCAGTACATCGCCGAACGCATCGGGCATCTGACGCGGTTCCCGTCGCTGAACCTCGGCGTCAACGTCGAGCAGGGCATGCGCAGTCTTTCGTGGACCGGCTCCGGCGTGTTGATCCCGTGCGAGGAGAAGGCCTCGGACGTCTTCCGCCATCTCTTCATCCAAGGAACCGAGGCGGAGACGGCGGACCAGGTGCGCAAGCTGGAGCTGGGCCGCAGCATCCTCGATTCGGTGGCCGACCAGGCGAAGACCTTGCAGCGCCGCGTCGGGACGCACGACCGCGACCGGCTCGACCAGTACTTCACCAGCGTCCGCGAACTGGAGCAGCGGATGCAGATGTCGCGTGAATGGGAGCGCAGGCCCAGGCCGACCGTCACCGCCAGCGTGCCGCTCGATCCGGCGAGCCCGCGCGAGTACATGGAGAAGGTGCGGCTCATGTACGACCTGGCGCGGCTCGCCTTCGAGACCGATTCCACGCGGTCCGTCGCGCTGCTGCTCGACAGCGTCAACTCGCCCGCCATCGAGGTCGACGGCACCAAGATCACCGACGGCTACCACAACCTCTCCCACCACGGCCGTTCCGACGCCAAGCTGGCGCAGCTCCGCGCCATCGACGAATGGCACATGAAGCTGCTCGCGGACCTGTTCGCCGGCCTGAAGGGTGTGCGCGAAGGCGACGGGACGCTGCTGGATCGCACGATGGTCCTCTACGGCTCCAACCTCGGGAACGCGAACACGCACGTGACCACCAACTTGCCCACGATCTTCGCGGGTGGTGGATTCAGGCACGGCCAGCACCTCGCCTTCGACCGCGAGCGGAACTATCCGCTGCCGAACCTTTTCGTCTCGATGTTGCAGCGGATGGGCATCGAGACCGACCGGTTCGCCTCGGCGACCGGCACGATGCGCGGGCTGGAGATGGCCTGATCCTCCGTCGACATGGTGGCGCGCGGCCGCAACCAGGCGGCCGCTTTTGGCACCACCGGGCTAGCGTGGAGCGCCCTTCGGCTCTATGCTCCGTCCCGATGAACCGATCGAACTCGTGCCGAGGCGTGTCCGCCCTGCTCGGCGCCGCCGTCCTCGCTCTCGTCCTGCCGGCCCGCGCGGGAACCAACAACTTCGTCGTTCCGAGCTTCCGCGGCTCGGCCGGCAGCTCGGTCGCGGGCTGGGAACGCTTCACCGTCGCGACCGACAACGGGGTCGGCAACAGCCCCGACATCGTCGGCAGCAACGCCGCCGCGAAGCTCGTCCAGCGCGACCCCAACGCGTTCGTCACCAGCACCGGCAACATCTACAACATGGCTGGCAAGAGCGTGTTCGAGGTCAGCTACTCGAACCCGGGTCCGGTCGGTCGCGTCGTGTTCCAGTCGCGCAGTTTCGGCACCGAGCTCGACTACGGATCGGTGAAGCTCACGTACGGATCGGTCTCCATCGATGCGGTGCGCACCGAGCTCGGTCGCTTGCTCGTCGGCGAGCCGGGCACGCCGGGCAGCGGCGCGTTCGTCTCCTCGAAGTGGGAATGGGATCTCTCCGGAAGCGGCGCGACGACCTTCAAGCTCGGCTTCAACGCCGTGTCGGACAGCTTGAGCTTCGATTCCGCGACGCTGGACATCGCCACCGTGCCGGAGCCGACGACCGTCGTGCTGGTCGGCGTCGGCCTGGCCGGCCTCTGGTTCCTCGGCAGCCGCCGCCGCTGAGGCGCCGTCTTTGTGACCGTTCTTTCCACGAAAGGTGTCGGAACCCGGGCGGCCGGCCTGCGCGGGGCCGTCTGCCTTTTCTGGCTCCTGCTGGTTTTCCGTCTCGGCGCGGCCGGCTTCACGCTGGACGTGCCGTCTCCGTCGATGGACCGCTGGATGTATCCCTTCAACTTCGAGCCGGCAACGCGACCGGTCGCGCCGACCTTCGCGTCGTTCGACCCGCGGTTCGACACGCGCGACGCGCAGTTCTTGCTGGGCTGGGACACGTCCGCTCGGGTGTCCACCCACCGGGGTCCGCGGAACTATCTGGTCCGCCGTGCGCGGCTCACGCTGACCATCACCGCGGACAAGGCGTTCGTGTACGACCCGACCTACGACAGCTTTCGCACCTATCTCACCAACCAGCCGGGCTACCTGCCCGATACCGATCCCGGCCGTCCGGTCGAACTTTACGGCGCAGCATTCCGCAAAGGCTTCACCGGACCGACGTTCACCGAGAACAGCTCGTACGGTCCACTCGGCCCGATCGCCGGCGGCAACATCTCCATCGGCACGCGCAACGTGTATCCGGTGATGTTCGGGACCGATGGCGAGCCGCTCGACGTGAGCAACAACGTCGGCCAGCACAACGAGGCCTGGACCGACGCGCCGTTCGAGGCGCGCCCTTGGGCGGTCGGAAGGACCCTCAACGCGGTCGCCGGCGAGCTCGTGCCGGAAGGCAGCAAGTTCACCTTCGACATCGATCTCGCCGACCCGCTGGTCGTCGCCTACCTGCAGAGGGCGCTCGACGGAGGTTGGCTCCCCTTGGTCGTGGATTCGCTCTCGCCGGCCGTGCAGATCACCCCGGGCGGCACCGGCGGCGGTGGTGTCGGTAACTATCCGCAATGGTCCACGCGCAAGAACCTGCTCTACGACGCGCCCCGGCTCGAGATCGAGGGCGCCGTCGTCACCGAGGTCGACACCGACCAGGACGGATTGCCCGATGACTGGGAACGCTTCTGGTTCGGCGACCTTTCCGCCACGGCCGACGGAGATCCGGACGGCGACGGCCGGATCAACCGCGACGAGTTGGTCGCCGGAACCGATCCGACGGACAAGGCGAGCGCGCTCCGGGTGCTCGCGTCGACGTTCGGTGCGGACGGCACCGCGGTCCTGCGTTTCACCATCGCGCCGAGCCGCCGCTATCGTATCGAAGTCAGCGAAGGCTTGGCCGCATGGAATGAAGCGGCCGGCCGGCTGTCGTATCCCGAGCCGGGCGTCGCCGAATGGTCGGAGCAGGATGGAGCCGCCGGGCCGCGGCAGCGCGGTGCGGCGTTTTTCCGGATCGTGGTCGTCGAATGACGCGGCCATCACCGCGCGCTGGATCCGTCGGGCCCCGTGATCCTCCCGAAATGCCGCCGTGGGCCGGGAAGTCTGGTTCCCCGGGGACCGAGGATCACTTCCGCGTGAGTGCCCAATCGGGGCGGTCGGCGAGGTCGGACCAGCGGCGCATGTCCTGGAGGTCACCGGTCCGCAGCGTCTCCGCATGGCCGTCCACCTGGGCCGAAACGGCCCGGTTCCCGAACCGCGGATGCACGTTGCCCCAAGCTTCAGGGCCGTCCAACGGGTTCCAATCCACCGCCCAACGGCGGGCCATGAGATACGGCGGCGTCACCTTGTAGAAGCCGTCCACGATCTTGCTCTCGAACGGGCCGCGGGCCGAGACGAAGGCCATGAGCTCGCTCGGCCGGTGGGCCTGGGCGACCTTGAGCAGGCAGAACTCGCTGAACTGTTCCCGGGCCTTGCCCTCCGGCGGCAGCTCCAGGTCGTCGCCGCCCACGAACACGCCGTTGACGCCGAGCGACGGGAAGACGCTGGCCGCGTAGATCCCGAGGTGTCTGTCGGGCATCCGTTGGAACTGCTCGAGCAGCGTGCGGTTCTCGTTGGCGTAGATGACGCCGAAGCTGTTCCCGAGATACGGCGCGAGCCGCCACGGATAACGGGCGTTGATCGGGTGGCCCACCTCGTTGCCGGACAAATCTCGGGCCGGGTAACCGTACCGATAGCCGGGCAGGACGCGGTCCGAATGGTCGTTGGCGTAGAGCTGCCACGCGAGCATCAGCTGCCGGGCGGAGTTGATCTCGTTGGCCTTCTTCGCCTGCATCTTGGCACGACCGAACGCGGGCAGGAGCAACCCTGCCAGCACCGCGATGATCGCGACCACGACGAGCAGCTCCAAGAGCGTGAACCCGCGGCGGCGATCCGGACGTTCTCCTATCGAACCCATGTCGGGGCGAGACTAGCGCGGGATGCCGGGCCGCGCTCCCGGAATCTTGCCAAAAGCTGGCGGTGGCTTGCGCTGGCCCGGCGACCGGCCGAGCCCCAGGATCCCGTCACGGTCGGTGGCGCCGCAGGACCACGGCCGGCGGACGATGGCACGCGCGGCTTCCCGTTTCGGAGCCGACCGGTCCGGACCCGCGTCGTCGGGTCCGTCACACGGAGCACGGCGCGAGGACGGCGTCCTTCATCCCGTGCACGATCTTCTTATCGGACGGCACGATGGTCGCGAGCACGCCGCCGAGCTTCGGCCGGGCCGCATCGCCGTCGCCGGCGACGAAGTAGTAGGGGCACAACCGGACCCGTCCCGGCATCGGCACCACCTGGCCGGTGGTGAAATCGAAGTACGACGCCTCCACGACCCGCGGCCGATGGAAACGCTGGAGCACGTAGGGCGAACGAGGGAAGGCGGCGAGTGCCTTGTCGACGGCGACGCTCCAGTCGGCGGTGCTCAGATCGCTGCCGAGATACACGCCGCGGGCGCCCCAGGCGTCCTCGCTGTAGCCCGAGACCTTGAGGATGAGCTCGCGCTCGCGTTGGCTGAGCGACTTGAGCTGCGCCCAATCGGTGAGGTCGAGCCCCGGATAGGCGGCCTGCGGCGGGAGCGGCGCGGGATCGATCATCCAGGTCTGCGGGACGACCTTGAGCAGGCGCACGAAGAACGCTTCGCCGAGCTCCTGCCGCCAGTAGGGACGGAGGTTGCGGTTCCAGAGCAGCGCGAAGAGCAGCTTCTCCTCGAAGATCGGCTTCGGCGGCGGCGTCAGCCGGATCTGCTTGTCCAACGCCATCTCGAAGACGCGTCGCGAGGACGGGACGTTGGTGAGGTCGAACAGCTCGAAGAACCGGTAGACGGCGTCGCCGGGAGCGAAGCCGGTGAACTCCGGACCTCGGACCTCGAACCTCGGACGTCCGAGTTCGCCGGCCAGCCATTCCATCTCGGGCCGGTACGAGGCGGACTCCTCGGAGACCACGATGTGGACGTTCGCGGCGTCGCCGAAGAGGGAGGCGAAGCCGTCCTTCATGCCGGTCGCGCCGCCGATGATCCGGGTGTTGGGGTCCAGTACCGGGGCCCCGTCGCCGCCAGCATCCCGCGGTCCGCGATCTCCGATCCCCGATTTCTCGTACGTCTGACCGAGCCACTGGGTGAGGCCGATGCCGCCCGGGACGGAATCGAGCTCGCTGATGGCGAAGCCGCCGTCGGTGAGCAGGACGTCCGGGCGGATGACGCGCGGCAGCTCGTTCTTGAAGCCGGGATGCCGCTGGAGCGCGATGAGGTCGGCCGGCTTGCCTTGGTCGAGCAGTTCCGCGATCCACGCGGGCGCTTTGCCGTCGCAGCTGCGGCGGTAGAGCAGGTTCACGGCGCGGTAGAACTGGTACAGCACGCGGCCGAGCGTCTCGAGCTCCTCGGCGAGATCCGCGCCGAGCGCGAACGGCGTCGGCGAGATCCGCCAGGATTGGCCGGCGAAGAGGCCGCCGGGCGGCAAGGCATCGCGGATCGCGCGGGCGCGGTCGGCGGCGGACGGGTCGTTCGGGTTCACGCGGCGTGCAGGTTAGGAGGCGGGTCGTCGTGGGTCAAACGGGGCGGACCGGGATGGGGGCTATCGGAAGTGGCGGGCAGGTGGGCAGACGTAGCGCCGAGTTGTACTCTGCTGTATCGCGGATTTGGAATCCGCAGACGCTGCGGCAGGTAAGCGGTCGGGCCTTGCTGACGGCCTGCCGAGTGCAACTCGGCGATACAGCAGGTTGCAAACCTGCGCTACGTCCGTCCGATACCCCCTTCCGCTACGTCTGCCCGCCAGTCCAAATCGCTCTCTCCGGCAGCGTCACGACGACCACGACCCGCTCAGTACGCGGGTGCGATCGGACGTAGCGCAGAGTTGTACTCTGCTGTATCGCGGATTTGGGATCCGCAGGCGCTGCGACAGGTGAGCGCATCGGGCCTTGCCGACGCCCTGCCGAGTGCAACTCGGCGATACAGCAGGTTGAAAACCTGCG
>CAIWVP010000081.1 GCA_903916195.1 uncultured Verrucomicrobiota bacterium | reverse complement strand
GGCGGACGTAGCGCAGGTTTGAAACCTGCTGTATCGCCGAGTTGCACTCGGCAGGGCTGCGCCGATTCCGACGCGCTCACCTGCCACAGCGCCTGCGGATTCCAAATCCGCGATACAGCCGGGTGCAACTCGGCGCTACGTCCGATCGCACCCGCGTACTGAGCGGGTCACGGTCGTCGTGACGCTGCCGGAGAGAGCGATTTGGACTGGCGGGCAGACATAGCGGGAGGGCGTATCGGGCGGACGTAGCGCAGGTTTGAAACCTGCTGTATCGCCGAGTTGCACTCGGCAGGGCTGCGCCGATTCCGACGCGCTCACCTGCCACAGCGCCTGCGGATTCCAAATCCGCGATACAGCAGAGTTCAACTCGGCGCTACAAATGCCCATCGTGTCCGCCACCTCCGATCGCACCCAGCGTCACTTGGCGGCTTCCCTCCGGTCCGGCACCGGGCTAGACCTAGCGCCGACCATCCCATGTCCTTCCTGACCTTCTCCGGCATCACCAAGCGTTTCCCCGGCGTGCTGGCGCTCGACGACGTGAGCTTCAGCGTCGAACGCGGCAGCTGCCACGCGCTCATGGGCGAGAACGGCGCCGGCAAGAGCACGCTCGGGAAGATCATCGCCGGCGTGTACATCGCGGACGGCGGCGAGCTGACCCTCGCGGGCCAGGCCATCCGGCCGACCGACCCGCTCCACGCCCGCCGCTTGGGCATCGCGATGGTCCACCAAGAACTCGCCTTCTGCCCGAACCTCTCCATCGCCGAGAACCTCTGCCTCGGCGACATGCCGTCGAAGGCCGGCTGGGTGGACCGCGCCGCGATGCATGCGCGCGCCCGCGCCATGCTCGCGGAGATCGGCGCGGAGTTCGACGTGGCGCAGCCGATCGGCCAGCTCTCCACCGGACAGGAACAGATCGTGCAGATCGCCGCCGCCGTCGGCACCGGCGCCCAGGTGATCGTCTTCGACGAGCCGACCAGCTCGCTGTCCATCGCCGAGAGCGAGCACCTCTTCAAGCTGCTCGCCGACCTCAAGGCGCGCGGCATCACGGTGATCTACGTGTCGCACCGCATGGAGGAGATCTTCCGTCTGTGCGACGCCATCACCGTGCTGCGCGACGGCCGCCATGTCGCCACCGAGAAGATCCCCGGCACGGACCAGGACCGCGTGATCCACCAGATGATCGGCCGCGAGGTGCTCTCGCACCAGCCGGCGCACCTGTCCCGTCCGCTCGGCGAGGAGATGCTGCGCGTCGAGGGGCTGACGTCGCCGGGCAAGTTCCGCGACGTGGGCTTCACGCTGCGCGCGGGCGAGGTGCTCGGGTTCGCCGGACTCGTCGGCGCCGGCCGCAGCGAGGTCGCGCAGGCGGTGTTCGGGCTGGATCCGGCCGCGACAGGACGCGTCTTCGTGCGCGGCCAGGAGCTTCCCCTCGGCGACGTGCAGGCCGCGCTCGCCGCCGGTCTCGGGCTGTTGCCGGAGGACCGCAAACGCCTCGGCCTCGTGCTCTCGATGAACTGCCGCGAGAACACCTCGCTGGCCGCGCTCGGAAAGCTGGTGAGCTTCGGCTTCATCCGCCGCGGCGAGGAGCGCGCGCTGGCGCAGAAGTACGCCGACCGCCTGCGGGTGAAGACGCCTTCGATGGAATCCGGCATCGCCGGCCTGAGCGGCGGCAACCAGCAGAAGATCGCCCTCGCCAAATGGGTCGCGCGCGATTGCGGCGTGCTCATCGTGGACGAACCGACGCGCGGCGTGGATGTCGGCGCGAAGGCGGAGATCCACAAGCTGCTCGACGAGCTGGCCTGCGCCGGCCTCGCGCTGCTGGTCATCTCCAGCGAGCTGCCCGAGGTGATGAACCTGAGCCGGAGCATCCTCGTGATGCGCGCCGGCCACGTCGCCGGCGTGCTCCCCCGCGCCGAGGCCACACAGCCCGCGTTGATGCGGCTGATGGCCGGCGTGGATGCCGGGTGAGCAGCCATGTCCACGTCGCTCCAACGGTTTTCCAAGCGCCCATCGAAAAGGTGGCTGCTGCTCTTGGTGCCGATCGCGCTCGGAATCTCCGCTTGGGTGGCGTTCAACCGATGGCGACCGCCGTCGGAGGATTCCAAAGACCTCGAACTGATCTTCGAGTCGGCCTTGAGTGCTGGGCGTCTGAATGCCAACGAAGTCCGCGCCCAGATCGGTGATGAGCGTTTTTGGCCGGCAATCAAAGGGGGCATCCAAGATCGGCCGACCGAATGGGAGGCCGGCTTCTGGGAGCGGCTGAAGTGGAAAGGCCGATCCCCCGCATGGTTCCAAGTGATGTTGGACGAATTTTTGTCTCCGTTTGAGAAGCGTTGGAAACGACGGGACCAACGGTTGAACACCGCGCTATCGATCATCATGTGGGACCTGAAAAAGACCGCGACTCCGGTCTTGCCAGAGCTCATCGGCTTGGCCGGCTCACGCCGCGAAAACTATGCCCTCCTCGGCATCCAAGGCTTGCTAGCGCTGCAAGAGAACGCGGCTCCTGCGTTACCGCTCCTGTTCCGCCTGCTAGAGCGCGCAGAGCATTTCCCGATGCGGTTCGCTGACGCCATCCAAGCAATCGATCCGAACGGCGATCAGACCTCCCTGCGGTTCGTCGAGTTGCTGCCCAAGATCACGGCCTATCAACGTTCCGAGATACTTCCGGTCCTTGGCGATCGCGCGCGGCAGAACCCGGAGCTGGCGACCAATCTTTGGCCTGCGCTTCAAGACCCCGACCAAAATGTGGTCATCGGTGCGATGTCGGGGCTCGGAAGGGCGGGTCTGCTCACCGCGGCTTACCTTGAGCCGCACCGGGTCGGGTTCCATTCGACCGACGCACACACACGTTGGCTGTCACTGAACTTGGTCGCGCGCTCAGGGGTGAATGCCGCCGGCTTCGTGCCCGAGTTGCGCGCGGTCGGGTTGCGCAAAGGGCCTGACCAATACGCGGCATTGGACGGCCTGCGCATGGTGCATCTCATCCAAGGGCCGCCGACCGAGCAACGTTTCGCCGCCGCGGAAGCCATCCTCGCGAGCGACAGCAACCACTTTGCTCTGTTCGCGATGCGTGATGTTGATCTCTTCGGAACTGGTTGGCCCCAAGTGACGCTGATCACCGGTGCCTTGGCTAACCCGAACGCGGAGGTCCGCGCCGAGGCCGCGAGACGACTCGGTGTGATGGGTCCCGCCGCGCGCCCCGCTTTGCCAAAGTTGCGCAAGCTACGCCAAGATCCGGAGCAGTTTGTCCGTGACGCCGTGGAGCTCGCGCTGCCGAAGATCGGCGAGTGACGGGCCTTCTGGCCCGGGATGGCTCCCCAAGAGAGCGGACTTTCCAGTCCGCCCCGCGCGTCGGGCCTCTAACGGACGCCGCGTCACGCCAGCTTCCAGCCTTTGCGGTACTCGCGCCGCAGGAAGGCCGAGGCCTCGGGCGTCCCGGTCGCTTCGAGCTTCACCGGGTCCCAGCGCAGCTTCTTGCCCACGCGGTAGGCGACGTTGCCGAGATGGTTCGCCTCGGTGAGCGGACCGCTGTAGTCGAAGCTGCAGGTCGTCGGCGCGCCGGTCTTGCAGGCGTGCAGCCATTCCTGGTGATGGCCGATGCTGTCCGGGATCGACGGCGCCGGGCGCTGGAAATCCTTGAAGGTCGCTTCCGGCAACAGCGCGAGCCGGCCGTAGTCGGCGAGCAACATCCCCTTGCTGCCCTCGAAGAGCACGCCGCTCTCCCATTTCGGGATCCTGCCCTCGCGCCACGGCCCCGGTTTCTCCTCGCCCTGGTACCAGGTGAGCTTCACCGGCGGCATCGCGCCGCGCGCGCCGTAGGTGTAGGTCGCGGACATCGACGCCGGCGCCAGATCCGGATGCGGAGGCGGCCCGCTCGCCTCGATGGTGAGCGGATGCCCCAGCTTGAGCGCCCAGAAGGGGAGGTCGTTCCAATGGCTGCCCAGGTCGCTCATCGTGCCGCCGCCGAAATCCCACCAGCGATACCATTTCGGTCCGGGAAAATAGACCTCGTGGAACGGACGCTCCGGCGCCGGTCCGAGCCAGAGATCCCAGTCCAACGCCGCCGGCACCGGCGAGGATCCCTTCGGCCGCTCCAGGACCGACACGATGTCCTTGTTGCGCGCGGCGGCCTCCGGCGATTGCAGGCCCCACGCGCGGCCGACCCACACGTGGGCCTCGTGCACCGGCCCGATCGCGCCGCCCTGGACCAGTTCGACCACGCGGCGATAGTTCTCGCCGGCGTGGATCTGCGTGCCCATCTGCGTCGCCACCTTCGCCTCGGCCGCGGCCCGGGTGATGACGCGCGCCTCCCACACGGAATGCGTCAGCGGCTTCTCGCAGTACACGTGCTTGCGCAGCTGGAGCGCCGGCAGCGTGGCGAAGGCGTGCGTGTGCTCGGCGCAGCTCACCACCACCGCGTCGATGTCCTTGGCATCGTCGTAGAGCCGGCGGAAATCCGCGTACTTCCGCGCCTGCGGGAAGCGTTTGGCCGCGGCCGACAGGTTGTCGGAGTTGACGTCGCACAAGGCCACGATGTTCTCGCCGGCGACCTCGCCCAGATTACCCGCGCCGCGTCCGCCGCAGCCGATGATCGCCAGGTTCAGCTTCTTCGACGGCGATTGCGCGCGCAGCACGGCCGGGAACGACAATGCCGCCGCTGTGGCGGCACCGAGGAAACGACGACGCGAGAGGGAAGGATGCTGGGTCTTCATGTCGGAATCGGGTTCGGAATCAAGGAACAGGGCGGTACGAAGCTCACTTTTGGGCGATGCAGGCGACGCCGGCCACGGTGCGGAGATAGATCCGCCCGTTGCTCAACGCCGGGGTGCTGAGCGTCTCCTCGCCCCGCTCGTTGCGCGCGAGCACCTCGAACTTCGCCGCCGCCTTCACCACCGCGCAGTTGCCCTGCCCGCTGGTGAAGTAGATGCGGCCGTCCGCCGCGACGGGCGACACCTTCACGTTCTCGGTGAACAACCGCTCCTGCCAATGCGCCTCGCCCGTCTTCAGGTCCACGCAGGAGGCCATGCCATCGTCGCGGATGGTGAAGAGCAGGCCCCGATGGATCACCGGGGTCGGGCAGTCGGGCGAGAACTTGTCGAACGTCCACGCCCGATGGCTCGTGGTCACGTCGCCCTCGCCGCCCGCCCGCAGCGCGACGGTGCGGCCGCGGTTCTGGAAACCCGACGCCACGGCGATCACCAGGCCTTCGCCGGCGGTCGCGCCCGCGATGGTGCGGCCGTACGGATGCGGCACCTCGAATCCCTTCGCAGACCATCGTTGAACGCCGGTGGCCGGGTCGTACGCGTCCACCGCGCCCGCCCCGGCGAGCACGACCTCTCTGCGTCCGCCGGAACGCAGGAAGAGCGGGCTGCTGTAGGAATCCTTCGCCTCATCCTTCGCGCCGTGGTCGCGGTCCTTTTTCCACACGTCCTTGCCCGTGGACGCGTCCACCGCGAGCAGATAGGACGGCCCTTGGTGCATCCAGGCCACGTAGAGACGGCCGTCGAGCAGCATGGGCGAGGAGCCGTAGCCGTGGTTGGCGTTGTAGGCGCCGTATTCTTTGCCGAGCTGGCGCTGCCACACGATCCTGCCGTCGCGGTCCGCGCACGCGAGATCGCCGGTGCCGAAGAGCGCCCACACATGCCGTGGGTCCGCCACCACCGTGGGCGTGGCCATGTTGTGGAACTGATGCGCCTTCGCCTTGCCCTTCGCCACCTCGCGGTCCCAGACCACCGCGCCGGACTTCCGGTCCAAGGCCATCACGTGCATCCCGGTGTCCTCGGTCTGCGCGGTGACGTAGACGCGGTCGCCAGCGACCACCGGCGACGAGGAGCCTTTGCCCGGGACCGGGGTGGTCCACGCGACGTTCTTGCTCCGCGACCACTCGAGCGGGAACCCCTTGTCGGCGCTGACGCCCAAGCCGTCTGGCCCGCGCCAATTCGACCAATCCGCGGCGAAAATGGGCAATGCGATCACGCTAACAAGCGCGCAAGCGACCACGGGGAGTTCCATGGGCCCGACCTTACATGGCCCGGCGAAGGCTGGCTATAGGGCAGCCACGCTTGGGGATGACCGGAAGTGGCGGACAGATGTAGCGCCGAGTTGAACTCGGCGGGGCGTCGGCAAGTCCCACCCGTTCGCCTGCCACAGCGCCTGCGGATTCCAAATCCGCGAAACGACAGAGTTCAACTCTGCGCCACATTCGCCGCCGTGTCCGCCACTTTTGATCGCACCCAGCTCGATTGGGCAGGACTGGCGCGGACGCGTGACACCGGAACTTCCACGACCGGCACGCCAAGCGAGTCCAGCGCCCCGATTCCGCCGGACATTTCTTGGAGCCCGAGCGATTCTACGGCCGTGAAACTTCCCCGTGCCCGGTGGTGGTGGGCAGCGCTGCTTTTGGCGGCGTTGGCCGCCTTTATCGTCTGGCGTGTCCGGCAACCCGGCGACCTGGAGCAGCGGCTCGCCCGCTATCGGGCCGCCGGACAGCCGGTGACCTTGGCCGAGCTCGACGCCTCCTATCCCGCGGTGCCGGACGCGGAGAACGCCGCCCCGCCGTTGTTGGAAGCCATCAGCGGCTGGCGTTCGGTGACCGACACCAATCTGCCCATCTCGGGTCTCGGCCCCGGCTATCCGCGTCGAGGCGTGCCTTGGCCGGCCCCGGTGCTTGCCGCCGCGCGCGCGGAACTCGCGAGCAACGCCGTGCCGTTGGCCGGTCTGCACGCCGCGTTGAACCGGCCGCGCAGCCGCTACCCGGTCGATCTCCGGAGCGCAGCCAACACTCTCGCCACACACTTCAGCCCGGTCAAACAAGCCGCCCGCATGTTGACCTTGGAAGCCCGCTTCGCCGCTGAGACGGGTGATCCGGTCCAAGCGACCACTGCCCTGCTGGCTTCACTCAAAGCCGCCCGGTCGCTCGAAGCGGAACCCTTGCTCATCAGCTATCTGGTCCGCATCGCGGACAACGCCATCGCCGTCGACGGGGCCGAGGGCGTGCTTTCCCGGACCCCGTTGACCGGACCGCAACTGGAGCAACTCCAGCAGGCGTTCGTCCTCGCCGAATCGCCGGACCATTTCGGGCGGGCCTTTGTCGGCGAACGTTGCTTGGCGCTGGAGCACTTCACCATGCCGGCCAGCAGGCTGCTCCCCTTGTTGGCGGCACCCGGAGGTGTCCCGGCCAACGCCTCCAGCGGTTGGCAGGAGTTCGCCCAGGGCAGCCTCCTTCAACTTTATATCGTGAGCGGGATCAAGGGCCACGATTGCGCCTACTACCTCGACCGCATGGATGAGCTCATCGAAACCGGCGCCCGGCCGCGCACCGAGATGTTGGACCGGCAGGAACGATTCGGGCGGGAAGTCCGACGCCTGCAGGCGCAGCGCAGCAGCTTCATCTTGCGTCCGATGTCACGGATGGGGTTGCCGGCCTTCGAAATGGCGTCGGCCAAAGAGCTCCGCTCGGTCACCACGCTCCGCTGCGCGCAGACCGCGATGGCGGTCGAACGCTGGCGGTTGGCCCACGGCGATGCGCTGCCACCGACGCTCGATGTACTGGTGCCGCAGTTCCTCGCCGCCGTGCCCATCGATCTGATGGACGGGAAGCCGCTGAAATTCCGGGCGTTGGCCAAGGGCTATGTGGTCTACAGCTTCGGAGAGGACGGCCTCGACGACGGCGGGCTTCCTTCCAACGAGCGGGGCCCGGATCCCAAGGACAAAAACAAGCGGTCGAACCGCTGGGACTACACCTTCACCGTCACGCGCTGAAGCGGTCGCGGCACCGGACGGCGGAGTTGGCGCGAGGTGCCCGCAAGGAGCGCCCAGCCGGTCCGACGATCACTTCCTCGGGCCGACCGGAGCGAACTTCGCCGCCCACCCCAAGGCCCGTTCGAACGACGCGACCAGCCGTCCGACATACGCCTCCGGACGGAAGTGCGGGTATCGTCTCCGCGCCGCCGCGCCGCCGCGCCCATCGACGCGCAGCGCGCCGGATCGGTGAGCAGTTCCCGGATCGCCGCCGCGAACGCGTCCGCCGACCGGCCCTCCACTCGCAATCCGGTCTCGCCCGGCCAGAGCCATTCGTCGACACCGGTGCCACCGTCTTGCCGCCGGCCAAGGCGGTCGCCGCCTCGTGGAGCTTCTTCTTGATCGGTTACGCACCGTGTCTCGGTCGTTTCATGGGTCCCAGGGAGCGGCTCCGACGCCCGCAAACTCTCGTCGCATCCGGATGAGTCTACGGGGAGCACACCGCCCCGTCGTTGACCAACAAGCCGCGTACCGCGGGAGTGTCGTCGGGCTCCGCTGGAGGCGGCGATCTTCCCGGCTCGCACGAGGATCCGCGGATCGCCGCTGCCGAGACAAGGTTGGCCGGGCGCACCGTCCCGGCTTAGCTTCGGGAAGTGATGAAACCGTTGTACGATTCTCTGGGCGCGCTGGCGCAGCCCATCGGGGTCATCTGGGCCGCGTTGCTCGCAGCGACCCTCTGGAATCTTTTCCACCGGCGATGGAAGGCCTCGATCTTCCCCGGGACATTGCTCCTCTTCATCCAAGTGGTCGGCGGGACGCAGATCCCGGCGCGGCTCTTGGCCGGCCTGGAACGCCCCTACGATCCGCGGGTCCGCGGTTGGCCGGAGAAAGCCGATGCCGTGGTCATGCTCGGCGGCGCGCACGGTTTCACGACGCGGTCGCCGCTGCGGTTCGGGGTGGGCGAGGCGGGCGACCGGATCCTGCTCGCGCTCGAATTCCTCCGGACCGGACGCGCCAAGGCGTTGGTGCTCGGAGGCAGCTTCTACGAAGCCGACGGCCAGCGCCGGCCCGATTCCGAGCTGATCACCGCTTGGGCCCGCTCCTGGCATCTGCCGGTCGGCGAGCTGCACCTGCTCGGCGTCTGCGCGAACACGCGGGAAGAAGCCCAGCGGACCGCACAACTTGCCGACGCCCACGGCTGGCGACGGATCCTGCTGGTCAGCTCCGGCTACCACTTGGCCCGCGCCGAAGCCGTCTTCCGGAAGGCCGGACTGGACGTCATGCCCGCCGGCGCGGAATTCCTCGGCCTCGATGGCTTGGACGGCAAGGACTCGTGGAGGGTCGTCCCGCGAAGCCGGGGCTTCGATCTCATCGGCTACTGGGCGCACGAACAGGTCGGCTGGCTCCTCTACCGTTGGAACGGTTGGGTCTAGCCGGAAGGCGTCGACAGTAGGGGCTGAGGTGACGAATTTTGGTCCCGAACAAAAACATCGCTTGCAATCACCCCGCCGTTCTCGCATTTAGAGCCCCGCTTCGGCGATTGCGAGTGTAGCTCAGCCTGGTAGAGCGTCACCTTGCCAAGGTGAATGTCGAGGGTTCGAATCCCTTCACTCGCTCCAGTTTATCCTGCCCGGTTCCTTCATTGGAACCGGGCTTTTTTCTTTGGAGCCCCCAAGGAACGATGGCTGCCGGTCCGCGGGGTTGTGATTGGAAGTGGCGGACACTTCGACGGAAGCGGCGGGGAGTAGTGCTCCGTGTGGCTGCGGCTCACTTCGGCGCGCTGCCGATCCCGCCGACGCGGGGAGAAATCACGGACGGGCGGCAGCCCGTCCCTACCATCGTAGGTAGGGGCCGCGCTGCCGCGCGGCCCCTGAGGTTGCTTCGATTTCTCGGACGGTGAGGAAGGGGAATCGAGCACCGTGGATCGCATCAAAGAATCTCCTCCCGGGACCCGCCGCAAGTTCGACCCAACCTTCAAGCGCGAGGCCGTCCGCAAGTGGCTGGCCAGCGGCAAGTCGGCGGCGGTCGTCTCCAAGGAACTCGGTCTGGGCGAAGGACTGCTCTTCGCCTGGCGCAAGCTCTTCCCCGGGACGGCCGCGTCTTTTCGCCGATCTTGCCGACCCATGCGGTCTCGGCACCTCTCGGGAAAAGTGTCGGCCACCTTTGCAGGGCCCGCGGGAACCCCCATAGTCCGGCCGTGAGCCATCGTCCCGGAACTCCGCTCCCCGAACCCGGGCGGCCTGCCCGACGACGGATCCCTCGGTCGTTCAAGGAGCTCACGCCGAGCAACCATTTCAACCCGCGCACGTTCTTCCGCGAGATGGTGTGGAAGGCGTTCTTCACCCCGCGCAGCGGTTCGACGAAGGTGCCGAGCTTCCCGGTGCTGAAGGACTCCGAGCTCGCGCTGACCTGGATCGGCCACGCGTCGTTCCTGCTCCAGTTCCCCGACCTCAACGTCATCATCGACCCGAACTTCGCGAACTGGCTCTTCCTGCTGAAGCGGCTCAAGCGGCCCGGCCTGAGCGTGAAGGACCTGCCTCCGATCGATCTGGTGCTGCTCACGCACGCCCACTTCGACCACTTCCACAAGCCGAGCCTGCGCAAGCTGCCGTCGCCCAAGATCGCGGTCATGCCGTGGGGCTGCGGGTCGCTGGCGAAGCGGCTCGGCTTCGAGCGCATCGTCGAGTTGCAGTGGTGGGAGACCTTCGGGCACGGCGATTGGAAGGTGACGCTCGTGCCGGGCAAGCACTGGGGCGCGCGCACGCTCCGCGACGCCCACCGCGGCTGGGGCGGCTTCGTGCTCGAACACCACGGGCGCCGCGTCTACCACGCCGGCGATTCCGGCTATTTCGAAGGCTTCGAGGAGATCGGCCAACGGATGCGTCCCGAGATCGCGCTGTTGCCCATCGGTGCCTACTTCCCCGATTCGTTCCGTCACACGCACATGGGTCCCGACGAAGCGGTGAAGGCCTTCCGCGACCTCGGCGCCGAATGGCTCGTGCCGATGCACTTCGGCACCTTCAAGCTGAGCTTCGAGGCGATGGACGAACCGGAGCGCTGGCTGCGCGAGCTCGCCGAGGCGCAACGCCTCACCCAACATCTGCGCGTGCTCGAAGAAGGCGTGCCCGAGAAGTTCTGACGCGGGACCGATCGTCCTTCTCGCGTCCCACGTCCCACGTCCTGCCGATGCGGGGCTTTGCGAGGACACGGGCACCCGCTAACCTCCCGCCCATGCCGATCTACGAGTTCCATTGCGACGACTGCGGAAGCGACAGCGAGGTGCTGGTGCGCTCGAGCCATTGGGAAGGCACGCCCTGCCCCGGGTGCGGTTCCGCCAAGCTCTCCAAGAAGTTCTCCACCTTCGCGGCGAGCATCCCGGGCGGCGGTGCCGCGGACAACGCCGGCTGCTCCGGCGTGCCCAGCTCCTGCGGCATGTGCGGCACGGGCAAACCGCATTCCCATTGATCGGGCGCGGCCCGCGGATCAGCGCTGGTCTTCCATCTCGCGGTCCACGATCACGTCGAGTTCCAGCGCGACCTTCTTCCCGAGTTGCTGGCGGATCTCGCGCTGGGCGGCCATGCGGATCTGTTTCACCTTGCGCGCGCCCACGCCGATGAGCATGCGCTGATAGCGGTCGTTGGGCGTGACGATGGCGGCGGTCACGTGGAGCACCGGCTTGCCCTCGGCGTCGGTCTTCTCCTCGACGATGTCGACCTCGACCTGCGTGCGGTAGGGCACCTCTTCGCCGGTGTAGAGATAGACCTTCTCCCGGATCATCTCCGCGACGCGGAAATCGAGCGTCGTGTTGGTGACCTGGTCGTCCGGATAGAGCTGCGGCCCGAAGGGCATCCGCGCGAGCAACACCTCGATCAGCGCCTCGCAGCCTTCACCGGTCAGGCCCGAGGCCTCGACCACGGCGTCGTACTCCTCGGCGCCGCAACGGAGCCAGGCATCGCGGAAAGGCCGCTCGGGCAGGTCGGACTTGCCGATGCACAGGATGCGCGGTTGGCGCACGCGCTTCACGGCGGTGGCGACCATGTCGTTCTCGGGACCGACATCGCGGGCCGGGTCCACGACATGCAGGATGACGTCGATGCCCCGCATCGCCTGCTCCGCGCGCTGGTGCAACGAGTCGACCAAGGAGCTCTTGTGCGTCTGGAAGAACCCCGGGGTGTCCACGAAGATCACCTGGCCGCCCGGGCGATGGACGATGCCGTGGACCGGGTGCCGGGTGGTCTGAGGACGCGGGGTGACGATGGAGATCTTGCTGCCGACCAGCGCGTTGATGAGCGTGGATTTGCCGACGTTGGTGCGGCCGACGACGGTGACCATCCCAGAACGATAGGCGGCGGGCGGGGCGGGCGGAGCGGGCGATGGGATCGGCGATTCGGTCATGCGAGGGCGCCACACTAGCGGAACCCCGCCGCGGGGGAAGCGCCGTGGTGCGCGGCGCCCGGCATGTCGGGCTGCGTCCGAGCGCTTGCCTCGTCCGCGCGCAGCGATTAGGACGGTCGGCACATGACCCCCCGATTCCTCTCCCGGCCTGGAGCCCGTCTGGCCATCGCGGCCCTATCCGCTTCCGGCACGCTCGTCGCCGACCAGCCCAACCTGCCCGCCGCCGCGCCGCTCCCGGCCAGATACAAGCTCGTCCACGAGCAACATTTCGATTCCGCGGACGCGTTGCGCAGCTTCGCCATGACGGACCCGGCGGCGTGGAAGTTCTCGGCCGACGGGAACAGCCATGCGCTCGAACTCGCGCAGCAGAGCCGCTACGAGCCGGCCTTCCGCTCGCCCCTCAACATCGCGCTCATCGCGGACCGCGTCTTCGGCGACTTCGTGCTCGAGGCCGACCTCATCCAGACGGGCAAGGAGTACGGGCACCGCGACATGTGCCTCTTCTTCGGCGTGCAGGACCCGTCTCATTTCTACTACGCGCACATCGCCACCAAGGGCGACGACCATGCCCACAACGTCTTCGCGGTGGACGGCGCGCCACGGCTGAAGTTCGCGAACCGGACCACGACCGGAGCAAATTGGGGCCTCGGTGTGTGGCACCACGTCCGATTGGAGCGCCGCGCGGGCGACGGCACGGTGAAGGTGTTCTTCGACGACATGAAGACGCCCATCATGGTCGCCGAGGACAAGCGGTTCGGCACCGGCTACATCGGCTTCGGGTCGTTCGACGACACCGGCAAGGTGGACAACATCCGCATCTGGTCGCCCACCGAGCCCGAACCGAAGCCGACGACCTTCTATCGCCGGCTTGCGCCGTGAATCCTTCGGCCGAGACTCCGACGCGCCGGCCTGCGAGGCGTCGGGTGACTTTGCCCGTTTGAAGAATCCGACCGCCACGCCGTCAGCAGATTGCCCGCGAACCCGAAACTCCCCATCTGATGAAGACCCCTGCCCTCCTCTGTGCACTCCTGGTCGGTTGCTCCTCCTTGTGCGCGGCCGATTGGCCCCAATGGCGCGGCGCCGCCCGCGATGACCATTCGCCCGACACCGGGCTCCTGAAGACCTGGCCCGCCGGCGGACCGGCACAGGTGTGGCTCTTCAAGGACGCCGGCCTCGGCTACGCGGGCTTCTCGATCGCCGACGGCCGCCTCTACACCATGGGTTTGCGCGGCGAGCAGGAGTTGCTCATCGCCATCGACATCGCGACCGGCAAGGAGGAGTGGTCCGCTCCTGCCGGGTCCCGATATCCGAACGGCTGGGGCGACGGCCCGCGCATGACGCCCACCGTGGACGGCGATCGCGTCTACGCCGTCGGCGGCAACGGCCTGCTCATCTGCGCGGCAACCCAGGATGGCAAGGTCCGCTGGCAGAAGTCGCTCATCACCGACCTCGGCGGGAAGCTCCAAGGCTGGGGCTATACCGAATCGCCGCTCGTGGTCGGAGGCAACCTGCTCTGCACGCCCGGCGGCCCGCAGGGGACGATGGCCGCGCTCGACAAGCTCACCGGCGACGTCGTCTGGCGCACGAAAGACCTGACCGACGAGGCGCAGTACTCGTCGCCCGTGCTCTTCCAGCAGGCCGGCAAGCCGCAGGTCGTGCAACTGGTGACCAAGCAGTTCTTCGGCGTCGATCCGGCGACCGGGAAAGTGCTCTGGCGTTCCGAGTTCCCCGGTCGCGTCGCGGTCATCCCCACGGTCATCCCGCACGCCGGCCACGTGTACGCCACGTCGGGCTACGGCGTGGGCTGCAAGCTGGTGAAGATCGCCGGCGACGGGAACTCGGTCGAGACCGTCTACGAGAACAACAAGGTGATGAAGAACCATCACGGCGGCGTGGTGCGGGTCGACGGGAACATCTACGGCCATTCGGACGGCAACGGCTGGGTCTGCCAGGATCTGATGACCGGCAAGGAGATCTGGAGCCACAAAGGCTTCGGCAAGGGCGCGATCCACTACGCCGACGGCATGCTGTACTGCCTCGACGAGAAATCCGGCGAAGTCGCGCTGATCGAGGCGTCGCCCAAGGGCTGGACGGAGCACGGTCGCTTCAAGCTCGACCCGCTGAGCACGCAGCGGAACCCGCAAGGCGGGATCTGGCCGCATCCCGTCGTCGTGGGCGGGCGCCTCTACCTCCGCGACCAGGAGCTGCTCTACTGCTTCGACGTGAAGGGCAAGTGACTTGGCCCGGCCGCGCCGGAGGTGCCGGGAAGTGGCCGTAGCGGTGCCGGCGCGTGGAGCATCTTCGCGATTGGTTCCGCGCCCGCCTTCGGCCCTCCCTGCGGGCGATCTCCGGCGTGTCCCTGTATTTTGCCGGTTGCTGCGCGGCGGACGTTTGTCACGGTCGGCCCATGCGCCCCCTTCTCCTCGCGTTCGCCACCGCCTGCATCGCGCTCGGCGCGCCGGTGGACGACTTCCTCGCGGCCGCGGCCGCCAAGCACGGCGATGCCGGGGCCAAGGCTGCCCGGTTCCTCGTCGAGAACATGCCCGCGAAGGACCGCGCCGGGCTTTCCGCGGAGTTCCTCGGCGAGAACCTCGACCTCGCCCTCCAGGCGCGCGCCGAGTTCCCCTGGGCCGCGAAGGTGCCCGAGGACATCTTCCTCAACGACGTGCTGCCCTATGCCGTCTTCGACGAACCGCGGGATGCTTGGCGCGCCGACTTGATAAACCGTTCCCGCGCCATCGTGAAGGACGCCAAGTCCGCCTCGGACGCCGCCCAGGCGCTCAACCGCCAGCTCTTCAACCTCGTGAAGGTCCACTACAACACCGGACGCAAGCGCCCGAACCAGAGCCCCAAGGAATCCATGGAATCCGGCAAGGCCACCTGCACCGGGCTCTCCATCCTCCTCGTCGATGCGTGCCGGTCGGTCGGCATCCCGGCCCGCGCCGTCGGCACGCCGTTGTGGGCGAACGAGCGCGGCAACCACACCTGGGTCGAGATCTGGGATGGCGATTGGCACTTCACCGGCGCGGACGAACCGGATGCGGCGGGGCTCGACCGCGGCTGGTTCACCGGCGATGCGGCGCAGGCCAAGGCCGACGTCCCGCGCCATGCGATCTACGCCACCTCTTGGAAGCGGGACGGCCTCGGCTTCCCGATGGTCTGGGCCGGCAAAAGTGAGGAGGTCGCCGCCGTCAACGTCACCGCGCGCTACGCGAAACCCGGGGCCAAGGCGGCCGAGGGGACCCTCGCGAGACTCGGCGTGCGGCTCTGGGATTCCCGCGGCGGCACCCGCCTCGCCGCCAAGGTCTGCGTGCTCGACGGCGTCCGCCGCGCCTGCGCCGCGGCCGACACCAGGACGGGCACGGCCGACCTGAACGACATGCCGCGCTTCGGCCTGGCGCCGGGCACGCGCGGATGGCTGCGCTTCACGCGCGGCGAAGAGATCCGCGAGATGCCTTTCAACGCGCTCACCAAGGGGGATCCCACGGTCGACGCCGTCTGGTCCGACCTCGCGCCCGTGACTTCCGCCCAAGCCGCGATCGAGGAATGGCTCGAGCTCGCGCCGGACGAGCGCAAGGCCGACGCCCCTGCCCTGCGCGCTCCCCTGACCCGCTCCGAGGCCGCGCGCGCCATCGATCTGATCACCGCCGACCGCCTGGCCCGGCTCGCCATCGGACGTCGCGAGGAGATGGACAAGAAAGCCCTGACCATCGGCGACAAAACGCTGAAGTGGATGGCGAAGACCTTCGGCGACGCGCCGACCAACGGCCGGAGCCTGTGGATCTCCATGCACGGCGGCGGCAACGCCCCTGCTTCGGTGAACGACCAGCAGTGGACCAACCAATCGCGTCTCTACGAACCGGCCGAGGGCATCTACATCGCGCCGCGCGCGCCGACCGACACGTGGAACCTCTGGCACGAAGGCCACATCGACCCGCTCTTCCAGCGCCTGATCGACGACCACGTCGCCTTGGCGGGTGTCGATCCGGACAAGGTCTATCTCATGGGCTATTCGGCCGGCGGGGACGGCGTCTGGCAGCTCGCTCCGCGCATGGCGGACCGCTTCGCCGCCGCGGCGATGATGGCGGGGCATCCCAACGAGGCCTCGCTGCTCGGCCTGCGCGACCTTCCGTTCGCGCTCTTCATGGGCGGTGACGACGCGGCCTACAACCGCAACAAGATCGCCGCGAGCCGTGCCGCGGATCTCGACAGCTTGGCGCAAGCGGATCCGGGCGGGTACGTGCACTTCGCGCGGATCTATCCGGGCCTCGGCCACTGGATGAAGAAGCAGGACGCCGAGGCGTTGCCGTGGATGGCGAAGTTCCATCGCGACCCGTGGCCGAAGAAAGTGGTGTGGCAGCAGGACGACGTCGTCCACCACCGCTTCTACTGGCTGCAGATCCCCGGCGAGATCCCGGTCAAGGACCGCCAGAAGACCGTCGCCCGTGTCGACGACCACACGATCACGCTCGAAGGCGAGGTGCCGTCGGGGATGGTCCTGCGGCTCTCCGACCGGTTGCTCGACCTCGACCGCCCGCTGGTGGTCCGCGCGAACGGGCGCGAGGTCTTCAACGGCAAGGCGGTGCGCCGTGCCGCGGATATCGTGGCCTCGCTCGAAGAACGAGCCGACCCGTCGTCCGCCGCGACGGCGCTCGTGCGCCTCGACTGAATCCTTGGACGGAACGCGCGGCGCGGGTCTGCCCAGCGAAAGCCGTCTTCCCGCCCCCGAGGCCTCCGGCACGACGGGCGGGAAGACAACGCCCCACCGTCACGGGAGGCGGAGATCTTCGCATGGATCCGCGGGAACCGAGAGCGCAGGCATCGTTCCCGAGGCTCCTCGCGCCAGCAGGTCGGCGCACGGGTCCCATCGCCGACCGATCCGCCGATGCATCCTCCGTGACGGAACAAAAAAGCCGCGCCCGTGGCGGGCGCGGCCGGGTCGGGGGCGGGCTCTTCAGTTCTGGTTCTTGGCCAGCTCCTGGTTGTTCATGGCGTTGAAGATCGCCCACTGCTCGTTGCCGTAGGTCGGCTCGGGCCGGAAGCTGAGCTTCGCGAAGAACTTCTTCTCGAGCTCGATGAGCAGCTTCTCGTCCTGCGTCCGCAGGCGGTCGAGCACCTCCTGGTTGCAGTGCACCCGCAGCTGGAAGTCGTCCTCGCTGCGCACGCGGGCCTTCATGATGCTGGTGAGCTTGCGCTGGATCTCCACGCTCATGCTCTCCGGGCTCTTCACCACGCCGCGGCCCTTGCAGTGCGGGCAATCCACATACATCGCCGCGGCGATCGACTCGGTGTGGCGCTGGCGCGTCATCTCCATGAGGCCGAGCTGGGAGAGCGGCAGGACGTGGGTCTTGGCCTTGTCGCGCTTCAGGTTCTCCTTCATGCGCTGGTAGAGGTTCTGCTGGTCCTTGCGCGACTTCATGTCGATGAAGTCGAGCACGATGATGCCGCCCATGTTGCGGAGGCGGAGCTGGCGGGCGATCTCGTCGGCGGCTTCGAGGTTCACCTTGAGCAGGTTGAGGTCGTGGTCCTTGGTGCCCTTGTGCTTGCCGGTGTTGACGTCGATCGCCACGAGCGCCTCGGTCTCGTCGATGATGAGGTAGCCGCCGCTCTTGAGCGTGACCTGGCGGCCGAAGGCGGCCTCGAGCTGCTTGCTGACGTTGTAGCGGTCGAAGAGCGGCTGGGCCTCGTTGTAGAAGTGGACCTTCTTCGACGAGCGCGCGCTGATCTTGGCGATGCTGTCGCGGATGGCCTCGAACTTCTTCGGGTCGTCCACGACGATGCGGGTGACGTCCTCGGTGAGGAAGTCGCGCACGGTGCGCTCGATGAGGTCGGGCTCCTGGAAGACGCAGGTCGCGAGCGGCTGGGTCTTGGTGCGCTCCTGGATCTGCTTCCATTCCTCGAGCAGCATCGCCACGTCGCGGATGAAGTAGCGCTTGAGCTTGCCTTCGCCGGCGGTGCGGACGATCACGCCCATGCCCTCGGGCAGGGTGAGCTCGCGGACGATCTTCTTGAGGCGTTGGCGCTCCTCGGTGTCCTCGATCTTCCGGCTGACGCCGGACTGGTCGGAGTTCGGCAGGAGCACGAGGTAGCGGCCGGGGAGCGAGAGGTTGGTGGTGACGCGAGGGCCCTTGGTGCCGATGGGGCCCTTGGTCACCTGGACGATGATCTCGGAGCCGACCGGGTAGAGCTTCGGCACGTCCTTCTGGGTGATCTTGGGCTTGGCGTCGCGCTTCTTGCCCTTGCCGCCGTCGCGCTCCACGACCTCGACGCTGGAGTCGAAGCTGTTGGGGATGATGTCCCAATAATGGAGGAAGGCGTTCTTCTCGAAGCCGATGTTGACGAAGGCCGCCTTGAGGCCGTCCTCGAGGTTCCTGACCTTGCCCTTGTAGATGCTGCCGACGAGGCGCTCGGTGTTGGTCCGCTCGACGGTGAAATCCTCGAGCTTGTTCTCGATGAGCACGGCGACGCGCGTCTCGAGCGGCTCGGTGTTGATGATGACCTCCAGGTTCTGCTTCGGCTCCGGCTTGATGAGCTGCTTGACCTTCTTGACGACGTGCTTCACCGCCGCCCTGGCCTTCTCCATCAGGGTCCGCGGCCCGCGTTCCTTGGGCGTGCGGGGGGCGGATTCGGAGGCCTCGTCCGCCTCGGTGATCTCCGGCGACTTGGAGAGGTCGGGACGCCGGAAGCGCTGGTCGCGTCCGGTCTTGCTACGCTGCGTCTCGTCGGGCGCGTCGGCGGCGTCCTCGGGCAGGCCGGCGGCGAGGTTCTCGGCGCGGCGGATCTCGGATTCGTGGCGGCGGCGGTCGAAGAGGGGGTCCTCGGCGGTCTTCTCGCCGATGGCGCCGGCGCGAGCGGTGGCGGCCCCGAGGTTGGGCTGGGGCGTGCCGAGCCCGCGCGTCGGTTTGAAGCGCATCGGGCCGCGGCCTTTCTTGAATGTCTGTTGACTCATGGGATGGGAGAAGTCGCGTCAGTGATGACGCCGGTAGAGATGGATGTTCTGGAGGATGCCGATGGCGACCAGGGAGCAGAGCACTGAGGTTCCTCCTGCGCTGAGCAGGGGCAGCGGGATGCCCGTCACCGGCACCAGCCGGATGTTCATGCCGATGTTCACGAAGATGTGCGTGGACAGCAGCGTCACGACTCCGGTCGCGAGGATGCGGCCAAGCCGGTCGCGGGCTTGGCCGGCGGTCCTGATGCCCATGAAGAGCACCACGCCGTAAAGGGCGAGGACCGTCATGCTGCCGAGGAAACCCTTTTCCTCGGCGATCACGGAGAAGATGAAATCGTTGTGCGCACCCAACCGCGGCAGGAAGCCGAGCGAGTGCTGGGTGCCTTCGCGCCAGCCTTTGCCGACGATGCCGCCGGAGCCGATGGAGATCAGCGCCTGGTCGACGTTCATGGCGGTGTCGCGCTGGAGCATCCGGGCCTGCCGCGCCTGCTCCGGCGTGGCGCCGCGCGGGGTGAAATCGAGGCCGAAGTACACCTGGAGCCGACGGCTCTGGTAGCCCTCGAGCTTCACGAATTTCCAGCCGGGAGGCGCGAAGAGCACGTCCACCAGGACCAGTGCCGCCAGCAGCGCCCCGCCGCCGATGAACTTGCCGAGCATCGCGCGCGGCACGCCGGCGACGAACATCATCACCAGCGTCGACGGCATGAACACCAGGGCGGAGCCGAGGTCCGGCTCCTTGAGGATGATGCCGAACGGCAGCAGCGCCATGCCGAGCGCCTTGAGGAAGTTGCCCGGCAGCCGGAGCTCGTCGGCCGGGCGAGAGAGGAAGTTCGCCAGGGCGAAGAGGAACGCGAGCTTGGCGAACTCGCTCGGCTGGAACTGCACCGGCCCGAGGTCGAGCCACCGTTTCGCGCCGTTGCGCGACGCGCCGAAGAAGAAGACGCAGACGAGCAGCACGATGCTCGCCCAGTAGGCCACGAGCGCCCAACGCGCCAACCGGCCGTACTCCACGAGGCACAGGCCGGAGACCACCGCGATGCCGGCGACGGAAGCCAGCACATGTCCGAAAGCCCGGTAGCGCCACCACGGCAGGTTGGCGGCCGCGTCCGAATCGCCGGTCGCCGAGAAGATGAACGCCGTGCCGATGAGCATCAGCCCCAGGACAGCGCTCCACATCGCCCATTGGATGCGCGGTTCGCGGCGGTTGAGGGAGGGGGCGAACATATCAGTTCCTCGCCAGCCCTTTCACCGTCCCCTGCTCGCGCCCTTGCAGGTACTGGTAGATCTGCTTGGCCACCGGCGCGCAGGTGCCGCCGCCGGATCCGCCGCTCTCGACCATCACGATGACGACGTAGCGCGGCGCCTCGTAGGGCCCGAAGCTGGCGAACCAGGTCACCTTGTCCTTGCGGCCGTTGCCCTTGATCTCCGCCGTGCCCGTCTTGCCGCACACCGCGAAGTCTTTCAGCCGGGACGCCTTGCCGGAGCCCTCGTTGTCGAGCACGTCGTCGCGCATCGCGGCACGGACGAGGTCCCACACGCGCTGCGGCAGCTCGATGCGGTCGCGCAGTTGACCGGGCTTCACGTTGACGGTCGGCTCCTCGGAGAGGACGTCGGCAGGTTCGAGCCGGTCCACGACCCGCGGCCAGAAGACCTTGCCGCCGTTCGCCACCGTGGAGAGCATGACGGCCATCTGGACCGGGGTGACCGTGATCTGCTGACCGATGCTGACATCGGCCAAGACGCCTTGGCTGCTTCCTTGCTTCCACCGGCCCGATTGCACCGCGGAGAAGGTGGGGAAATCGCCGTCCGCCTCCTCGCCGATGCGGATGCCGGTGTGCTCGCCGAGGCCGAAATGATGCCCCATGGCGAGGAGCTTCTCCCAACCGAGCTTGAGCCCGTGGTCGATGAAGTAGCTGTTGCTCGACCGGATGAAGGCGCGGCGGAAATCGTATTCGCCAGGCGGCGCGGTGTCCTCGATCTTGCGCCGACCGAGGTGATAGGCGCTGCGGCCGGGCCGGGCCGGATCAGCGCCCACGGTGAACAGTTCGGCGGGATCCAGCCCGTTCTCGAGCAGCGCGAGCGCGTTGATGATCTTGAAGATCGAGCCCGGGGCGTATTCGCCGTAGGTGGCACGGTTGAACATCGGACGCCACGGCTCGGCCATGAAGAAGTTGGTCCAGCGGGCCGAGCTGACGCCGTCGATGAACTCGACCGGGTTGAACGCCGGGGCCGAGGCCATCGCGAGCACGTCGCCGTTGCGAGGGTCCATGACCACGACCGCGCCGCGCTCGTCGCCGGCCTTCACGGAGTTCAGCGCCTTCTCGACCTCTTTCTGGAGGTCGCGATCCAGGGTGGTCACGAGGTTCTGGCCGGGCTGCGCGGGCGTGAGGACCTCCTCGGCCTGTCGCGCGCGATAACCGGCGCTGTTGACGAGGATGCTCTTCGCGCCGGGCACGCCGCGGAGCTCGCGGTCGAACGATTGCTCGAGGCCGATTCCGCCGACGTAGTCGGGCAAACGGTAATCAAAGGAGCTGTCGTCCTCGCCCTCGCCATCGTCACGCCTCAGATGACCGAGGAGATGCACGCCCAGAGGTCCGTTCGGATAACTGCGGACGGCGACCTGTTCCAAGGCGACGCCCGGGATGCTCCCGCCCTGCTCGGTGACGAACGCGACCTGCGCCGGCGTGCAGTTGGGCAGCACCGAGAGCGGGAGGAACCGGCGCTGGAGATAATGCCGCTGGAGCGCCTCCTCGTTCAGCGGCAGCGACAGGCCCATGCGGGCGCCGACCGCGGCGACAGTGTTGCTGACGACGAGGAAGCGCGCGCGCCGTTCCATCGCCGCGACCTCGTCGCTGGTGAACCGCGCGGCGTTCTTGTGCTTGCGGAACTTCGAGAGGAGGTGCGCGAGGAAGTTCTCCTCCGGCGCCGCCTCGCCGCCCACCGCCCCCCGCTTGGCGACCAAGACCTGCTGCTTGATCTTCTGGTACTCCGCCTTGAACTGCGGCCGCAGTTCGTGGAGGTAGAGGTCGAGCCGGAACCGCGGTACGTTCCCGACCAGCTCGTTCCGGTGGCGGTCGAGGATCTTGCCGCGCAGCGCCGGCATGCGGACCGTCTTGAAGCTCTGGGTCAGCTGCGTCGCGCGGTAGCGGTCCGCCGAGAAGACCTGGAGCCGCCAGAGCTGCGCCGCGAGCGCGAGGAATCCGGCCAGCATGGCCCATGCGACGATGCGCAGGTTGCGGTCTCCTTTGTTGAGCTGGTCGAAGACGAGCACGTCAGGAACGGATGGCGGACGATGGGGTCTGTCCGCCGGGATGCGCGCGGGACGCGCGGATGGACAGACGGAAACCGGGGCCGTTCAAACATGGCCGGACCGGCGCGCCGCCCGGAAACGATGTCATGACGAGGACCTTCATGACCTGCCTCGCTTGATCTGGCGGTCCGGCCGGAAACTGGATTCCACCACCGGTCGGTAATCGAACGCGTCGCGCAGGCGGCCGAACAGCACGAAGCAGAGCGGGCACATCGCGCCGTTCAGCGCGGCGCCGAAGACCAGGTGCCAGAGCGTCGGCCATCCGCTGATCGGCTCCGGGCGGACCATCGAGAGCAGCGTCTGCGTGCCCAGCGGCACGGCCCAGCCGGCGCCGATCCCGAGCCAGACCTGCGCGTAGACCTGGTCGCGCAGGATGAGATGCTGTCGGGCGTGGACCAGGAACCCGACGACGAAGAGCGGAGGCAGGCTCACACCGACCCGGTTCGCGGAGAGCGAATCGATCGCCATCCCGGCGAACAGCACCAGCCCGGTCATCACGGCGATGTTGCTCGTCAAGGCGGCATACACGACCAGCGCCGGCACGATGCACAGCGGCGCGCCGAGCAGCCCCGCGACCGGCGCGAACTGCGTCTGCGCGAACACCGCCAGCCAGGCGGCGAAGAACAGGAGGGTGTTCGGCAACCAGTTCATGCGGATAAGGCACCCGGCCGGATGCCGGCCCGGGAGACGACTACAACGGCTTGGGGGCCTTCCTTCGTCCTCGATCCGATGTCCATCGTCGTCCGTTTCATGGCGTGAGGACCCAGACTTCTTCCAGGCGGTTGAGATTCGCGGCGAGTTTGACGCGGGCCTCGGTGTAAAGGCCGCCACCGACCGACCGGGTGTCCACGATGCGGCCGACCGGGATATCGCGCGGGAAGACGCCGCCGAGACCACTGGTGAGCACGAGATGGCCGGCGAGGATCTCCGGGCTGTTCTGGAGCGTGCGCAGCGTGACGTAGCCGTCGCCGATCGCGGCCGATCGGGCCTCCTGGATCACCGCGTTGTCGCGCGTCTCGGCGATGATGACCGACACGCCGCAATCGGGGTCGCCGATGAGCGCGACCTGGCTCTGCGTGGGGCCGACCTCGCGGATGCGCCCGACGAGGCCGTCGCCGGTGAGCACCGCTTGGTTGACCAGCATCCCGTCGCGCGCGCCGACGTCGATGTTGATGTTGCGCCAGAACGTCGTCGGTTCGCGTCCGACGACGCGGGCGGCGCGACGCTTCCAAGGCGCCTTGGGCGTCCAACCGAGCGATGCCCGGAGACGGGCGTTCTCGGTCATCGCGCCCTGGGCCTGGAGCGCGGCGAGGCGGAGGTCGGCGTTCTCTTTCCCCAGGCGCTCGACCTCCGAGATGAGCGTGGAACGGGTGAACAGCGCATAGCTGGCGCGATCAACGAAGGACTGGCCGCTGCCGGCGATGCCGAAAAGGGGCAGGAACAGGCCGGCGAAAGCCAGCTTGACCCGGCCCGCCGTTGCCGGGGGCAGGTTCAAGACGACCAAAGCGAGCACCGCCACGGTGCCGATCGCCAGATGATGTGCGCGTTTGGACAAAGTTCGCTCCGATCCGATCGGGGCGAACGCGGGGCCGAAGAGATCAGGACGTCGAGCTCGAGGCGACGCGCTTCAGGAAGCTGAGCTCCTGCAACACCCTCCCTGTGCCCGTGCAGACCGCGGTCAACGGATCGTCGGCGATGTGGACGGGAAGTCCCGTCTCCTTCGCGATCATCCGGTCGATATTACGGAGCAGGGCGCCACCGCCCGCCATCATGATGCCTCGGTCGACCAGGTCGGACGAGAGCTCAGGCGGGCAGCGTTCCAGGGTGATGCGGACGGACTCAAGGATGCTGGAAAGCGGTTCCTGGAGGGCTTCGCGGATCTCTTCCGAGCGGACGATGACCGTCTTGGGGAGACCGGCCGCGAGATCGCGGCCTTTCACCTCCATGGTCAGTTCCTGCTCGAGCGGGGCCGCGGAGCCGATACGGATCTTGATCTCCTCGGCGGTGCGTTCGCCGATCATCAAATTATGTGCACGTTTCAGGTGCGCGACGATCGTGTCGTCGAATTCATCGCCGCCCACCCGGACACTCCGGCTGAACACGATGCCGGCGAGCGATATGACCGCGATCTCGCAGGTGCCGCCGCCGATGTCCACGATCATGTTGCCGGCCGGTTCGTGGACCGGGAGACCGACGCCGATGGCCGATGCCATGGGCTGCTCGATGAGGTAGACCTCGCGGGCCCCGGCATGCGTGGCCGAGTCCTTCACCGCGCGCTTCTCGACCTCGGTGATGCCGCTGGGCACCGCCACGACGACGCGCGGGGCGATCAGCTTCCGATGGTGCACCTTCTGGATGAAGTGCCGGAGCATCGCTTCGGTGATCTCGAAGTCCGCGATCACACCGTCCTTCATCGGACGGATGGCCACGATGTTGCCCGGGGTGCGCCCGAGCATGCGCTTGGCCTCTTCACCCACCGCCAGCACGTTGGTCGTGCCGGCCTGGATGGCGACCACGGATGGCTCCCGGAGCACGATGCCCTGGTCCCGCACGTAGACGAGCGAGTTCGCCGTACCGAGGTCGATCCCGATGTCGTTAGAGAAGAGACCTTTGAGTTGCGCAAACATGGAGCGTGCCCAAAAGCACAGCGCGGACGATGGCGGCGCGGAGGAAATCGGGTCAAGGCAAAGCCTGAACAACTTGGGGGTAACCTGGGCGGTCTTTGTCCGGCGGCGTCACAAACGGAGATACCGGCATCGGTGTCCTACGGTCACTCCTCCTTCGCCAGAGGAATCCCGAGGAGCTCGATCTCGAAGACCCACGCGGTGTCCGTGGAAAAACGTCCGCAGGGCGGCGGTTTCGTGTTCCCGGGCGCGTCGCCGGATCTCGGTGCGGACGCCTGAGGCCGCGAGGTCCTGGGCGGTGCGATGCAACCCGCCGGCGATCACCGCGCGGACTTGCGAGGATCCTCCGGCCGGGCGAGCGCGGCGAAGACACCTTGGGCGAGATCCGCCACCAAGTGACGGTCGACGCCCCTCCTCACGGCAGCCGGATGCACAGGGGCCAAGTGCCTGCGGACGATCTCGCGGAACGCCTCTTGGGAATCCGGACGGACGGATTCCGCGAGACGCTGCCGGTCCGCGTTATCGTTCACTGTGCTTTTTAACCCGGCGAAGGCGGAAGCAGACAAATGAACAGCGCGGCAATCCGTTCTATCCAGCCGGTATGGATACCTTTTAGCGGATCGCGGACAGTCAAGTCTGCAGGAAACCGGACCGGAAATGGGCCGGAGGACCGAAGTCGGCGATCCACCGAATCGGAGGCCGGGCTACCCGCCTGTAGATCCCTGCCTTACGGCGGCCTGGCGAAAACAAAACGGCGAGCCGATGAAGGCCCGCCGTTTCGTGTTGATCGTGTCAGGACGGATCAGTCCTGCGCCGCCGGGCTCTCGGAGGCCGGAGCCTCAGGAGCCGGAGCCGCTGCAGCGCCGCCGTTCTCCTGCTGTTCACGCTCTTCCATCGCGGCCTTGCGGCTGAGACGGACGCGGTTCTTCTCGTCGACACCGAGGCACTTGACGGTGATCTCGTCGCCGAGCTGGACGATGTCCTCGACCTTCTTCACGCGGAAGTTGGCGAGCTCGCTGACGTGCACGAGGCCTTCGCAACCGGGCAAGAACTCGACGAACGCGCCGAAATCCTTGATCGAGACGACCTTCGCACGATAGACCTTGCCGGGCTCCGCCTTGGACGCGGCCGCGGCCTTGTCTTCAGGGCTGCCTTCGCGCTTCGCGCCGCTGCGGTCCCCGCCGCGCTCGCCGCCGCGACCACCCCGGTCGCCGCCGCGCTCGCCGCCACCACCGCGCTCGCCGCCACGACCACCCCGGTCGCCACCGCGTTCGCCGCCGGCGCTGCGCTCGCCGCCACGACCACCCCGGTCGCCGCCGCGCTCGCTCCGTTCCGGACGGGCCTCGCCGCCGCCTTCGCGACGGGCTTCGCCGCTCTCGGCCGGGGCTGCATCGCCGCTGGCGACGATCTCACCGCGCTCTTCCATCGCCGCCTTGCGGGACAGTTTGACGCGGCCCTTCTCGTCGACGCCGAGGCATTTGACCCAGATCTCATCGCCCATCTTGATGACGTCTTCGACCCGGTCCACTCGCTTGTTGGAGAGCTCGCTGACGTGCACCAATCCATCCTGGCCGGGCAACACCTCGACGAACGCGCCGAACTCCTTGATCGTGACGACGCGACCCTTGTAGATCTTGCCGATCTCGATCTCGGCACCGAGGCCTTCGATCGCCTGGCGGGCGATCTCCATGCCTTCGGCGGAGACCGAGAAGATCTTGACGGTGCCGTCGTCCTCGATGTTGATCTCGCAGCCGGACTCATCGACCAGGCGCTTGATGTTCTTGCCGCCGGGCCCGATGAGGGCGCCGATCTTCTCGGGGTTGATCTTGATCACCACGATGCGCGGGGCATACTTGCTCAGCTCGGTGCGCGGCGCGGGCAGCGTCACGGCCATGTGCTTGAGGATCTCGAGACGGGCGAGGCGCGCCTTCTCGATGGTCTCGATCATGATCGCGAGCGGGAGGCCCTTGAGCTTGAGGTCGAGCTGGAAGCCGGTGATGCCGTCGGTCGTGCCGGCGATCTTGCAGTCCATGTCGCAGAACGCGTCCTCCCAGCCGATGATGTCGGTGAGCAGGCTATAGCGGGCGATGGAATGGTCGGCGGCGTACTCGGTGCAGATGCCGATGCTGATGCCGGCGACCGGGCGGGTCATGGGGACGCCGGCGTCCATGAGCGCGAGGGTCGCGCCGCAGACGGAGGCCATCGACGAGGAGCCGTTGGACTCGAGGATCTCGGAGGTGACGCGCAGGGCGTACGGGTAGTCCTTGAGCGGGATCATCGGGCGGACGCTACGCTCGGCGAGCGCGCCGTGGCCGATCTCGCGACGGCCGGGCCCCATGATGCGACCGGTCTCGCCGACGGAGAAGTTCGGGAACGTGTAATGCAGGATGAACTGCTTTTTCGTCTCGCCGCCGGTGTAGGAATCGAAGTTCTGGATGTCGTCGCTCGTGCCGAGGGTCGCGAGGCAGACCGCCTGCGTCTCGCCGCGCTGGAACATCGAGCTGCCGTGGGCCCGCGGCAGGATGCCGACGGTGCTCTCCAACGGCCGGATGGCGTCGGGGCTGCGGCCGTCGAGGCGCTTGCCGTGATCGAGGATGAGGCCGCGGACGGCTTCCTTCTGGATGTAGTACTGGGCGTCCTTGAGGACGAAGTCGGTGACCTTGTCGGCCCCGAACTTGGCGACCAGTTTGACGCCGACGTCGTCGAACACGCCCTTGACCGCGGCCTCGCGCGCCAGCTTCTGGTGCGTGAGGAGAGCGGGCACGATGCGGTCGCCGGCGAGGGCCTTGGCCTCGGTGAGGATCTCTTCCGGCACCACGGTGACGTTGACGGTGCGCTTGGGCTTGCCGGCCTTGGCCTGGAGCTCCTTCTGCGCCGCGATCATCGGCTGGCACTGCTCGTGCGCGAACTTGAGCGCGGCGATGAAGTCGACTTCAGTGATCTCGTTGGCCGAGCCCTCGTACATCACCACGTCCTGCTCGTTGCCGACGTAGATGAGGTCGAGATCGGACTCGGCCTGCTGCTCGTGGGTCGGGTTGGCGACGAACTCACCCTTCACGCGGGCGACACGGAGGGCGCCCAACGGGCCGGCCCACGGGATGTCGGACACGGTGAGCGCGGCGCTGGCGCCGAGGATCGAGAGGATGTCGGCGTCGTTCGAGCCGTCCGCGGACATCAGGATCGATTGGATCTGGACCTCGCAGTAGTAGCCCTTCGGGAACAACGGGCGGATGGGCCGGTCGGTCAGACGGCAGGTCAGGATCTCCTTCTCGGAAGGGCGGCCTTCGCGCTTGAAATATCCACCGGGATAACGGCCCGCGGCAGCGGCGCGCTCGCGGTAGTCGACGGTCAGCGGGAAGAACTCCTGGCCAGGCTTGGCCTTGGAGGCGGCGCAGGCGGCGGTGAGGATGATGGTCTCGCCGAGTTGGACGGTCACGGAACCGTCGGCTTGCTTGGCGTAGCGGCCGGTCTCGATGATGAGATCCTGACCGCCGATGGGGATGATGATTTTCTCGGGCATATACGGACTTTGCCCGTCGGCCCAGAGGAACTTCAGTCAGCCGCCGCCCGCTGTCCTTCGTTACGGACGTGGCGGTAGCTCAATGAAATTTCCCGGGCCTGTCCGGGCGATTGTTTACTTGGCGACGCAGCTTGGGGTTTTGGGAAGGCCGGAGATGGACGCCGCGTGCGTCCCGAACGGAATCCCGGTCCCATCGTGGGACCGTACCGGCCAAAAAGCGAAGCCGGGCACTGGGCCCGGCTTCAGAAAGTTCATTTACGGAGCTTCAGCTTGGCGGTGATGGCCTTGTAACGGGCCTCGTCCGTCTTCTGGAGGTAGTTCAACAACCGGCGGCGTTGGCTCACCATCATGAGGAGGCCGCGGCGCGAGCTGTTGTCCTTGTTGTTCTTCTGGAGATGTTCGGAGAGCGAGTTGATGCGGTGCGTGAGCAGTGCGACTTGGACGTCGGTCGAACCGGTGTCTTTGTCGTGCGTCTTGAACTCGCCGATGGTCTTGGACTTTTCTTGCATAATGATCCGGTGTCGGGCAGCTCGTGCCGCCCGGTAATGTATTCCGTTAATCGAGACGCCGACGTTAGGAAACGGCATCCGGGGTGTCGAGCCTTGTTTTCCAGCCGCCCGGTTGGCTGAGTTGCCCCGAAGAAACGGGCACCGAGAGAATCGCTCCCAAGTCGGCATCTAGACGATGCGGAACCACCAAGGAAAAGGCCGGCCGATTGTAAAGCCCCCCCGCGGAGGGGAACCGGCAACAGCGGTTCCGTCACCGGCGGCCGATGCACCGGGACCGGGCCAAGAGGACCGATGAACCGCCTCTTTCCTGCGGTCGGCCCCCATCAAGCGAAAGTAATCGACGTTCGGGTGACGGAATTGTGCTTGTCTCCCCGGGGTTTCGGCGTTTTATAGCTACGAATCTCCCGACGCTCTAACCACACCCGGGATAGTAGACGCCAACAAATGAACTACCACACCAACCAACTGGGACGCGTAGAACTCTTCCGTCGCGCGCTCGTAGTGGGCCTAGGAGCCCAACTCATCGCCACGCCCGCGCTCTTCGCGCAGGCGACCTCGGGCGCCTCCCCGACGGAGATGAAGAAACAGGTCGTCACCGGATCGCTGATCCCGACGGCCGAGACGGTCACCGCCGCGCCGGTCGACATCATCACCCCGGAGGCCATCCAACGCAGCGGTGCCCGCACCATCGACGAGGTCCTCCGCAAGACGCCCACGGCGATCGGCGGCGGCAACTACGGCCTCTCGCAAGGCAACGGCGGCGACGGAACCTCGGCGATCGCGTTGCGCGGCATCCCGGGCGGCACCTTGGTGCTCGTCAACGGGCGGCGCACGGCGAACCAGGACCTCAACGCCATCCCGTTCGGCGCGGTGGAGCGGATCGAGGTGCTGAAAGATGGCGGTTCTTCCCTGTACGGCGCCGATGCGGTCGCCGGCGTGGTGAACATCATCCTCAAGAAGGATTTCAACGGTGCCGAGTTCGATGCGTCCTACGGCAACACCACTTCGACCGACGCCGCCGAGCAGCGCTACAGCTTCATCCTCGGTTCCTCGACGGAGAAGACCTCCGTGCTCATCGGGGGCACCTACTACCGGGCCAACTCGCTGTACAGCCGCGACCGGGACCGTTCGTTGCCCGACCTGAGCGACCCGAACAACACGTCGGGCACCAGCAACCCGGGCCGCGTGCGCACCTCGGCGGGGTCGGATCCCGCCGACATCATCCCGGCCGGCGGCTTGGTCTATCGCGGCGCGCCGGGCACCACCGGCAAGAGCCTCGCGGATTACTCCGCCTACACCGGCACGACCGACCGGTTTCCGTTCCCGCTATACACCCCGGCCATCCGTGATTCCGAACGCTACAGCATCTTCGGCAACGCCGAACATGCCCTGTTCGGCGAGCACCTGAAGTTCTTCACCGACGCCTTCTACACGAAGTCCTACAGCTACAACCAGTTGGCGCCGACGCCGATTGTGTTCGCGAACCAGACGACGCTCACCAGCCCGAACGGCATCGTGATCCCGGCGAGCAACCCGTACAACCCGTTCGGCATCCCCATCACCACGATGGCGTACCGGCCGGCCGAACTCGGGCCGCGCGTCGACTCCATCGACTACGACATCTTCCGCTTCACCGGCGGCTTCAAGGGCCAGATCGGCGACAGCAGCTGGGGATGGGAGACGGCGGCCCTCTACACCACGCAGAACGGCGTGAACCTCCAGGGCAACGACATCAGCCGCAACGGCCTCGAGGCGGCGATCAACTCCACCAACCCGGCCACGGCGTTCAACCCCTTCGGCAACGCAGCGAACAGCCCGGCGGTGCTCGACGCCATCCGGCTCGACCACTACACCTTCACGAAGGACCGGTTGTTCTCCATCGACGGGAAGGTGTTCGGCGAATTGTTCGACCTTCCAGGCGGCCCGGTGCAGCTCGTGGTCGGCGCCGAACATCGTGAAGAGACGCGCGACTACCGACCCGATGGCTCGCTCATCAACGGCGATGTCGTCGGCTTCAACTCCGCGAAGCCCTACACTGGTGGTCGCGATGTCAACGGCGTGTTCTACGAGCTCAAGATCCCCATCTTGGGCAACGACTTCAACTTCCCGGGCGGGAACTACTTCGAGCTGAACCACTCGGGCCGTTACGAGGACTACTCGGACTTCGGGACGCAGTACACCCCGAAGATCGGCTTCCTGTGGCAGCCGTTGGCGGACAAGTCCGTGGCGCTGCGCGGTTCCTACTCGGAATCGTTCACCGCACCGGCGTTCTCCGATCTCTACACGCCGTCGGCCGAGAGCTTTCCTGAGCTCATCAACCCGGTCCGTCGCGACCTGATCAAGAAGGGCGTCATCACCGAGAACGACTACCCGGTCCTTGAACAGATCGATACGTTCTACACGGGCAACCCGAACCTGAAGCCGGCCACGGCCAAGAACCTCACGGCCAGCATCGTCTACACCCCGCCGGCGCTCAAGACGGTGACCTTCGGTGTCGACTGGTTCCGCTTGGAGCAGTCCAACGTCGCTGGTTCCGTCGACCAGTTCATCATCGACGAGAACTACCGCACGGGCGGCCCCACCAACCCGGGGGCGCTCTATTCGAGCTTGATCAACTACGATCCGGCGACCTACACCTACAACACCTTGACGGCTCCGACGCTCAACCTGTCGAAGCGCATCGTCGAAGGGTTCGACGGCAGCGTCTCCTACGTGCTGGCGACCGACACCGCCGGGACCTTCACGTCCACCACGGTGTTCTCGTACTTCTACCGCTTCGACCAGGAGAACATCCCGGGGAGCGGCATCCGCGACCGTCTCGGCGACTTCTCGCAGCCCGAAGCCGGGTTCGGCCTCGGCTCGTTGCCGCGCATCAAGGGGAACACCAGCTTGTTCTGGGCGTACCGCAACTTCGAGGTCGGCCCGACGCTCAACTACATCGGCGCCTATCTCGACGACGTGGTCGCGGGCTTCGACCGCGAGGTCAAGGCCCAGGTCACCCTCGACTTCCAGACGAGCTACAAGTTCACCTCCGGCTGGCTCGACAAGACCAAGCTGACCGCCGGCGTCCTGAACGTCACCGACGAGCGCCCGCCGCTGGTCGAAGGCTCCTTCGCCGACAAGTACGACCGCGACACGCATGACCTGCGCGGTCGCTTCTGGTACGTCCAGGCGAGCAAGAAGTTCTAGGCCCCCAACGGCACGACAGGCCGGCTCCGTCACCGGAGCCGGCCTTTTTCGTGCCACCCCTTGCCATGAGATCCCCCTTCCGTCCGCTCCTGCTCGCCGTCCTCTTGGGCGGAAGCCCTGCCGTCGCGGAGACGGTCGCCATCGAGAGATCGCGCTTGGCTGAACTGGAACACCAAGCGGCCAAGGTGCCCGGCCTGGAGCGCGAACTGGCTGCCGCTCGTGCGGAACTGGCCCGCTCCCGCATCACCGCTCCCGAGCGTCCCACAGCCTGGGTGCCGCCCGAGGTCGAGCAAGCCGTCGCCAAAGCGCCGCCGACACCGGCCGCGAGCACCTTGCCGGCGCTCGCCCCGGGCGCCGAGGTCTCCGTCATCGACCTGCTCAACCATTACGAGACCGACCCCGTTGCGGCGGAAGCCCGCTACGCCGGGCGCAAGTTCCGCGTCCGAGGGGTCATCGCGCAGCTCGACAAGGCCATGTTCACCGCGCCGTACCTCGTCATCTTCCGGTTGCCGGGGAGATCCGCGGCGCTCGAATGCGCGGTCTCGCCCGACGACCGCTTCGGCAAGGTCTACCTCACCGGCGACCGCACCCGGGTCGTCGGCGAACGCGGCAACCAGCGCGTCACGTTCGCCAACGTCGGCACCGAGGTCGTGGTCGAAGGCAGGTGCACCGGCGGCAAGGCAGGGCTCATCCGCTTCGTCCAAGCCAGGACCGTTTCCTCGCGGTGACGCGGCGATTGACTCGCCGGGTGGACGCTCTCTAGGTTCCCCGAGTAAATACCGGCTTCCGCTGCCCCGAGTTTACCTCCGGGGCATTTTTGTTGCCGACGCACCGCGCACACACACATGGCCAACACGATTCTCGTCGGCGCCCAATGGGGCGACGAAGGCAAAGGCAAGATCATCGACGTCCTCACCGAACAGGCTGAGATCGTCGTCCGCACGCAGGGCGGCAACAACGCCGGGCACACCGTCTACGTCGGGCCCGTCAAATATGTCCTGCACCTCATCCCCAGCGGGATCCTGCGGCCGGACAAGATCTGCGTGGTCGGCAACGGCGTCGTGCTCGATCCAGTGAACCTGGTCGGCGAGATCGACGGCCTAGAAAAGCTCGGTGTCGCCGTGTCGCCCAAGAACCTGCTCATCTCCGAGACCGCCCACATCGTGTTCCCGTGGCACCGCGAGCTCGACGGCCAGCGCGAGGTCCGCAAAGGCAACGCCAAGATCGGCACGACCAAGCGCGGGATCGGCCCGACCTACGGCGACAAGGCCGCGCGCGTCGGCCTGCGCGTCATCGACCTCATCAACGCCGCCCGATTCCCCGCGAAGCTCCGCGAGCGTCTCGACGAGAACAACGAGGTGCTCAAGGCGCTCGGCGCGCATACGATCGATTACGACCCGTTGCTCGCCGACTACACGAAGGCCGCGGACCGCCTGCGCCCGTTCGTCACCAACACGGTCCTCTACCTGCACAAGGCGACCCGCCGGCATGCCAACATGCTCTTCGAGGGGGCCCAAGGAACCTTCCTGGACCTCGACCACGGCACTTATCCGTTCGTCACCTCGTCGAACACGACCTCCGGCGGCGCCTGCACCGGTTCCGGCGTCCCGCCGAACCGCATGGACCGCGTCGTCGGCGTGATGAAGGCCTACACCACCCGCGTCGGCGAAGGACCGCTACCCACCGAGGACGCGACGATCTCGGACATGCTGCACGGCATGGGACGCGAGTTCGGCGCGACCACCGGCCGCGCCCGCCGCTGTGGCTGGTTCGACGCCGTCGCCACCCGGCACGCCGCCATGGTCAACGGCATCGACGAGCTCGCCATCACCAACGTCGACGGGCTGGATTCGCTCAAGAACATCAAGGTCTGCACCGCGTACCGCGTCGACGGTCGGATCATCGACCACGTGCCGGCCGATTGCGAGATCCTTGCCCGCTGCGAGCCCGTGTTCCAGGAGTTCCCGGGCTGGCAGACATCCACCGAACAGATCACGACCTGGGATGCGCTTCCGGTGAACTGCCAGCATTATCTGCTCACGCTCGCACAGCTCACCAACGCGCGGCTGACGATCACCAGCGTCGGCCCCGCCCGCGAGCAGACGATGTTCCTGTGAGCGTTCCGCGCCTTGACCGACCGGAGGGTCCCGACCCGGGCGCCCGCTTGGGATCGGTGGGCGCGGAACACGGCCACGACCTCGCTTGAGCGCCGAACCCAAGCTGTCCCCCGCCGCGCAGGCCAACCTGCCGCAGCATGTCGCCGTCATCATGGACGGCAACGGGCGTTGGGCGAAACAGCGGCACCTCCCGCGCGTCGAAGGCCACCGCATCGGGGTCGAATCCGTCCGAGCCATCGTCCGAGCCGCCGGCGAGGCCGGCATCAAGTACCTCACCTTGTACGCCTTCTCGGTCGAGAACTGGAACCGGCCCAAGGACGAGGTGGACATGTTGATGAAGTACCTTGCCCGGTTCCTGAAGAACGAGATCGGCGAGCTGAACCGCAACAACGTCCGCCTCGAGGCGATCGGGCAGATCTGGCGGTTGCCCGAGGCCGTGCAGCTCCAGCTCGAGAAGACCAAGGCGGCTCTGGCCAAGAACAACGGCCTGACGCTCGTGCTCGCGCTGAGCTACGGAGGCCGCACCGAGCTCGTCGAGGCCGTCCGCGCCATCGCCGGCAAGGTCAAGGCCGGAGCCATCGAGGCCGCCGAGGTCAACGAGCGCGTGCTGGCCGAGCATCTCTACACCCGTCATTTTCCGGACCCCGACCTGCTCATCCGGACCAGCGGAGAGATGCGCGTGAGCAACTTCCTGCTCTGGCAGATCAGCTACGCCGAATTCGTGGTCACGCAGACCCTCTGGCCGGATTTCCGGAAGGCCCAGCTCTTCGAGGCCCTCGAGGAGTACGCCCGACGCCACCGCCGTTTCGGCGGACTGTGAACGGCCGCATCCGCCCAAGGCCGCGGTGGAGAGACCGGTCCTTGCCTGCTCCGGATTCCTCACGCTGGCCAAGGTCCTTCCGGCCTGTTATCCCCTTTGCCGCCGAAGCCGCCACCACGGCCTGAGTCCATGCCTTCCAGAGCCCTCAAGAAAAAATCCGTCGTCACCGACCCGGTCGAGCCGGCGGTCACGCCGCCGCCGAAGAGCCCGGAGACGACCTTCCTGACCAAGCCGAAGCTCTCGCCGAAGTCCCGCAAACGCGACATGCCCGAGGGGCTCTGGATCCGCTGCCCGGAGTGCGAGGAGCTCATCTACGACAAGGAGTTGGACGACAACCTGAAGGTCTGCCCGAAGTGCGGGCACCACTTCCCGATCGCGTCGCGCGAACGCATCCACTCCTTGGTCGAGACCTGCTCGTTCGAGGAGATGGATGCCCAGATGGAGGCGGTCGACGTGCTCCAGTTCACCGGTGCCGCCAGCTACGAGTCCAAGCTCGCCGCCAACCGGAAGAAATCGCCGCTGCTCAAGGACGCCGTCGTCACCGGCATCGGGCGGATCGGCCACCACCGGGTCGCGCTCGGCGTGATGGATTTCTCCTTCCTCGGCGGATCCATGGGCTCGGTCGTCGGCGAGAAGCTCACCCGTCTCATCGAGATCGGGACCGACCGGGGGCTCCCGGTGGTCATCATCTCGGCGAGCGGCGGTGCCCGCATGTACGAGGGCATGTTCAGCCTGATGCAGATGGCCAAGACCTGCGGAGCGCTGGCCTACCACGCCAAGCACAAGCTCCCTTATATCTCCGTGCTGACCGACCCGACCTACGCCGGAGTCATCGCCAGCTTCGCGACCATCGGGGACCTCATCCTCGCCGAGCCCAAGGCCGGCATCGGATTCGCCGGCGCACGCGTCATCAAGGACACCACGCAAGCCGAGCTGCCCGAAGGTTTCCAGACGGCCGAGTTCCTGCAGAAGCACGGGTTGATCGACGCCATCGTCTCCCGCAAGGAGATGAAGGACCGCTTGGTCTACTACCTCGACTTCCTCACCGCGGGCCGACGGCCGCATTGAGGAGGCGAGGTGGGCGAGGCAGGCAGCCGACCCGGTACGACCGGAGCCGCCTTCTGCGAGACCTACACCGAGGGGGTGGCAGCGACCTGCTGGATGATCTCCTGGAGCGAACGCTCCGGACGGAACCCCGTCAGGCGGGCCAGTTTCTCGAGCGCCGGGCGACGGTTCCTCATGTCCTCGAACCCGGGGGCGTAGGCTTGTTCGTAGCTGACGAACTCGACCACCGAACCGGTCCCGAGCGTCTGGATCACCCGTGCGGCCAACTCGCGGATGCTCACCGGTTCGTCGTGGCCCACGTTGATGACCTCGCCCCGGGCCGCGTCGCACGCTCGCAACCGGACCAAGGCTTCCACCGTGTCCGCCACATGACAAAAGCACCGTGTCTGCAACCCGTCGCCGTAGACGCGGAGCGGCCGGCCGGCCTTGGCCGCGTCCACGAAGCGGGGCAGCACCATCCCGTGCCGGCCGGTCTGCCGCGGGCCGACGGTGTTGAAGAGCCGGACGATCGTGACCGGCAGGCCGCGTTCCCGCATGTGCGCGAGCGCCAAGAACTCGTCCATCAGCTTCGAGCAGGCGTAGCTCCAGCGTCCGAGCGTCGGCGGCCCGATCAACAGGTCGTCCTCCTCGCTGAACACCATCTTCGGGCTCTTGCCGTAGACCTCCGAGGTCGATGCGAGCAACAAGGGGACGCCTGCCGGCGCGGCCGCGGCCAGGACCGCTTCGGTCTCGCGCAGGTTCGTCTCGATGGTGCGGATCGGGGATCTCACCACCAACTCGACGCCGACCGCCGCCGCGAGATGGAAGATGAAGCCGCATCCGGCGACCAGGCCGGCGAGGTCGGCGAACTCGGAGACCTTCGACCCGACCACCCGCAGGCCCGGGTGGCCGGCCACCGCGCGAAGGTTGTCCAAGCTGCCCGTGGACAGGTCGTCGATGACCACCACCGACGCTCCGTCGGCGAGCAACCGCTCCGTCAGATGCGAGCCGATGAACCCGGCGCCGCCGGTGACGAGGACTGGTTTGTTCACGCGCGGAGCATGTGAGCGGCCCGGTCTCGGCAAAAGCGCAAACACCTATTCCAGCGCGCCGGCCACCGCCTCGGCGAGCTTCTGCCGATAAGCCGGGGTCCCGATCTTGCGGGCCTCCTCGGGGTTCGAGAGGTAGCCCCCTTCGACGAGGATCGCCGGGCGGTTCTGTCCGCGGAGCACGCCCATGAACCGGGCACGCTTCACGCCGCGGTCCGCGGCGCCGGTCGCCGCGAGCAGACGCCGATGGACCCGGAACGCCAACCGGAGGTTCGCTGCGTCGAACGCGTTGTTCGGCCAGGCCTGCGAGGCATCGTCCGGAAAATCGCGCGTGACGTTCGACGGCAGTCCCCGCGGGGTGAGGCAATAGGTCTCGAGACCGGCCGCCTGTGCGTTGGGGAAGCCCGAATTGAAGTGGAGGCTGACGAAGAGCGCCGCTCCGGCCTGCTCCGCGATGGCGACGCGCCCGGAAAGTTCCGCGCTGGTGTCCTCGGACCGCGTCATCCGCACCTCCCATCCGCGGGCTTCCAGCAGCGGCTTCAGCCGTCGCGCCCAGTCGAGGGTGAGCTCCTTCTCATAGGCGTTGCCGACGATGCTGCGACTGCCCGAGTTGGTGCCGCCGTGGCCGGGATCGATGACCACGAGCCTCGGAGTTTTCGGCACCGCGGGCTCCGGGCCGAGCAACGGGACAAAGTTCTTCTCGATGTCGCGATGGAACACCTCGATCCGGCCGTCCTGGGTCCGCGGCCCGATGCCAAGATACACCGCGGTGCCGTCCCACAGGGCGCGCTGGCTGCCGGGCACGACCTTGGCCGGAGGCTGGCCGTGCTCGGCAAGCCATGCGGCCCAGTCCACCCACACCGCTTGCGGAGGGGCCACCGGCGCGACGACGACCTCCGGAGGCGCGTCCGGTGCCGCCGGCTGCGGCACCGTCGCTTCAGGGACCGGCAGCGGATCACGGGCGGCTTGGAGCGCAGGTCCGATCGGTACGGCCACGGCTTCCATCGGAGGCGCCGGGGACGCCGCGGGTCGTGAGGCGGACGCGTCCGGTGTCGTGCGGCATCCCGCGACGACGGCGATGGCCAAGGCGGAGAGGAGAAACAGATCGGCGCATCGCACGGCGCGCGATTAAGCGGACCGCCCGGGCGCGCACAAGCGGGAAACACCCCGGCGCGTTTTCAGCGCGCGGACGAGGTGAGCAACCGGTGCCGGAGCAGCGCGGAATCCCCCGCGGTGGCGCGCAGTTTCCCGTCCGCCCCCGAGATCCCCATCCGCTCCAACCACGCGGCGAACTCCGGCGCGGGCTTCGCGCCGAGCACCTGCCGCACATAATGCGCGTCGTGGAAGCTCGTGGATTGGTAGCTGAGCATGATGTCGTCGGCTCCCGGCACCCCCATGATGTAGTTCACGCCGGCGACGCCGAGCAGCGTCAGCAAGACATCCATGTCGTCCTGGTCGGCGGCGGCGTGGTTGGTGTGGCAGACGTCGCAGCCCATCGGCAGGCCGAGCAGCTTGCCGCAGAAGTGGTCCTCCAACCCGGCCCGGATGATCTGCTTGCCGTCCGCGAGATACTCCGGGCCGATGAACCCGACGACCGTGTTCACGAGCAGCGGCGAGAAGGCGCGCGCGACCGCGTAGGCCCGGGCCTCCAATGTCTGCTGGTCCACGCCGTGGTGCGCGTCGGCCGAAAGGCAGGAGCCTTGCCCGGTCTCGAAGTACATCACGTCGTCGCCCACGGTGCCGCGCTTGAGCGACAACGCGGCCGCGCGCGCCTCGCCGAGGAGCTTGAGGTCGACGCCGAAGCTGGCGTTCGCCGTCTGCGTCCCGGCGATGCTCTGGAACACGAGGTCCACCGGCACGCCGCGCGCGATCGCGGCGATCTGCGTCGTCACGTGGCCGAGCACGCAGGATTGGGTCGGGATGCCGTAGGTCGTGACCAACTCGTCGATCAGCCTCACGAGATGCTCGAGCGACGCGACGTTGTCCGATGCCGGGTTGATCCCGATGACCGCATCACCGGCGCCCATGAGCAGGCCGTCGAGCGTGCTCGCGGCGATGGCGCGCGGGTCGTCGGTCGGATGGTTCGGCTGGAGCCGGACCGCGAGATGCCCGGGCAGGCCCAAGGTGTTCCGGAAACGCGTCACCACCGAGATCTTCTTCGCGACCAGGACGAGGTCCTGGTTGCCCATCAGCTTGCTCACCGCGGCCGCCATCTCGGGCGTGATGCCCGGAGCGAGGGCGCGAAGCTCGGCGGGCCCCGTCCCGTAGGCCAACAGATGTTCCCGGAACTGCCCGACGCTCAGGCCACGGACCGGTGCGAACGCCGCCTGGTCATGCGTGTCGACGATCAGCCGCGTGACCTCGTCGGACTCGTAGGGCACCACGGGTTCATCCAGGAACCGCTGGAGCGCGGTGTCCGCGAGCTCCATCTGGGCCCGAACGCGCTCCTCCTGGGTCCGTGCGGCAAGGCCGGCCAACTGGTCGCCGGAGCGCAACGGCGACGCCTTGGCGAGCAGGGTTCGGAGTTCGGTTCGGGCACCCATGACCCGGCGAAGTTCGCAAGCGAAGGGCGCGTTGGCAACGAAGGCGTCGGAACTCCGGCCGCCTGCTCCGCAGATAACCGCGACCGTTCAGTCCTTCGATTTCCCGTCGTCCGGCGTCCAGTTCCCGATCTCGAGGTGCGGGTCGTTGTCATTGTTCCAACGCCGCCGCCAATCGACGTTCTTCGGGTTGACGGTCTCCTTGCGTAGGGCGGATTCGGCATGGCCATCAGCGAACATGAAGTTGCTGCGTTGGTTGTGGCGCTTCGCCGGCCATTGGTCGGACTCCTTGGGGTCGATGTTGCCGTCCCAGCTGGCGTCCGTCTTGCTGTCGGCCAACATGATCATCGAGCTCGGCGACACGACCGCGCTCTCCCGGACCTCGGGGACGACGCCGATGTCGCCGCCCAAGCCGAGCTGGGGCAGCGCGCCGGGTGCGCGGAGCCCCCAATCGTTGTAGCCGTAGCTGAAGGCGGCCGCGCCCTTCGAGAAGACCGGCGAACCGATGTACTCGAGCTGGCCCTTGAGGGTCTTGTTCACGTTCGTGTCCCACTTCGAGTCCGGCTTGTTCGCCGGGCACCAGAACGCGGCCCGGTTGGTGCCCATCTGCGAGAAGAGCCGGTTGACCCAGATGTACGAGAAGTATCCCGGGTTGGCTTTGCCATCGACCGTGTTGCGGGCGTCGATCGCGCCCGGATAGGCCTTGAAGTCCCCCACATACATGAGGGTCGCGAGGCCCATCTGGCGCTGGTTGTTCAGGCAGGCGGTCGCGAGCGCCTTGCCCTTCGCCTTGCCCAGCGCCGGCAACAACATGCCCGCGAGGATCGCGATGATGGCGATGACGACCAACAGCTCGATGAGCGTGAATGCGCCGCGCTGGGCGGAACGGAGGAAGGGGGTGCGCATACGATTCTTTTTACGGGATGCGATGACGTTGGTCCAAGGCCCGCCGGACAACCATGCCGCGGAGGCACGGCCGGCTATCCCAAACGCACGTCCTCCTTCAACGCGCGGTGACGACGACGTAGTTGCGTTTGCCCTTCCGCAACAGCAGGTGCTTGCCGAACAGCAGGTCGGCGGCCGTGGCCGATCCCGCGATGTCCGTGACGCGGATGTTGTTGAGATAGAGTCCGCCGCCCTCGAGATCTTTCCGCGCCTGTCCTTTGCTGGGCGCGAGGCCGGCGTGGACGAAGAGCTCCACCAGCGACAGGCCGGGCCCGGCGAGCTTCGCGGCTTCGATGTCCTTCGTCGGCACCTCGCCCACGATGTCGCCGAACGTGCCCTCGCCGATGCCGTCGAGCCCGCCGCCGAAGAGGATCTCGCTCGCGCGGACGGCCTCCAGCGTCGCCGCCTCGCCGTGCAGCAGGTCGGTGACGGCCTTCGCCAGCGCCTTGTGCGCGACGCGCGCACCGGGGTCCGCCGTGTGCCGCGCTTCGAGCGCCTCGATCTCCTCGCGGCCGAGGAAGGTGAAGAACTTGAGATGGCGGAGGACGTCCCGGTCGTCCGCGTTGACCCAGAACTGGTAGAAGCGGTAGACGCTGGTGCGGCGCGGGTCGAGCCAGACGGTCCCCGACTCGGTCTTGCCGAACTTCGTGCCGTCCGCCTTGGTGATCAGCGGCAAGGTCAGTCCGAACGCCGGTTTGCCGAGCTTCTTGCGGATGAGGTCGATGCCCGCGGTGATGTTGCCCCACTGGTCCGAGCCGCCGATCTGCAGGTCGCAGCCCTGGTCGCGGCAGAGCACGTAGAAATCGAAGGCCTGGAGCAGCATGTAGCTGAACTCCGTGTAGCTGATGCCGACCTCCCGGTCCTCCATCCGGGCGCGCACGGATTCCTTGGCGACCATCTGGTTCACCGTGAAATGCTTCCCGATGTCGCGCAGGAAACCGATGAAGCTGATGCCGTCCGTCCAATCCGCGTTGTCGACCAGACGGGCGGTGTTGGGCGAGGCCGTGAAATCGAGCAGCCGTGCGAGCTGCGGGCGCACGCCGGCGACGTTGGCAGCGATGTTCTCCTTGGTGAGCAGCTGGCGCTCGGCGGTCTTGCCGCTCGGGTCGCCGATGCTGCCGGTCGCGCCGCCCGCGACCGCGATGGGGATGTGCCCCGCGTCCTGGAAGCGCCGGAGCGTGATCAAAGGCACGAGGCTGCCGACGTGCAGCGAGTCCGCCGTGGGGTCGAACCCGCAGTAGAGCGTCACCGCTCCCGTCGCGAGCCGCTGCCGCAGCGCCTCGGTATCGGTGCAATCGGACACGAGGCCGCGCCACTGGAGGTCTTCGAAGATGTTCATCGGAGACGCGCTTTATCGCGGCGGGCGGACGCCGGCTCAAGCGGGAACCGCCGCCCGCACGATGCTCTGCCCCGGCCTGGAATCGCTCCGTAACCGCTCCACCACCCCGCCGGTCAAGATCGCGTCACCTGACATCATCCCATGAAGCACACCTCTCTCCTGTTCCTTGCCGGAGCCATCGCGCTGTCCGGCTCCGCATCCGCTGATGCCGACCTGAGCAAGCTGCCTCCTCCGTCCTCCCAGAAAGGCCTGACCTTCGAGAAGGACATCAAACCCTTGTTCGAGGCCTCCTGCACCGGCTGCCACGGTGAGAACAAGCAGAAGGGCGACCTCCGGCTCGATTCGTTGGCCGCGGTGCTGAAGGGCGGCGAGGACGGCAAGGTCGTGGTGCCCAAGAAGAGCAAGGAGAGCGCGCTCGTCGTCGCTATCTCGGGTCTCGACGAGGAGAAGACGATGCCTCCCAAGCGCAAGCCCGGCCGCGGCGGACCCGGCGGACCGGGTGGTCCCGGCGGCGAACGCAAAGGCGGCGGCGATCGCCCTCAAGGCGGACCGGGTGGTCCGGGCGGTCCGGGCGGTTTCAAGATGCCCAAGGCGCTGACCGCCGAAGAGGTCGGTCGGGTGCGCGCTTGGATCGATCAGGGCGCGAAGTGACCTGACCGCAAGGTCGTATCGAGGAGCCCACGGGGGCTGGACATCCGGTGTTGCGGCTCGTTCCTTCGCCATGGTTTCCGCAGGCCCGGGCCGCGCCGGAACAGGCCTTGGAAATCGCAGCCAAAGCGTACGGATCGCGCACGGGCAGAGGCCTTGCAGAAACGACCGACTTGCACTTGTGCGGGCCCCGTCCCGGGCCTCCGGTGAAAATAAACCGGCCGCCGGCCAACTTCCGCTTGCGGGGCGCGCGGGCTTCGGCTTTTTAGCCCGTCGCGATGTCGCGCTCGACCCGGACAGCGATATCGCGACCGACACGTTCACAATGGTCAACGACATGCATCCGCTCCGTCCCGCGAGTTCCCCGCTGCAACGCCTGCAGGCCAAGGCGACGTTGAAGCCCATCAATTTCATCCACCTCGCCCCGCAGGCGAAGGAAGTGTTCCTCGTCGGCGATTTCAACGACTGGAGCCCGTCGAGCCATCCGATGAAGAAGGGCTACGACGGCTCCTTCGGGCTCTCGGTCACGCTCGGTCACGGAGGCCATCACTATCAGTTCCTCGTGGACGGCAAGCGGGTGAACGATCCCCGCGCCCAAGGGCTCGCCCGCAACGAGAGCGGCGAGAAGGTATCGCTGCTCCTCGTCAGCTGACGGTCCTCCGAGAGCATCGGTAGGACGCCTTGCGGGCGCGGCAAGCATCGCTCGTCTCGCGCGCCCCTCGATCAATCCCCCTTCTCCGCCCGGCGCTCGGCAAAGAAGGCCTTCAGGACGCCGGCACATTCGTCGCCGCGCACGCCGGGAGTGATGTCGCATCGGTGGTTCAGCGTGGGGAACTGGAGCAGGTTCATGGCGCCGCCGGCCGCGCCGCCCTTGGCGTCCGGCGCACCGAAGACCACACGCGCCAACCGGCAGTGGACGAGCGCTCCGGCGCACATCGGGCACGGCTCCTTGGTCACGTAGAGCGTGCAATCGGTCAGTCGCCAATCGCCCACGGCGTCCTCGGCCATCGTCAGCGCCAGCATCTCGGCGTGGGCGGTGGCGTCCTTGAGCATCTCCACCTGGTTCCAGGCCCGCGCGATCACCTTCCCGCCGCGCACGACGACCGCACCGACCGGCACCTCGCCGGCATCGTACGCGCGCATCGCCTGTCGCAAGGCCTCGCCCATGAACATCTCGTCCGCTTCCAGGTCGCTCATCGATGGAGAAGGGTCTGACAGGATCGACCCGATGTCTGGAAGGAAATCCGCCTCGTAGGCGGCCCGAAGATCGGGTCCACCCCTTCTAGAGCCTGGATCCCGGGCCGGGCCGCGATTCCTCGAGGGTCCACACGTTCTCTCCACCGGCGTGGCAGCGGCAGTGCGCGGAGAAGAACCCGCCGCGATGCTCCCAGAACAGCGGCCAGATCTGTTCGCGATCCGTCGGCGGCAGCGCCAACGATCCGAGCGCGGCGCGGCCGAAGAACCCGAACGTGCCTTCACGGTGCGGCGGCGGCAGCACGCGCAGACGCGGCCGGACCTCGAAGAGGAACATCAGCCAGTGCGCCTGCCCGAGGAACCCGTGCTCGCTCACGATGCCGGTGAGCGCGAGATCCGACGGCGCGAGGCGCAGGCCGGTCTCTTCCCAGGCTTCGCGGCAGGCGCAGACGTAGGGCGATTCCCCGAGATCGGTCTTGAGCTTGCCACCGGGGGGCGACCAGAGGCCGAGGTTCGGTTCCTGCGCCCGCTGGAGCAGCAGCACGTCGTCCGCCTCATCGAAGGCGTACAGCAGCGTGGCGATCTTGTGCGGCAACGGAGACACGGCGAGAGAAGATCAGACGGAGCGCACCGGGACAAGCCAGGCGCGCGATGTGAGACCTGAGACCTGAGACCTGAGACCTGAGACCCGAAAACCGCCCCGATCTCACGCCAACACCAGCCGCCGTTCCGTCGGCGTCAGTTCGCGCCATTTCCCCTCCGCGAGGTCGCCCAAGGCGAAGGCCCCGATCTGCACCCGGATGAGCCGCAGCGTCGCGTGTCCCACCGCGGCGGTCATGCGGCGGACCTGACGGTTCTTGCCCTCGTGCAACTCCAGCGCGAGCCAGCAGTCCGGGACGTTCTTGCGATAACGGATGGGCGGTTCGCGCGGCGGCACCGACGGCTGCGGATCCGGCAGCCACGCGCGGCAAGGGCGCGTCCGGTAGCCCTGGATCTCCACGCCTCGCTGGAGCTGCGCGAGCGCATCGGGTCCCGGGACCCGCTCCACCTGCGCCCAATAGGTGCGTGGATGTCCGCGCTCCGGATCGAGCAACCGCGTGTTCAGACCCGCCTCGTCGCTGAACAGCAGCAGCCCTTCGGAATCGGCGTCCAGCCGGCCCAGCGCGTAGACACGCGGCGGGAACCCGAACCCGGCGAGCGGACGGTTCGGCGAGCCGTCGGGCGTGAACTGGGAGAGCACGCCATACGGTTTGTGGAAGGCCAACAGCACGGACCGATGACACGGCACCCGCGGCCACGCGGCGAGCGGAATCCCGCCGACGCCTCGGAGCCGGAAGAAGTCGGACCTGGGAACAGGAACACAGAAAACCTGGGGCCGTGCCGCATCCGCGGATCGACCGACCCCAACGGCACCGATGACAAACCGGGGGCGCCCCGCTAAAAGCCCTCCGCCCATGGAAGACCGCAACAATCCCAGCGTGAAGTGCCCGACCTGTTCTCAGCCTGGCCATTGGTTCGCCGCGAAATGGGGACCGTTCTGCTCGGAGCGCTGCCGGCTGATCGACCTCGGTCAATGGTTCAACGAGGAGCACAAGCTGTCGCGGTCGCTCACGCCGGGCGACTTCGAGGGCTTCGACGAGCTGCCGCCCGGACCGCATCTCGACCGCCCCGAGGTGGGGTGATCCGCGATCCTTTCCTTGAGTTCCTGACCGCGCCGGTGCGTGCTGACGTCCTCTCACCGCATGAAGACGCCCATCCCGTCGATCCCTCGTCGCCGTTTCCTCCAGACGACCGGCACGCTCGCCACCTTGCTCGCGCTGCGCCAGGCGCCGGCGGTGCTCCGCGCCGCGGATGGGACCGGTCGCGTCCGCGTCGCCGTGCTGGGGCTCGGCCGCGGGATGGACCACATCTCGGCGTATCTCAAGATCCCGACCGCCGAGATCGCGGCGGTGTGCGACGTGGATTCCCGCCGCCTCGCGAAGGGCGTGAAGGCGGTGGAGACGGGATCCGGCAAGGCGCCCCGGGCGGTCGGCGATTACCGGCGCATCCTCGACGACAAGTCGATCGACGCCGTGTCGATCGCGCTGCCGAACTTCTGGCACGCCCCGATGACCTTGCTCGCCTGCGCGGCCGGCAAGCACGTCTACGTGGAGAAACCCGGCAGCCACAACGCCCACGAGGCCGGTCTGATGGCCGTCGCCGCGCGCAAGCACGGCCGCCACGTGCAGATGGGCAACCAGCGCCGCAGCGTGCCGGAGGTCATCGAGGCCATCGCCGGCCTCCGGTCCGGCGAGATCGGTCCGGTCCGCTTCGCGCGTTGCTGGTACGATGCCGACCGCAAGACCATCGGCCGCGGCAAGCCATCGCCCGTCCCCGCCGAGATCGACTACGGGCTCTGGCAAGGACCGGTCCCGGAGCGGCCGTACGTGGACAACCTCATCCATTACAACTGGCATTGGCGCTGGCACTGGGGCGGCGGCGAGCTGGCCAACAACGGCATCCACGCGCTCGACATCGCGCGCTGGGGCCTCGGCGTGGAGCATCCACGACGCGTGACGGTCAACGGCGGCCGCTACCACTTCGACGATGACCAGGAGACGCCGGACACCACCGTCGCCACCTACGACTTCGGCCACTGCGGCGCGAGCTGGGACGCGAGCAGCTGCCTGCCCCGCAAGGAGGAAGCGCATCCGTTCGTGACCTTCTACGGCGACAAAGGCTCGCTCGCGCTCGACAGCGGCGCGGGATACCGGGTGTCCGGCCTCGATGGCAAAGTGGTGCGCGAGGTGAAAGGCAGGTTCAGCGACATCCCCCACTTCACGAACTTCCTCGCGGCCATCCGCGACGGCGCGAAGCTGAACTCGGAGATCGGCGAAGGGCAGAAAAGCACGATGCTCTGCCACTTGGGCAACATCGCCTATCGGACACGCTCCACGCTCACGGTGGATCCGGCGACCGGCCGTATCCAGGACGCGACCCCCGAGATGAAGCGCCTCTGGGGCCGCGAGTACCGCAAAGGCCGGGAACCGAAGGTTTGAGCAGGCCGCAGAAACATCCCGCACCGCAGATGTCCGGCGATCCAGATCGCATCCCCGTGATCGGCGGCTTGCGCCGCCGATCGATTCCCGCAGAATCCGCGCGGGTCGGCGGTCGCCGCCAGACCCTCAGATTTCCTTTCCCACCATGGCAAAAATTATCGCGGAGATGCTCGTCGAGACCGTCACGATGGAGTTGCCGGACGTGAAGACCGTCCACCTCAAGTGGCCCGAGGGCTACGATCCGGGCGACTTCAAGACCGGCCAGTTCATCACCGTCTACTGGCCCCACAAGACGAAGTACAAACGGGCCTACTCGCTCAGCTCGTCGGGATTGGACCGCGGGTTCTACGACGTCACCGTCAAGCGCGACGGCAAGATGGGCACCAGCATCGTCGATTGGGTGGAGGCCGGCGATAAACTGGTCGTCATCCCGCCGGCCGGACGCTTCTTGCCGGTCTTCGACCCGCCCGGGAAACATCTCATCTGCGTGGCCGGCGGCTCGGGCGTGACGCCGTTCCGCGGATTCGTCCGCGAGGCCACGGCGCGAAACTTGGACACCCGCATCACCGTCCTCTACACGGTGAAGACCACCCAGGACGTCATCTTCGAGAGGGAGTTCCGCGAGTTGGAGGCCCAGAACCCGCGCTTCAAGTTCCACGTCACCTGCACGCGTCTGGCTCCCGAGGATCCTTGGACCGGCCGTCGCGGCCGGATCACCCCGGATTGGGTGAAGAGCTTCGTCGCGGATCCGGCCGAAACCGTCTTCTACGCCTGCGGCACCAACGAGATGGTCAACGGCATCGAGCACCTCGTGCTCCACGACCTCGGTCTGCCGAAGGAGCAGATGAAGCTGGAGAAGTGGGGCTGACCCATCGGTCGTCCATCGCCCTGATCATGTCCCTCAAACTCACGCCCCTCCACTCCGCCCATCAGAAGCTCGGCGGCAAGCTCATCGAATTCGGCGGATGGGAGATGCCCGTCCAATATTCGTCCATCGTCGACGAGCATCGGTGCGTCCGGCGCGCGGCCGGGATCTTCGACATCTGCCACATGGGCGAGGTGCTGGTCACCGGCCCGGGCGCCGAAGGCTTCCTCAACGAGACGCTCACCAACGACGTGCGCAAACTCGCGGTCGGCGACGGCCAGTATAGCCAGATGTGCACGGAGAGCGGCGGCACGGTCGACGACCTGTACGTCTACCGCATCGCGCCGATGGAGTACCTGCTCGTCATCAACGCCAGCCGGATCGACGTCGACGTCGCGTGGCTGCAGGAGCGCATCTGCGGCTCGCCCCACCGCTCGGGCGTCATCTTCGAGGACGCCTCCGGCCGTCTCGGCGCGGTGGCCATCCAGGGTCCGCGCGTCGCCTCGTTCATCGACCTGCTGTTCACCGGTCCTTCGCTCGCCGGCGCCGCGGTCGACGGCGCCTCCTCGCTGAAGAAGAACCAGATCGGCGCCTGGGAACAGGCCGGCCAAAGGATCTGGGTCGCCCGGACCGGCTACACCGGCGAAGACGGCTTCGAGGTGGTCGCTCCGGCGTCCATCATCGAGGACATCTGGACCCGCACGCTCGCCGCCGGCCACACCGTGTGCATCCAGCCCATCGGCCTCGGCGCCCGTGACACGCTCCGCACGGAGGTCTGTTATCCGCTCTACGGGCACGAACTGGACGAGACCACGTCGCCCATCGAGGCCGGTCTCGGCTACTTCGTGTCGTTCGACAAAGGCGATTTCGTCGGCCGCACCGCGCTGCTCGACCAGAAGACCAACGGCGTGAAGAAGAAGTCCGCCGCGTTCAAGATGGCCGACAAATCCGCCCCGCCGCGGCCCGGCTACGCCATCTTCGCCGGCGGCGAGAAGGTCGGCGATGTCGTCAGCGGGACCCAGAGCCCGTCGCTCAGCGCCGGGATCGGGATGGGGTACGTCCCTCCCGCGATCGCCGTGCCGGGCACGAAGATCGAGATCGAGGTGCGCGGACGCCGGTTCGCCGCCGAGATCGTGAAGAAGCCGATCTATCGCAAAGCCTGATTGACCCCCGCGCCGTCTGTTTCCGACACTCTCCCCCCATGAGCTCGCAAGTCCCCGCCGATCTCCGCTACACGAAATCCCATGAATGGGTCCGCATCGCCGGCGACACGGCCACGGTGGGCATCACCGACCACGCGCAGCATGAGCTGACCGACGTGGTGTTCGTCGAGCTGCCCGCCGTCGGCCGCAAGGTGAAGGCCGGCGAGGCCGTCGCGGTCGTCGAATCCGTGAAGACGGCGAGCGATATCTATTCGCCGGTGAGCGGCGAGATCATCGCCGTGAACGACGCCGTGGGCCAGGACCCGGCGCTCACGAACTCCGCTCCCTACGCTGCCGGCCACTTCTTCCAGGTCCGCCTCAGCGCCTCCGCCGAGGTCGATTCCCTGCTGACGCCGGCCGATTACTCGAAACAGATCGGCGCCTGAGCCGCAGCGCGCGGTCGTGAGTGGTCGCGCGTGATCGCGCGTGGTTGTAGGGCAGGCTTTCCAGCCTGCCGGTCCGCCGGACTTTCCAGTCCGGTGGCCCGCGTCCTGCGGTTGAAAAGCCGCCCGCACCAACCCGCTGGAAAGCCGTCCCTGCGGTCGCTCGGTCCTATTTCCCGCGTCTGAGAACAGCGCTTCACCCACGATACCGGTTCCGTTCCTTCCGGTTGTGGCTGCGCACGTCGTGGTCCAGCTCGTCGAGCGCCGACTTCACCTGCGCGATGAACACGGCGCAACTGGAAGCGTATCCCCCGAAGCCGACGACCGTGTCGCGCTCCGCGTGGTCGTCGGTCACCGCCAACACCTCGCCATAGGCCTTCATCCGGTACGCGGCCCGCTCGATCAGGTCGTCGGCCGTGTTCCCCGCCTTCGAGAACAGGATCTCCACGTCGCGCGTGCTGGCCATCTTCGCGGTGCCCGGCGCGGCGCCTTGGCCATCGAAGATGATGGTCAGCGGCGTGTGCGTCGCGTCGCGGTACTGCGTGAGCTTCGCCACCAGCGCCTCGCGGGCCGCGGCGGAATGGCGCGGCGCTCCCGGCGCCAGCTCGGGCCAGTTGTGCAGCAGGCTGTAGCCATCGATGAGGATCCGGACGAGCGCCACGCCGGCAAGGATGAGGGGTGACAGCGGAAGGATGAAGCCAAGAGGTGGATCGCTCCGGATACCGCTGCTCCGTTCGGGCATCGACGATCCCGCTGGAAAACGTGCGCCTGGACGATTCCTTGCCGAGAGCCTGTTTGGAGACTCCGGGATGCTCTCGATCAAACGGGGCTTCGGATCTGGATGCGTCTCATGACGATGAGGACGAAGGCCTCCGCGCTGGCAGCGAAGGTCTCATGGTCGCGGACGGGACAGCGGTGGTTTCTCGGTGCGTCGAGCTGAGCCCTTCTTGCTCGCTCGCTGTGAAATTCGGTTCACCCCTCCGCCTTCCTCCTCCACCCTTTCCGCCCATGAGTTCCGTCGTCCTGAACCCGCAGCTCGCCACGCTGCCGGTGTACGTCCCCGGCAAACCGATCGACGAGGTCGCCCGCGAGCACGGTCTCCGGCCCGCCGACATCATCAAGCTCGCATCGAACGAGAACCCGCTCGGGCCCTCGCCGATGGCGTTGGCCGCGATGGCGGACGTGCTGAAGAACCTCCATCTCTATCCCGACGGCAATTCGTTCCACCTGAAGCGCAAGCTCGCCGCCAAGCTCGGCGTCGAACCGGCGAACCTCGTGCTCGGCTCCGGTTCCAACGAGATCATCGAGTTCCTCGGGCACGCGTTGCTCGGGGCCGGCGATGAGGTCCTCGTCTCGGAACATTGCTTCGCGGTGTACCCGATCGTGGCGGCGCTCTTCGGGGCGAAGCTCGTCACCGTCCCGGCCAAAGGCTTCCACGCCGACGTGGAGGGCCTGCTCCGGGCGGTGACGCCGCGCACCAAGCTCCTTTTCCTCGCCAACCCGAACAACCCCACCGGCACCCTCACCTCGCGCGAAGACCTGTCGCGTCTGCTCGCCGAGGTCCCGCCGCACGTGCTCATCGCGCTGGACGAGGCCTACGTGGAGTTCCTCGCGGATCCGCTGGATTCCATCGCACTCGTCCGCAGCGGGGTCCGGCCGAACCTGGTCCTGCTCCGGACGTTCTCCAAGATCTTCGGCCTCGCCGGCCTCCGCCTGGGCTACGGCATCGGCGCGCCGGACATGGTCGCCGCGCTGGAGAAGGTGCGGCAGCCCTTCAACATCAACTCGATCGCGCAGGCCGGCGCCCTCGCCGCGCTCGACGACACCGCGCACCTCGACGGCACACGGGCCAACAACCGCCAGGGCCTCGACCTCCTGCATTCGGAGTTCGGGCGGCTCGGGCTGGCGTTCGTGGAGTCGCACGCGAACTTCGTGCTCGTGGAGGTCGGCGACGGCGCCAGGGTCTTCGCCGAGCTGCAGAAGCGCGGTGTCATCACCCGGCCGATGGGCAGCTACCGGTTGCCCGGCTGGATCCGCATCTCGGTCGGCACGCCGGCGGAGAACAACCGCTGTCTCGCCACGCTGCGCGAGGTGCTCGGCCGCTGAAGGATGCGGGAGGGCGCACCTCCGTTTCTTGCAGCCTATCCATCCGCCAAGAACATCGCGAAGCGATGTCAGCCATTAGCCGGGGGTCGAGGAGCGCAGCGACGACACCCCCGGATACCGTGGCCCAAAGCTACGACCCCGGCAGGGGTCGCAGAACCGTCAGCCCGGTCGTGGTCTGGCACCCTTCCAGGGTGCCTATCTCCTCGCCTGCCACCGGGGGTGTCGCTATCGCTCAACCCCCGGCTAATCGCTGGCAAGCCTCCAGCTTGCAAAGTCGACGCCACCGCCCTGCAAGAAACCGACTTGCGCCCGGAGGCCGCTGAGACCGGGCGCGAGACGAGTTCCGACACGGGACGAGTCGAGGCTTGCGCCTCCGACGGCAACGGCAATCCTCCCGCCCGCCATGTCGAAATCGCCTGACTCCAAACCCGCGGCTTCCGATCCGCTGCTGGTCCTGATCGCCGCCCTGCTCCTGCTCGCGGCCGTCGCCACCATCTACTTCGCCGCCACCGCTCCGTCGAAGGAGTCCGCGCACCAGCCCGCGCCCCGTCCGCGCCCGATCCTCCAGGACGAACCGCGCGTCGTCGTCGTGAACAAGTCCGTGCCCGGCGCGCACGGCGCCCCGGCGGCCCATGCCGCGGAAGGCCACGCCAAGGTCGAGGAGAAGGCGCCGGAAGCCAAGCCGGCCGAGGCGAAGCCCACCGCCGCGGCCGTCGCGACCGTGGCCGCGCCCGACGTGAAAACCACCGCGGACGGCAAGGTCCACGGCAAGGTCGTCCTCAAAGGGACGCCGCCCGCCGAGAAAACGATCGGCGCCGTGAAGAGCGACGTGAAGTGCGGCAATGCCCACACCGGCGCCCCCGCGACGACGCGCAACTACGTCGCCGCGGCCGATGGCGGGCTCCGCTACGCTTTGGTCCGCATCGTCAGCGCCCCGGCGGGCGCCGGCAAAGCCGCTGAACCGGAGCTCATCGACCAGGTCGGCTGCATGTACGAGCCGTATGTCTCCGCGGTCTTGGCCGGACAGACCTTCAAGGTCCGCAATTCCGACCCCTTCATGCACAACGTCGCCGCCACGCCGAAGGTCAACAAAGGCTTCAACTTCGCCCAGGCCAGCGCCGGCCAGGTGAACGAGAAGGTCTTCGACAAGCCCGAGCTCGGCGTGAAGCTGGCCTGCAACGTCCATCCGTGGATGGCCTCGTATGTCCACGTGCTGGAGAACCCGTTCTTCGCCGTGACCAACGCCAAGGGCGAGTTCGTCCTGCCCGAAGGCCTTCCTCCCGGGAAGTACACGCTCGAGGCCAACCACGCGAAGGCCGGCACGGTCACCGCGGAGATCGAGGTCGCCGCCGGCAAGGGCGCCGCGGTCACCTTCGAGCTGGGCGTCAAGTGACCCCCAGCCCGTCGGCGATCCGCTCGGCCCGCTCGTAGCGCAGGTTTGCAACCTGCCGTATCGCCGAGTTGCACTCGGGAGGGCGTCGGCAAGGCCCGACCGCTCACCTGCCGCAAGGCCTGCGGATCCCACATCCGCGATACGGCAGAGTCCGACTCGGCGCTCCTTCTGCCGCCGCGTCGGATCGCACCCCCGGCCCGTCGGCGGCCGGCTCGGCTCAATCGTAGCGCAGGTTTGCAACCTGCCGTATCGCCGAGTTGCACTCGGCAGGGCGTCGGCAGGGCCCGACCGCTCACCTGCCGCAACGCCTGCGGATCCCGGATCCGCGATACGGCAGATCCGGACGCTGCGCTGCTTCCGCCGCCGGATCCGCCGCTTCGGACCGCACCCCAGACCGTCGGGTGCGATCCGCTCGGGTCACTCGAAGATATCGCCGGCGGGGCGGGCCATCTTGCCCCACTTCTCCCAGCCCGGGATCGGGTGCTCTTTCATGATCTCCTCGACCATGTAAAAGTCGGACCGGGCCTTGGTCTTCTCGCGGATCTTGGCGACCTGGGCCGGTTTGATGAAGGGCAGGTTGTTGCCGAACGATTGGCGCACGTAGCTGATCACCCCGGCGACCTCCTCATCGGTCAACATGCCGGCGAAACCGACCATCGGCGGGACCCCGTTGGTCGGTCCGAGGCGTTGTCCGCCCAGCTCCAGCGGGCCCCAAAGCCCCTTGAGCACGACCTTGATCAACCGCTCGTCGTCGACCAGCCACGGGTTGCCGGGCACGTTGAGCGGCGGATAGATGCCGGGCGTGCCGGTGCCGGCGGGTTGATGGCAGGTGGCGCAATGCGCGTCGCGGTGGAAGACCTCCTTGCCCAGCGCGTAGACCTTCGCCTCGGCGGCATCCACCGGGCGGGTCGGACCGTAGTCGCGCTTGTCCGCGGCGGGCGGAGCGGAACCGAGCTTGAAGGTGCCGGCGATGTAGTCGCGGGCGTTGGTGTTCGCGGCGATGGTCTGCGGCTCGGCCGACGCGAGGGCGGCGACGTCGTCCTTGAGCGTGGTCTCGAGGATCTGCTTGGTGACCGGGCTCATCCACTTGTCCATCGGATGCCGGAGCGCATCGAGGACGATCTTGGCGCCGTCCCTGTTGTCGAGCCAGGAGGCCGCGACGATGGCCTCGAGGCGGACGCGTCCGTTCGGGTCGTTGGCCGCCTGGCGGAGGAGCGAGACAGCGTTCGGGATCTGGTGCGTGGTGTAGCGCAAGACGTGCGCGGCGACCGTGCGCGGCTGCGGTGAACGGGCGTTGAGGCAGGCGATGAGCAGGCCCGTGTCGGGCTTGTTCTGCGCCCAGGTGGCCCAGAGCGCCTCGCAGAGGTGGTGCTCATAGCGCGGATCCGATTTGTCGAGCTTGGCGGCCCATGCCTTCACGGCCGGGACGACCTCCGACGCGGGATGCGCGCGCAGCTCGCGGCGGGTGCGGTAGCGGGTGCGGTACTCGGGCAGCTTCAGGTTCTCGAGCAGGGCGGCGACGCTGGCACCGGCGACCTGGGCCGGTTTCACGAGCGGACGGGACGGATAGGTGACGCGGTAGATGCGGCCGTGTTCGTGGTCGCGGTTCGGATCGCGCGCGTTGTGCTGCATGTGACCGATCAACGCGTTGTGCCAGTCGAGGAAGTAGAGCGAGCCGTCGGGCGCGAACTCCAGGTCGACCGGGCGGAAATTCGGGTCGCTCGAGCTGATCAGGTCGCCGGCCAGGCTGCCGGTGAAGCCGGAGCCGTCGTCGCGCGGCGCGGCGAAACTGAGGCCGAGGAAGCCGATGCTGTTGCAGGTCATGAACTGCCCCTGCCGATCGTCCGGGAAATGGCGGGACGACACGAACTCGGAGCCCGAGGTCGGACGCGAGCGCTTCGGCACGTAGTCGCCGGCCCGCTGGATCTCGACGCCGTAGGGCATCTTCGCCGAGATAGGCAGAGCCCAGTAGTTCTCGCCGCTGGAGGCATCGGAGAGGACGCACTGTTCCCAGTCGTCGAAGGCGATGCCCCACGGGTTGTTCACGTCCGACTGGATGTAGCGCTCGAGCTTGAAGCGCTTCGGGTCGAAGCGCCACGCACCGCCGTCGTTGCAGCGCTCCGGCCCGTAGGGCGTCTCCACCTGGCTGTGGAGGAAGCGGCCTTCGAGCAGGTAGAACGCGCCCGAGGCATCGGCGCTGTAGGCCGAGATCGCGTGGTGCGTGTCGTGCGTGTCGAACCCGTGCATGAGGATCTCCATGCGGTCCGCCTTGTCGTCGTGGTTGTCGTCCACCAGCAGGCAGAGGTTCGGCTCCTGCGAGAGGTAGACGCCTTCCGGCGCGAGCTCGAAGCCGATGGGCAGATGAAGATGGTCGGCGAAGACCGTCTGCTTGTCCGCGCGGCCGTCGCCGTCGGTGTCCTCGAAGATCAGGATCTTGTCGTCGGGCCGGGATGCGCCCGGCTTGTAATGCGGATAGGCCGGCGTGGTGGCGACCCAGAGGCGCCCACGGGCGTCGAAGGACATCTGGACCGGCTTCTTGAGGTCGGGGAACTCCTTCTCGGAGGCGAAGAGCTCGACCTTGTAGCCGGGCATCACGGTCATCTTCTCGATGGCCTTCACGCCGTCCACGTAGTCCACCGGGCGCTTGAAGTTGGTCGGCACCGCCGGGACCGAGCGGGTGTTGGAATCATCAGCCGCGACCGTCTTCGCACGGCCGGCGGCGATGTCGTGCACCAGCGTGTCGCGGATGGCCATCATCTCGCGCGTCTTCTGGAGCTCGTCGGGATAGTTCTGCGGGCCGAACGGATCGTAGCGCTGCCCGTGCGTGTGGACGCCGTTCACCAAGTTGTAGTCGTTGTTCCAGAAGTAGTCCTTCTCCTTCACCGCGGCGTTCATCAGCGCGGCATCCGTCTTGGACTTGCGCGGTGTCTTGCCGAAGGCGCCGTCGGCCAGCACGGCCCCCAGCTCCTGGTATCCGGCCTCGGTCGGGGCGAACCCGTTGATGGTGAGCGCCGGCTGGCCCTTCTTGGCGAAGCGCGCCCGGGAGAAGCCGAAGAAATCCACGAAGGTCAGCCCGTGTTTCTTGGCGACGACGCGGACCGCCTCGGCGTAGAGCGCGAGGCTGGCGTTCTCCTGCTTGCCGTCGGGCAGGTCGCGCTTCGCCGAGAGGTCCTCGAACGCGAGCGGCGAGACCAGCACGAGCCGCGGCGCCGCGGCGCCGTTGTACGCCTTGGACAGCGTGTGCACGACGAAGGCGTCGAGCTCCGCCTGGAAATTCGCCACCCGCGCCGGCCCGTCGAACGATTCGTTGTAGCCGAAGAAGGCGACGAGCGTGTCGGCCTTCAGATGCGTGAGCCACTGGTCCGGCGTGGGGAAGAAGCCCTTGCCGAAATGCGAGTTGAGCTCGGGATGGAACTGCGCCGCGCCGGGGAAGGCCCATTGCGAGACGCGGGCCGGATGCGGCCGGAATCCCGGGGTGTCGCCGGGGCGCCCCATGTTGCGCACGATGAGATGCTGCTCCGGGAAGCGCAGGTGCAGCTCGGTCTCGAGCCGGCTGTAGTAGACGTCGCGTTCGGCGAGGCCGTTGCCGATGAAGACGATCCGCTCGCCCGCGGCCGGCGCCGCGACGGCCTGGGGCCGAGCGGTCGTCGCCGGCAACGGTTCGGCGGTCGGGGCGTGGGGACGGTTGTTGGGCTCCGCGGCGCGGACGGTCAGCGCGACCGCCACAGCGGCGAAGATCGACGGGAACAGGGATCTCATGGGCGAACTGTGCAAGACGGACGAAGACCCCGGCAAGCGCGACGGTCGGAGCGCCTCCCCTTCCGCACGACGTCGCCGATGGCCGGCACCGGACCGGATCCCGGTCGGCCCTCGTTTGACAGCGGACACATCGGGTGTTTCTGTAATGACAGAAATAACAGACATGACCAACCTTTCACCGGTCGAGCAGAAGTTCATCCTCCATTGGGGCGAGATGGGGGCGCGCTGGGGCATCAACCGCACCGTGGCGCAGGTCCACGCGCTGCTCTTCCTCAGCCCCAGGCCGCTGAACGCCGAGCAGATCCAGGAGACGCTGGGCGTCGCCCGCTCGAACATCAGCACCAGCCTCAAGGAGCTCCAGGGCTGGCGCATCGTGAAGCTCGTCCACCTCGCCGGCGACCGGCGCGACCATTTCGAGACGATGGCCGACGTGTGGGAATTGTTCCGCGTGGTCGTGGACGAGCGGAAGAAGCGCGAGCTCGACCCCACGCTCGCCGTGCTGCGCGAGTGCATCGCCGAGGCCCACGACGACAAGGCGACCAGCGAGCACAGCGAGAGGCGCCTGCGCGAGCTGCACGGCTTCTTCGAGACCGCCCACGGCTGCTACGAACAGGCCCGCGACTGGCCGACCAGCGCGCTGGTGAAAGCCGCCAAGATGGGCGGCAAACTCCGTAAACTGCTCGGGCTCGGCGGTTGAACCCGGCCCCCTCCCCTTCTTATGCAAGACGACACCATCGCCCTGACCGGGGAGCCCCCGATCCCGACACGCGGTTGGGTGCTCTACGACGGCTTCTGCCCGGTCTGCCTCGCCGCCATCCATCGATGGGGACCGCTGCTCCGTCGCCGCGGGTTCATCCCGGTCGCGTTGCAGACCGAGTGGGCCCGCCGACGGCTCGGACTGCGTCCGGGCGAGCTCCCCGGCGAGATGAAGCTGTTGCTCGTCGGAGGACCGGTGCTCGGCGGTGTCGATGCCTTGGTCGCCATCGGCCGGACGGTCTGGTGGGCCTGGCCGTTCGCGGTCCTCGCGGAGCTACCCGGACCGGACGGCCTCGCTCGGGCGCTGTACCGCTGGATCGCCGCCAACCGGCAATGTCTCGGCGATGTCTGCTCCGTGCCCCGGAAGCGGATCCGCCGCCGTCATCCCGCGGCCACCACCTTCTTGGAGCTGCCGTGATCTTGCCGCTCGGCCCGGTCCACGGCGTCTTCCTGCGACGCCTTCCGGTGGACTGCCGTGTCCGTCCATGGGCGCTCGGGTCCGAGATCGGAGAAGAAGTCCGGACATCTTTCGGGGAGGTCTGATCTATCGCGAGGAACGGAGAACCCGCGATCCTAGAAAGGCGGCCTTTTCGGTTGGAACGCGCTCCGACCCGGGTTTCCCTCCGGCGATGAGATCCCCGTGGCGCTGGATGCTGGTGGCCCTGCTGCCTTTGTCGTTGTTCGTGCTCTGGCTCAACCCGCGCAAGGATCCGCACGTCGAGAGGGTGTTGGACCACAACTTTGCCACGGGCGTCATCGAAGACGAGGTGTTCTTGGCCGAACTGGAAGCATCCGGGCCGGGCGCGGTGGAGGCTTTTCGAGGGGAAATCCGGCGGCGGTTCAATCCGTTGCTCCAAGCAGAACAGTTGGCCTTCGATTGGTTCCAGCCGCAGGGTTCCACGGCATCCGACAACAGCTACTCCCCGATCCAGATCTTCGAAACCCGTCGGGGGCACGCCTTGAGAGGGCTGATACTGCTCGGCGAACAAGCGCTTCCCGCACAGCGCGATGTCGAAGCCCTGTTGTCATCCTCCCAGGAGAGCCAAGGGCTAGGAACCGCGGCGCTTTGCGCCATGCGGCCCCATGACCCGGCCATCATCAGCAATGCGGTCGCGACCTTGAGAGGCAATGACGCGTTCGCGACCCACGGGTTGTCGGGAAATTTCTCAAAAATCTGGAGAGAGCCGCCGCCCCATCTTCCCGCGCTGGTGGCATCGCTGACGAACGGAAATGCAGCGGTCCGGGCGAACGCGCTCCGAAGCCTCGCCCGCTACGGCCCCAAGGTCCGCGGACATGCGGCGGCGATCATCCCGCTGCTTTCCGATCCGGCGCCGGTGGTCCGTCCGCTGGCCGCCTATGCTTTGGGCCATATCGAGCCCTCGGAAGCCCCACGCGCGATCGAAGCGATGCTCGTCGAGCAGGAGTTCAACCACGGCAAATCCGTAGGATGGATCGACCTCGAGCCGTACAAGCTTTACGCAGAGCTGGGGCCGGTCGCCCGTGCTGCCGTGCCGCGTCTGGAGCAGGAGTTCGCCGACCGCAAGCGCGAGGGTTACCGCGGCCCGATCGCATTCGCGCTCTGGCGGGTCACCGGTGACTGCTCGGCCCGGATCACCGAGGCGCTCGCGAAAGGCTCAGAGAGCCGGCTCGAACGGTTCCGTCTCCTCAGTCTCCGCGGCTTGATCGAGATCGGGCCCCCGGCGAGCAACGCGGTCCCGGTGCTCCGGCGTGTCGCCCAGGATCCCCGCGTCCTCATCCGGCGGCTCGCGGACGAGGCCCTGCGTTCGATCACGCGGACGGCCGGGACGGATCCGCGCTGAGCGGCGCCCAGAGCGCATCGCGAAGGCCGGAGCCCCGGAGCACCTGCCGACCGATGGCCGCGCACAGCACCGGTTCGTCCGCCCACAGCTCCACCGAGCTCCGCGCGCGCGTCAGCCCGGTGTAGACGAGCTCTCGGGTGAGCAGCGGCGAATCGCGTTCGGGCAGCACCAGCAGCACGCGGTCGAACTCCGAGCCCTGGCTCTTGTGGACCGTCATGGCGAAGGCGGTCTCGTGCGCGGGCAACCGCGCCGGAGCAAAGGAGCGGACCGAGCCGTCCGCGGCGGCGAAGCACACCCGCAGGTTGCCGGCATCGCCCGGATCGGGGAGCGCGATGCCCACGTCGCCGTTGTGGAGCCGGAGGCCCGGGTCGTTGCGGGTGACCATGACCGGGCGGCCCGCATACCACTCGCCGCGACGCCGGATCAGGCCGGCACGGTCCAGCAGCGTCTCGCAGACGCGGTTGAGGTTCTCCACGCCGAACGGCCCCCGCCGCACCGCGGCCAGCAAGCGGAACCGCTCCAACGCCGCCAGCGCCGCCGCCGGATCGCGGCTGCCGACCACCGGGCCGAAGGCTTCGAGGACCGTCCCGAGCAACGCATCCGGTATCCGCTGCGGCGAAGGAAGCCGGCGCCACCGCACGGCGCCCGTGCCTCCGGGGGCAGCGAAGTCGTCCGTCCGCGCAGCGGCTGTCCCCGCCGATGGCGTCCCCGCGTCCGCTTCGCGTCGGAGCAACCCGAGCGCCGCGTCGGCGTCGCCGACGTTCACGGCGGTGACCAACGCGTGGATCCCGGCGCCGTCGGCGAAGCGCCAGTTCTTGTCCAGCGCGACCCGGCAGCGCGCGAGCGGATGACCGGCGCCGGCCAGACCGCCGGCGCAGATCTCACCGAGCACGTTGCCGGCCTCGACCGAGGCGAGCTGGTCCTTGTCGCCGACCAGGACGATCCGCGCGGCCGGCGGCAAGGCCGCGAAGAGCTTCGCCATCAGCGCGACATCCACCATGCTGGCCTCGTCCACCACCACGACGTCCACCGCCAACGGATGCGCCGCGTCATGGCGGAAGCGCGACGAACCCGGGACCGTCCCGAGCAGGCGGTGCAGCGTGGTCGCCTGTTCCGGCAGGCGCGCTTTGGACGCCTCATCGCCGGGTAGGTCGGCCTTGGCCTTGCGGACGGCTTCGGCGATGCGCGCCGCGGCCTTGCCGGTCGGGGCCGCGAGCGCGATGCGGAGCGGCCGACCGGGTTGCTGCCCGAGCAACGCCGCCAACAACCACACCACCGTGCGGGTCTTGCCCGTGCCGGGACCGCCGGTGACCACGCTGAAAGCCCGGGTCGCGGCCATCCGGACCGCCTCGCGCTGGCGACCGGAGCCGTCGCCGTGCTCAGGGAAGAGTTGGTCGAGATCGGCGTCGAGACGGGGTCCGTCGATCGCCACCGGCGCGATGGCCCGGGCGCGGATCGCCGCCGCGAGATCGGTCTCGTAGCGCCAGTAGCGGTGCAGGTACAGCCGATGCGCCGGGTCGAGCACCAGCGGCGCGTACTCGCCGGGGGACCCGACCACGCCGCTCGCTCGGAGCGAAGCGGTCCATCCCGCGAGGTCCGGCAGCCGCGCTCCCGATCCGTCCCCTTCTTCGACCAGTTCGTCCAACCGGACGCCGGCGACCCGCGGAAGTTCGAGACAGGTATGGCCCTGTCCGCGCCGATGGCTGACCAAGGCCGCTGCCAGGACGAGCCCGTCGGATGGCTCGGAAGCGAGGTCATCCAATAACAGCGCGAAATGCCGGTCGATCTCCGGGAACCCGCGCAGCAGGAGAGCGCGTGCGGCGCGGTCGTCGGGAGCATTCATCGGCCGCCTCCTTCCGTCGGCGCGAGCAGGAGCGCGCCGAGGTCGCGGATCAAGGCCGGGTCGAGACGCGCGGCGAAGACGCCGGATTCCGGACGCCGCGGGTCGAGTCCGCGCAGGAACAGATATCGCACGCCGCCGAGATCCCGCGCGAGGTCGTGGCCGGGCACGCGGAGCGCCAGCCATCGGTCGAGCGCGACGGTGTAGAGCAGGTATTGCAACGGGTACAGATGCTGCGCCATCGCGGCATCGACCGCGCCGGGCGTGTAGTCCTCGGCGCGCGGCCCGAGCCAGTTCGATTTCCAGTCGACGATCCACCACCGGCCTTCGTGGCGGAACACGAGGTCGATGAAACCGCGCAGCACGCCTTCCACCGGATCGAACCGCAGCCGTTCCGAGGCCGCGGGGAATCCCGACGGAAGGCTCGCACCGTGGCGCGCGAGCACGGCGCGGAGCCCTTCCGGCCCGGTGCGCCGGAGCGGGAAGCAGAACTCCAGCTCGGTCAGCCGCTCGGACAGGGCGACGTCACCGAGCCGCAGGCCGGCTCCTGCGCCTTCGAACGGGACCGACAACGTCCTCGTCACCATGTCCTCGACGGCCGGCGCGAACGAGCGGTCCAGACCGTGCTGGTCGAGCGCGGTCCGGACCACGCGGGGCAGCTCGGCCGGATCCGTTCTGGTGAAGTCGATCTGCTCGAAGACCTGGTGCAGGCAGGTGCCCGCCGCCGTGCCGCGAGGGAAGGCGTGGATGCTCCCCGGTTCCGGCGGGACCGGCGGGACCGGCGGGACCGGCGACGGCGGATCCTCGGGCACGACGGCGTCGCGGTCCGGGGCTTCGTCCATCGCATCGGCCGCGAGCCAGGAGAAGCTGGCCACGCGCCAGTCGCGGCGGACGACCGCGGTGGCGGTCCGCGGCGCGAGTCCCGGAGCGGCGCCGGCCGGCGGGTCCCAGACCGCGCCGTCCGGGACCGGCGGCGCCGAGACGGTGATCGACGGGACGGCCGCGGCCAGCGCGTCGACGGCCGCCTTGCGAGATGCGGAGGTCGCCGAAGCCGCGGCGCCGGACAGCGCGTCCATCGGCGCGACGCCGGAGGCCGGCGGCGGCGCGAAGAGCCAGGCCGGCGCGGTGGTGCCGTTGGTGAAATCGCCCCACGCGAAGTAGCAACGGTTCCGCGCGCGGGTCAGCGCGACGTAGAGCAGCCGGACGTTCTCGGCGAGACGTTCT
>CAIWVP010000080.1 GCA_903916195.1 uncultured Verrucomicrobiota bacterium | reverse complement strand
GCTCTCCACATAAACCTGGAGCTTCTTGCGGGCCTTCTTCACGTCATACTCGGGATCGCCTTCCACGGTCTTGGCGAGACGGTAGTAGCTGGCCACGGGCGTGTAGCTCTTCAGCACGTCGAGGATGAAGCCTTCCTGAATCGCTTGCTTCATCGTGTAACCGTGGAAGGGGCGGTGCTTCACCTCGCCGCCTTCGGAATAAGGCACACCGAACATCTCCAGCGTCTTGTTCTTAGGGGTCGCGGTGAAGGCGAAGTAGCTGGCGTTCTTGGCGAGCTTCTTCTTCTTGATGCGCTCGTCGAGGGCGTCGTTGATCTCGTCTTCGCTGTCGGCCACGACCTGGCTGACGGCGGAGGACGTCTTGCCGCTCTGGCTGGAGTGCGCTTCGTCGATGATGATGGCAAACTTCCCGCCGCGATGTTCATCGCCGATGGTGTCGAGCACATGGGGGAAGGTCTGCACCGTGGAGATGATGAGCTTCTTGCCGTCCTTGAGATACTTCGTGAGTTGCTCGGTCTTGGAAGTGCCCGCGCCCTCCTTCACCGCGCCGATGATGCTGCCCACCTGGGCAAAGCCCTTGATCGTCTCGCGGATTTGTTTGTCGAGAATCCGGCGGTCCGTGATGACGATGACGGAATCAAAGACGGCCTTCCCGTCCTTCGTCAGGCTGATCAATTGATGGGCCAGCCACGCGATGGAGTTGCTCTTCCCGCTGCCTGCGCTGTGCTGGATGAGGTAGAGCTTGCCCGCCCCGTGCTCCATCACGTCGGCCAGAATCATCCGCACCACATCGAGCTGATGGTAGCGGGGGAAGATCTGCACCTGCTTCTTCATGCCCGTCTTCGGGTGAATCTCCTCCACCACCTGCGCGTAGTTTTCCAGAATCTCCGTCAGCCGCGACGGAGTGAGGATCCGCTTCCACAGGTAATCCGTCTTGAGACCGTCCGGGTTCGGTGGATTGCCTGCGCCGTCGTTCCAGCCCTTATTGAACGCCAAGAACCACGAATCCTTCGCCGTGCCGCCCTTGCCTTTGAGGGCGGTACACATCGCCACTTCATGGTCATCCACCGCGAAGTGAACGATACAGCGGCCAAACTGAAACAGCGTCTCGCGGGGATCGCGGTCGCGCTTGTATTGCTCGATGGCGTCCTCCACCGTCTGCTTGGTCAGGCTGTTCTTCAGTTCAAAGGTGATCACCGGCAGCCCGTTGATGAAAGCGCACAAATCCAGCGACCGCTTGTTCTCCCGGCTGAAGTGCAACTGCCGGGTGATGCTGAAGCGGTTCTTCGCATGGCGCTCCACCGCCTTCGCGTTCTCCGCCGAGGGCTTGCCGTAAAACAAATCAAAGCTCAACGCCCCGTGCTTGATGCCCTTTCTAAGCACATGAATCACCCCATGCCGCGTGATCTCGCCTTGCAGGCGGGCGAGAAACTTCTGCCGCGCCATGCCTTCCTTGTCCTTGTAGTTCGCGATGCCCAGCTTCGCCCATTCCTCCGGCTGCGTGGCCATGAGAAAGGAAAAGAGCTGCTCCGCATCCACCGCATACTCGCGATCATAAACCGAATCATTTCCCGCCAACCAGCCACTGCCGCTCTTGGCGGGCGCAGCCTCGGCTAGGAATCCCGCCGCGCCGGAGGCCAGGCCATCCGTCCCGGTCATGTCGCGCATGATCAGGCTTTCAAGGCCTTTTTCGGTGGTGTCGGTTTTCATGCGCTCAGAGCTTCGCTTTTAGAATTTTCTTCATACGGGCGAAACTTGGCAGCAGAGGTTCGAGCGCGGCTGGATTCAGTTCCCCGACAACGAGGAACGAGCGCTTCCCTTTTTTGTATGCGTTGGAGCAATCGCGCGTGGCATGCTCCAGCTTATCGTGAACATCCGATCGGCCCCGACTCTCCAGATTGTTTGCCGGGGGGAGGGCTGTCTCCTGGAGCTTGTGGCCGTAGTGCTTTTTCAGCGTCTCGCGGTCGGCCACGACCCACGACTCCATACAGGTGGTCATGAATAGCACCTGATCATCGTTCGCCCCGGCTGGCTGATCCCAGTTATCCCGGGCCTTGAGATGGTCCCAGGTCTTTCCGACATCAGTCACGGGGTCCTCACTGTCCACCAGCATGGCGATGTAATCGCCCGGTTTGCTGCTTGCGTGGGCCGTCTTGAAGTCGTCGAAGGCTGAGTTTCGTCCGCCACAAGCACTGAGCCGGGGCATCTTCTTGCCTGTTGCAAATCCCAATTTCCCGATCAGCTTGCAAAACCCCTCCCGGCACCGGATTTGGTCCTCTTTGGATTCACCACCCTCAATGTAAAGATGTGCGCTCACCAGCGGGTTCCCCCGATCTCTCCTTTTGTCCAAAGCTGCCCAAGCCGATACTTTTTCAGCCATTGTTCAAGGTCCCCTGGAATCAATCTCTGCATCGTGGTTTGGCCCTCCGCCTTGGCACATACGACCACGCTCTCGGGCGTTTCGGTCATGGCATCCACGAGGATGTCCGAGTGCGTCGTTACAATGAGCTGCGTGCGAGTTGCGGCTGTTCTCAACAAGTCTGCCACCTTTGGAAGAATGTCAGGGTGCAAGCCCAATTCCGGCTCCTCAATGCAGATGAGCGGTGGCGGTTCGGGGTCGCAGAGGATTGCCAGTAGGCAAAGGTAGCGCAACGTGCCGTCTGAAAGGCGCGTGGCCGGGATAACGAAATCTCCCTCAGTGAAGAAGACCTGTACAGTGCCGCCCTCAATCAGCACGTCAAAATCAGTGATCCCATCGTAGAGATCTTTCAATCCGGTGAGGATTGCCTTCTTCGCGATGGGTGAGCGGGTCTTCAAACGGTTAAGGAAGAGACCGAGGTTGGAAAAATCTTCTTCCAAGGTGTCGTTCCGCATGTCCGCCTTCTGGGGCTCGCGGAAAACTGCACTGCGCCCAAAGGCCCATTCGCGGTAGATGCGTACCTTCTCGTAGTTCTGCGCCAGCCAGGCCAGTTCGGGATACGTTTCGGGATCGCGCCGTTGTGCAAGAATGGACCGGTCAGCCTCGATAGTGTCCCGCGCCAGTTGGCGTCGCCCCTCCTTCACGGTATTCACGGCCGGCTGCCCGTTTTGATAGCGGTAAAAGAAGAACACTCCCGGCTCACTCGCATATCGCGGCTCACTCTCTTCGACGCATTCATCATCCAGAGAGAACGCCTGCGACACCGGGTGGAATGCCATGGTATGCCGAAGCGGTTTCTTCCCTTTGGGGTAACTGACGATCCACTCCACAGACGCAGGTTTCTTGGATTGCCCTTTCCAAATCCATTCTGCAACGCCACCGCCCTTTCGGGTCACGTCGCGAAATTCTTTCGGTGCCGAGCGCATGAGGTTTATCGCCTCGATGAGATTGGACTTACCGCTGCCATTTGGGCCGATGAACAGGTTCAGCGATTGAAGTTCAATGCCCGTGTTGTCAGGCCCGAAGGAAAGAAAGTTCTTCGGTGCCAGATGGCGGATCAGGACCGGATTGGTGTTGTCAGGCATAGCTCAAGATTCTTCGGGCTCAGCTTCATCCAAAATATCATCGGCGTCGAGCGCGTCGGGGGAGGGTTCGGCGGCGGCGGTGGGCGGGGCGGGGAGATGGGCGGCGGCTGCGCGCACGTCCAGCTTGCCCGTCACGAGGTCGGCGGTCAGGCGCGTCCGGTATTCCTGCATCAGCGCGATTTCTCGCTCGGTGCGGGCGATGGCGGTGGTGAATACGGCCAAGGATGAATCGATATGCGCGATGATCGCATCCTGCTCAGTCAGGCTAGGCAGTGGAAAAAACACGTCCTTCACGTCGCCGAGACCCAAGCCCTGCTTGGTTCCTCCATATTCGCTGGTCTTGAACTGGCCTTGCCCAATCTCTGAACGAAGCGCAAAAGCTAGAAACCTTGGCCTCACAGTGGCTTTCCTGACGCGAACCAAGGCTACATGCTGATTAACGAAGGACAGCCCCGGCAACTCTTGATCGACGTGAACGACATTTCCGGTCAGCGCTCCAGTGATGCAAATCAAGATGTCGTCTCGTTGAACGCGTGTGCGTTCACCTTCCGCTCCACAGGGCGGGCGGACGTACTGCGTGTAGGAAAAGTTCAGCGCCATGTTGCGGCCAAGATTTCCGCTCTGAATGAAGACCAGTCCATCGTCGCTATAAAAGTTGGCCCACCCACGCGAGCCTGATGTGACGAAGGTCGTAGCGCGTCTCACCTGCCGCGTTTCCCAATGCATCGGGATGTCGCCGAGCCAGGGGATGCCGGAGGGCTTCTTTGGAAAGGATGAAGGTTGAAGGATGAAGGATGAATTTCCGTTTTCATCCTTCACCATTCTGACCTCATCCTTTCCCGTCACGGCGCGGTGGATGATGGCCTGCTTCTGCTCGTTCAGCAGCCCAATCAGCTTCCGCTTGGCGCGGATGAAGCCGTCGATCTTCCGGTTCGCGTGGTCCAGAAACCGCACGATGGCCGCTTGTTCGTCGTCGCTGGGCACGAGCACGGGAATCTGACGCATTCCGGGAATCGACAAATCCCACTGGCCGACGCGCACGCCGTCGGACGCCTGCGCGAAGTGCGCGACATACGGTTTGCTGCGAAGGAGGCGCTGGCCGAAAGCGTGATTGGCGATGCGGAAGTCGAAGACGAAATACGCGGGGCTGACGATGCCATCGCAAGGGGCGATGCCCATTGATCCCTGCCACGCCTTCATCTTGTTGATCACGAGATCGCCGGCGCGAGCGACTTTGTAGTTGGTCAAGTCCTCGGGGATAACGTTGTGATTCTCGTCTGCGTCGGTCATTGAGCGAACAAAGACGCCCTTCTCTCGCGCCACCGAAAGCAGCGGCAAGTCTGGACGGTTTCGCTCGGCTCGCTTCGAGATGAGTGTACGGAGATTCCGAACTTCCCATTTCGCAGGAACAGCATTGAGCCACTTCGACTCCGACTCCTTGTATTCCGCATACGGCTTGAGTCCCTCGATCATGCCGTGGCTCCTTTCGTGATTTCGTGCGCGGGCTGGGAGGACCATCGCCGATCCGATTTGGAACGCATTGCGTTCCGAATCGAATTTAGACGCACTGAGTCTAAATTTCGGGGACTCATGGCTTCTTCCTCCTTCGCACAGGCTTTGATGGTGCTGCCTCCGTTTCCTCATCCTCCGGCGGGGCGCAGAGTTGGTAAAACTCATGCAGCTTGGCCTTCAAGAGTTCCTTGTCGGGGAGCATGGTTTCATACTCAGCGATCATGGCCGGGGAGAGTGAGCGGCTGAGGCAATACTCGACGACTTCGGTGTCCTTCGACGCGCAGAGAAGAAGACCCACAGCAGGGTTTTCGTGGGGCTTGCGGTGGTCGCGGTCGATGGCTTCGAGGTAGAAGTTGAGCTTGCCGAGGTCCTCCGGGCGAAACTCGCGGATTTTCAGTTCGAGGGCGACGAGGCAGTTCATACCGCGATGGAAGAAGAGCAGATCGAGCGCAAAGTCCTGCCCGCCTACCTGCACCGGGTATTGGGAGCCGACAAAGCAGAAGTCGCGCCCCAGTTCGGTGATGAAGCGGCCCAGATTGCGCAGCAGCGCGCCGTGGAGATCGGCCTCCGAGTGGTCGGCGGGGAGACCGAGGAACTCCAGATTGTAGATGTCTTTGAAGAACTCAGCGGCTTGGGGCTGCAATTGTCGCAGCGCTGCTGCGACTTTTGGCGGATTCATGACGGCCCGCTCGAAAAGGCAGCATTGCATCTGGCGTTCCAGCTCGCGCTTGCCCCATCTTTCACGAATGGCGAGGCGGATGTAGAACTCGCGTTCCTCCTCGCGTTTTGAGCGACTGAGAATGGTCAGGTGGTGGGTCCACGACAATTCTCTCACCAGTGGTGAGAGAATTGGTTTTCCTTGGTATGCTTGGTAGAACTGCCGCATCCGCCAGATGTTTTGGGGTGAGAACCCGCGAATCCCTGGCTGGGACTTTTGCAGGTAGCTCCCCAGGTTTTGAATGGTGCCTTTGCCCCAGCCATCCGTCTCAATCTTGCGGCTGATGTATTCGCCAACCTGCCAATAAAGCGTGATGAGTTCGGTGTTCACCGCGTGATAGGCTTTTTCTTTTGCGGTCTTGATGAGCTGCAGCACCTCGTTGAAGACACTCTCCTCCACCACCGGCGACGATTGTCGCACCACTGGTGCGGCTAATTGTGTCGGCGTTGGTAACACCTTCCTGGTGGTCGTCTTTTTCATACGCAAGCTCCTTTCGTGATTTCGTGGAGCAGGCCCTCGGTCTCCTGCTCCAGCGCGAGGATGTCGGCGCTGATCTGGGCGAGGGTGCGGAGCTGGGGCGGCTGGTAGAAGTGGCGGGTGAAGCTGACTTCATATCCGATCTTGGTGTCGGCCTCGACGAGCCAGGCGTCGGGTGTGTAGGGCAGGACTTCGCGGCGGATGAAGGCTTCGATGCCGCCTTCTTCCAGCAGCGGGATCTGCTCGAAGTCGCGGAGCTCGCTGTCGGGCTCGTATTCGACGATGGCGTGCGAGATGTCTGGTTCAGTTGACTTCTTCTTTCCCTTTCGCCCAACCACCTCACCCCAGCCCTCTCCCCCAAGGGCGGAGAGGGGGACAGAATAACGACCGCGCAGTTCGTCGGCTTCGGCGGTGCCCAGCTTGTGTATTTTGGCGATGACCGGCGGCGCATCTTCCACGCGCCAACTGACGGCGTTGATGATGAGCTTGAGTTCGGCAGCAGAAGGTTTGATTTCGAGATCCTTCAGCGCTGCCTGCACGCGGTCGCGGAAAAGGTTGTGATCAGGAAAAAGGTCGCCGCCGAGTTCTTCGCGTAACAGGTTCGCCGTTTTGACAAGGGCGTCATCGCGCTCCCACGTCCTGGCATCGGACAGTTTCTTTATTACTTTCTCCGGCAATCTTTTCTTTGCGCCACCTTCGGGTTCGTCCTCTGCATCAGCATCGGCCCACTCGGACAGGCGTTTCTCCAGCACCGCTGCGATGTTGGGGTGGTCTTCAAACAGTTGGTCGCCGAATTCTTCGTGGAGCGCCGCGCGGATGTCCTCGTCGCCGGAGGCGAAGCGCAGCGTCTCGATGCGCTGCCGCGTGAGCTGGCTGTGGAGGCGGAGCGGGCGCTCGACCTTGACTTTCCAATAACCGAAGGCGGCATTGGGAAAGATTTTCGACTGCGGCGTTTCCTCGAAGGCGAGGAAGGTGTCGCAGATGCGCTGGATGTCCTCGGCGGCGAGTTCGCAGTTCTTTTTACCCATGTTCTTGCGCAGGGGCCGGAACCATTGGGTGGCGTCGATGAGCTGGACCTTGCCCTGGCGCGGCGCGGCCTTGCGGTTGGTGAGCACCCAGACGTAGGTGGCGATGCCGGTGTTGTAGAACATGTTCAGCGGCAGGGCGACGATGGCCTCCAGCCAGTCGTTCTCGATGACCCAGCGGCGGATGTTGCTCTCGCCCTGCCCAGCGTCGCCGGTGAAGAGGGAGGAGCCGTTGTGCACCTCGGCGATGCGGCTGCCGAGCAGCGTGTCGTGCTTCATCTTGCTGAGCATGTTGGCCAGAAAGAGCATCTGGCCGTCGCAGCTGCGGGTGATGAGGGAGTATTCGGGATCGCCGGCGTGCTCGATGAGGAAGCGCGGGTCTTTCACGCCCTTTTTGCCGCCATCGCCGCTCATGCGCTCCAGGTCGCTTTTCCAGCTTTTTCCGTAGGGCGGATTGGCGAGCATGAAGTCGAAGGTGCGGGAGCGGAACTGGTCGTTCGACAGGGTGGAGAAGGCGGGGCCGCCGACGATGTTGTCCGCCGCGTCGCCGTCGCCTTTGAGCAGGAGGTCGGCTTTGCAGATGGCGTAGGTCTCGGCGTTGATCTCCTGCCCGTAAAGGTGGGTGGCGACCTGCTTGCCGTGCGCGGTGGCGATCTGCTGGAGGGTTTCCTCCGCGACGGTCAACATGCCGCCGGTGCCGCAGGCGCAATCGTAGAGCAAGTAGGTGCCGGACTCGATCTTGTCGGCCACGGGCAGGAACATGAGGCTGGCCATGAGCTTGACGGCATCACGCGGCGTCCAGTGCTGGCCGGCTTCCTCGTTGTTGTCCTCATTGAACATGCGCACGAGGTCCTCGAAGACGGTGCCCATGGAGTGGTTGTCGAGGCCGGGCAACTCGCCCACGGCGCGGGGGCTGAGGTTGATGTCCTTGTCGAGGAACTTTTCGATGAGCTGACCGAGGCCGTCGGACTCGGAGAGCCGGGGGATTTGATTGCGAAACTCGAAGTTCTTGAGGATGTCCTGCACGTTCGGCGAGAAGCCGTCGAGGTAGGCCATGAAGTCGTCCTTAAGCGTCTGCTGCGTCTTGCGGGACTTGAGGTCGCGCAAGAGGAAGGGCGAGGTGTTGTAGAAGGCCTCGCCGGACGCGGAGCGCAGGGCGTCGTCCTGGTTGGTGATCTGCTCCTTGTCGAGTGCGGCCTTCATTTCGAGCACTGCCTCTTTGGTGGGCTCCAGCACGGCATCGAGGCGACGGAGAACGGTCATCGGCAGGATGACGTCGCGGTATTTGCCGCGCACGAACACGTCGCGGAGGGTGTCGTCGGCGATGCCCCAGATGAAGTTGGTGATCCAGTTGAGTTGGGCGGCGTCCATGAAAGTGGAGATTTAGGCGGATGGGGCGGAGCTAGATGAGGCCGAGGACGGGGGCGGAGTATTCCTGGGACTTGAGGCCGCTATTGGCGCGGAACTGGTCGGCGGCATCCCAGAGGCGCTTTTCGAGCGCGGCGTTGTCGGCGTCTTTGGCGGAGGGGGAAATCCAAGTCATCAGGGATTTTGAAGTATCGCTATGCTACGCACAGGACTACGGCGGGCCAAGCGAGCATTGCCGTCGGCGCCCGAGTATTTGTGGGGATGCAGCAGACGAAACGTCCGGCGCCGGCGCCGGCTGCTCAAACGGGGGAGGACCGCCGACCGGCGACGACGAAGCACCGGACCGGCCGCGGGGTGGGGTTGGCGGGACTCGAAGCCGCAAAAGCGATGGATCCGAAATTCGCGGACCTTGGTTCCGATGCGTGCTCACGAGCCTTTGCTGCGTCTTCCGGATTTCGGCACGTTTCGGCCTCGACGCAGGGAAACGCACGTTCACGCAACATCGCTGTCCCTGATTGTCCCGAACAACACCGACCACAACGGCAACGTTGCGCGCGACGCCGAGACGGATCCTCGGGTCGGGTCGGACGCACGTTCCGCAGAGGCCGGCTCCGCTCCGACCGTGGCGCACCGTGCCGGCTCCGACGAAGTCCACGACCGGGAGCGGTGACACTGGGGCTGGCCGTCCACTGGAATCCAGCCGGAGCATCCCGTGCCCACGTTCAGACGGAAGACCCTTGCGGCGCGGCGAACCGGCACACCGATAGCAAGGGGGCCGCGGCCCCCGTTTGCAGGGACATGACTCACATGGGGCGATCCCATCCAAGCCGGTTCCGGATCCCGGGCGCGGCCTCATTTCCGGACGATGAACCCGGCATGGGCCCAATCCGCGAAATCCTCGCGCGAACCGTCGCCGGCATCCATGGCGACGAGATTGATCATCCGGCTGCCCTCGGGCAGCGGCACGTCGAACCGCCAGGCGGGCGAGAGCACCCGCATGACCGGACTGGCCGCCGCTTCCCGGCCGTCGATGAAGACCTTGAAAACCACGCTGGGATATTTCGCGAGGTTGGAGCCGTTGCTGATGCTGAGCAGGTTTTCATCCGCGCCCGCGAGGGCGACGAAGCGTCGGTACCCGGGCTTGATCTCATACCCGAGTTCGCAGGGCGCATGCACGCCCATGCCCTGCGGGTAGGTCTTCCGGTTGATCCTCAGCTCCTGGCCGAGGTTCGACCTGTCCTTCTGGGGCGGCCGGGTGTTGCCGGAATAGCGCACTTCCCCGCCGTAGCTGTGACCGAACCCGACGTTGCGGATCGGCTTCAGATCACCGATCGCGACATCCGGTGCCGGCGGCACCGGGCCCATCCGAGCGAAGGCCCCCTCCGATTCCAGGCAAACCGCCCGCCCATCGCGGAAGGCGGCGACCCGCAGGCGGGTGGTGTCCCGGACGAGGATGGGCTTGGAGTAGAGTATCGAGGCCGGGGTGGGCACGGAACCGTCGAGTGTGTAGCGGATCTCCGCGCCGGGCTGGAGCGGAGCGGTGAGCGTCACGGTCACGGGTTCCTCGAACAGGTGCGGGCGCATCGGTGTGCCCCAGGGCGTCACGCGGACCGGATCCACCACCCAGTCCGGGTCCCACTTGCCCAGCTTCGCCAGTTCGGCCTGGAAACTGATCGTCGGCGCCAGGTGCTTCTCAAAATGCTCCACGACCTGTCCGGTGTTGAGGTCGGGGGTGAAGTTGCGCGCCGGATCATAGCCGGGGTGCGCGTCCGTCATGTCACGGGCCAGCACACAATTCAGCCCGGCGGATTTCATCGCCTTCAACCCCATCGGTTTGCCGAGCAGACAGACCTGGGTGTGGAACCCGACATAGATGAGGTGGGTCAGGTCGTGTTTCTTGCAGATGGCGTACACCTCGGCCTGGGTGTCGGGCATCAGGTCCGCGGCATCGATGCGCAGGCCCGGGTGCATGCCATCCCAGCCGTAGTTGCCGGCGCAGCGTTCGCGGCCGCAGGCGCACCCCCCGGCATCCGGCACCGGCGGGCATGTGACATCGACCACCGTGGGCACACTCAATCTGGGCAGGGCAAAGACTGCCTCGCGCTGCGGGTAGCCGACATAGTTGTCCACCACGTCGCTAGGGCAGAGCATGACCGTCATGCCGAGCAAGCGGGCGGCATCCAGCGCTTTGTTCATCCGCGGCACGATGGCATCGACCCGCATGGTCGCCGTCTTGCACCAGTGATGGTTCCAGACGTCGACAGCGATGACGCCCACGTGTCTCGGGTCCACGGTCTCGGGCTGGAGAAGGATCGCGCCGGTGACCGGATCACGGCGCTGGAGTTCTAGCGTGATGGCCCGGGCGGGCACGGTGGCAAAGGCCGCAAAAAGCCACAGCGAGGCGATAAGACGGATCCAAGGGACCGGCCTGGGGGAGTTCATGGGCGCAGCCTCAGGGGGCGCCATCCCTCAGGCAAGGATCCCCTTCACCACCTCGCCCGCCACGTCGGTCAACCGGTGATCACGGCCCCCGAACCCGGAGGTCAGGTGTCCATGATCCCGGCCGGATGGGTGCAGCTGGGTGGCATGGAGATCGCCCCTTGCCACGAGAAACCGGCGGTCCAGCCTCCACCGATGTCTTCCCTGCTCCGGTCGGTCCATCTGCTGGCCGGACTGGTGTGCCTGGCGTTCCGCCTCGGCCTGGGCGCAGCTCCCGTGCGCTTCGAGTCGGTCACGCTTGATGAGGGCGGGCCGGCGGCGAAGGTGGCTCTCCAGTGGTGCCCGGGGACGGCGGCGCGGCATCCGGTCATCCTCATGCTCGGCGCGCTCGACTCCAACGCGCCCCCCGCTTGGAGCACGAACCTCGTCCAAGAAGGCTGGATGCTCTGCGCCTTCTCGGTCGCCCATCCGCCTGAACCCGATCCCGCGAGGCGGCCGCAGTGGCTGGTCTTCGACGAGCGCTTCGCGCACAGCTACCCGCTCGCCGCCCAACGCGCCATCGCCGATAGCCAGCGCATCGTGGCCTACCTGCGCACCCGCGCCGACGTGGATCCCGACAAGCTCGGCTGGTTCGGCAGCTCTTCGACCGGCATCCCCGGCCTCGCCGTGGCCACCCAGGGCCCACGACTGGCGGCGGTCGTCGCGTTCGTCAGCACGGGTGCGTATCGCGCTTGGCTCGACACCTGGCAACCGAACGGGTTGTGGCGCGGCGGCACCAACGGCCTATGGCCTGAGACCGGACGCCTCCTCACCACGGTGGACCCGATCCTTCATGCCTCGAACCTCTGGCCCACCGCGACGCTCCTCGTGAACGGCGGGGACGACAAGGTCGTGGACATCCGTTCCGCGCGCGCCTTCGTCGAGGCGGCCCGGCCCGCGTTCACCAACGACCCGGCACGACTGCGGTTGGTGAACTACGAAGGCTTCACCCACAACCTGCCGCAGGATGTCGTGCGCGATCACGCCGAGCGCTGGTTCCGTCTCTATCTGCACCCCACTGATCCACCGCCCGGACCCTCGGTGCCCATCCGCTCGCTCGCCGAAGCCGCGCGGCAGACGCAGATCAATGCCGCTTCCCACGCGTCGGTCGTCGGGGCGGCCGCCGAGACAGCCCCGGAGAAACCCGTCGCGCTCGGCTCGCGCCTGGAGTTGTTCACGGACGACCTGCTGATCGGGAAGCTCGACGGCTGTTCGCTCAAGCTGCACGAGCCGCATCCCGCGGATGTCGCGCTGCGCTTCGACGCGCCGTGGGAGGGCGCCTTCAGCGCTTACGTCACCGTGCTGCACGACGGTGAGCGCTTCCGCTGCTACTACCGCGGCAATCCCGTCGACGGCCCCGACGGCTCGGAAACCGAGGTCACCTGCTACGCCGAAAGCAGCGACGGCATCCACTTCACCAAGCCCGCGCTGGGACTCTTCGAAGTCCACGGCACGCGCAGCAACAACGTGGTGCTCGCCGGCCAGGCTCCGTTCTCACACAATTTCGCGCCCTTCCTAGACGCTCGCCCCGGGGTGCCCGCCGCCGAGCGCTTCAAGGCGCTGGCCGGCACGTCGGAGCGCGGTCTCTTCGGCTTCGTGTCCGGGGACGGGCTCCGCTGGCGCAAGCTGCGCGAGACACCGCTGATCACGAAGGGCGCCTTCGATTCGCAGAACGTCGCCTTCTGGTCCGCCAGCGAACAATGTTACGCGCTCTACCTGCGCACCTGGACCGGCGGCGACTTCGCGGGGTTCCGCACCATCAGCCGCGCCACCTCGACCGACTTCCTCGACTGGTCCGCGCCGGTGCAGATGAGTTTCGGGGACGCGCCGCGCGAGCATCTCTACACGAGCCAGACGCATCCCTACTTCCGCGCGCCGCATATCTACGTCGCCACGCCGATGCGGTTCATGCCCGGGCGCAAGGCGCTCACCGCCGGACAGGCCCGGACCCTCGGCGTGCACCCCGGCTATGCGAGCGACACGGCGGAAACGGTCTTCATGACCACCCGCGGCGGCGACCGCTACACGCGCGCCTTCATGGAAGGCTTCATCCGGCCCGGTCCCGATCTCGGCAACTGGGCCTCGCGCGCCGGCCTGTCCGCGCTCGGCATCGTCCCGACCGGTCCGGCCGAGATGTCGCTCTACAAACAGGCGCACTACGCGCAGCCGAGCGGCCAACTCGTCCGCCACACCCTGCGCACGGATGGCTTCGTCTCGGTGAACGCGCCGTTCGCCGGCGGTGAGTGCGTGACGAAGCCGCTCACCTTCACCGGCCGTGGACTCGTGGTGAACTTCAGCGCCGGCGCGGCCGGTGGGCTGCGCGTCGAACTCCAGGACGCGGCCGGGAAGGCGCTTCCCGGTTTCGCGTTGGCCGACGCGGTGGAACAGATCGGGGACGAGATCGAGCGGTTGGTGACGTGGAAACGCGGACCGGATCTGAGCGAGCTGAAAGGCCGTCCCGTGCGGTTGCGGTTCGTGATGAAAGACGCGGACCTGTATTCGTTGCGCTTCCGTTGACGCCTCCGGGCTCGCGTCCGTGGGGTCGCGCCACGTTTCCCACAACCCAGCGAACAGCAAGGGCTCGTGGTCGGGCCGCCAGGCGGTCGAACTCCCTCCGACTCACCCACACAAACTCATCAGGAGCCCGAAATCGCCATCGAGCCACGCACGCTCGGCGTCAATCGGAGCGAATGCGCGCAACCGCTCGAACCATTCTATGTTTTGTGGCTGGAAGCCCATGTGGAGTGCGAGGAACGAACGCCGCCTGTCAGATATCCGTCCAAAGGCGGGCTCGGCCTATCGCGGTGCAACTCGAGATCGACTCGAAATCGACTGGGGCGTGATCTCTCGTCTTTGGCCAGGGACGGTTTGCCCAGAGTGGACCGGAGGGTCGGCAGGGGGCCTTCAAGAGCCCTTGATGGTGGGAATCTCCCACCACATACTCTCTCCCATGACTTACGTGGTGGACAGCAAGCGGCGGGCGACGATGCCGGCGGGCATCAAACCCGGCGCGGCCGTGGTTTACCGGCCCGATGGCGACGGCTCTTGGCGTCTCACCGTGCTCCGACCCGCCGAGGCGCCGTTCGCCCAGGTGCGCCGGGTCAAAGGCCGGCTCCTGATCGTCGGCACCCAACCGGTCGATGTGGCCGGCTCGCTGCGCGAGATGCGCGACGAACGATGAAGACCTTCGTGGACAGCTCCATCCTGATCGAGGCGCTGGTCGCCGGGCAGCCTCATCAACTCCGATGCGCCGAGCTGGTCGCCGAAGCGACGGACACCGCCACCCATTGTCTGGCCGAGAGCTTCAACCGGCTCACCGGCGGACGACTGGGATTCCGCGTGAGGCCCGCCGAGGCGGCGAAGATGCTCCGCCAGCTCACCCCCGGCCTCACCCTCACCAGCCTTTCCGGCCCGCAGATGCTGGCTTGCCTGGACTCGGCCCACCGCCGCGGCGCGCGGGGCGGGGCCATCTACGATCTGCTCATCCTGGAGGCGGCCCGGCTGGCGAAGGCGAAGATGATCTGGACGCTGAATCTGTCCGGCTTCCGGGCGTTGGCCCCGGATCTGGACGTGCGTTCGCCGGCGCAGTCTTGAACGCCCCTCGGCCTTCTCACGGCCGAAGCGGTCCCTGACGATACGGGCACGCAGCGGCAGCGCCGACACACGCTCCGGATCGGATCCGTGGGCCGAAAGCCACTCCAGATCGCCCGGCTCGCTGAAGTGGAAGGTCACGACCTCGGTGATCCCACGCCACATCTTCGGCCCGCACTCCATCGGGCTCCGCGAGATGAAGACCACGTCCTGGCACGCCGCTGGGGCGTCGAACGCATCTTCGGCTGGCCCATGCGCCACCGCCGCCTCGTCCGAGACCCCGTGGATAGGGCTGGCAGGTGGGTGCCGTTCGTCCGGGATCGAACCCTTCCCCTCGCGTGCGACCTCGTGCGTACGCACGCGCACACAATATATGGAGGCATTTGCGATGACCGCAGAGCCCACCTTGGCCGGCCGGTCCGGACCGGCCGAGGGCTCCGCGTCCGGATATGTTGAAAGGCTCCATCGATGGACGCAGGCCACTCCCATATCACTGTCGTGCTCGACTGCTCCGGGTCCATGCAAGCCATCGGCGCCGACGCCATCCGCGGCTTCAACCAGTTCCTCAGAGACCAGCAGGCATTGCTTTCCGGTGATCATCTTGCGGCGTGCCCCAAGACCAACGGGCACTCGCGCGCCGTCCGGCTGCGCCGGACACACCGAAAAACCCCTCACCCCAGGTAGGGGATTTTGATCGTCGTCACCAAGAAAAATAATCGTCGTGGTTCAGAGCCGCTCTTGGAGCTGTCGAAGGCGCGCAACTGGATGGAGAACCCGGGGGGCCCGAGGGTCGCGGTCACCGATCCGTTGCTTGGCGCGGACATACAGGTCGGGCCCGGGCCTGCAGCTGCGGGATGATCCGTCATCCGTTCCCCCAACCGTTCCGGGTCCGGCCAAAGCAAGGCGCACGGGGCGACCGGGTCGCCCGCGGCATAGGCTTGTGCGGCCGACCGCAGGGCGGCCACGAGATGGGGTCCGAGCGTCTGACCCGGACCGCTTCCTCAGGCAGGCCGGCCCGCAGCGCCGGCATCGAGGCGATGGATTTGGAACCGACCTTCGCCCAAGGTCTGCCGGCAAAGCTCGACCAGATGTTCGTGATGCGTGAACAGGAACACCTGGGTGCGTCCGGCCAAGGCGGCGAGTTGCGGCAGGATCGCCTTGGTCCGCTCGTCGTCGAAGGTGATCAACAGATCGTCGAGGATGAGGGGCATCGGCTCGTGCTCCTCCAGATACCTTTCGAGCGCGGCCAGACGAAGGGCCAGATAGAGTTGGTCGCGGGTCCCTTCGCTCATCCCTTCCACGGCCACGGTGGTGCCGCCGGGTCGCGACCCCACCAGGACGGGGACATCCTCGGCGTTGAATTCCGCGTCGAGCCCGCTGAAGGCCCCTCGGGTGATGCTCTGGAAGAGCCGGCCGGATCGTTCCAGGAGCGGCCCTTGGTTCTCCTTGCGGAAGCGCTCGATCTGCGCCTGCAAGAGCTGCGTGGCCAGTCGGAGCCGGACAAAACGGCCGGCGCCCTCCCGCAACGTGGCGGCCAATGATTCCGCCTGCTGCCGATGGTCCGCCGCCGCGTCCCCTGCCCTTTCCAGCTCGTGCTGGCGCCGCTTCGTTTCCGACAGCGTGTCTTGGACCCGCTGCAGCTGTGATTCCTTTTCCTGCCGTTCGCCTTCGTGCTGCGCCCTCTGTCGTGGGAAATCGTCGGGGTTCTCGGCCCGGACCAAGTCGATGAACTCGTCCACCGGGCGGCCACGGGCCAGCCCGCTCAAGGTGTCCCGGAACGTCGCGACCTGCGCCGCCGTCCGGTCCCTGGTCTCGAGGTCGGCCAAGACCGGCTCCAGCTCTTCCGCGGAATCCAACTGGGCCACACCGACCAATTCTTCCAGTGCTTGGACCGCGCGGGTGGTCGCTTGGTGCTTCTCCTCCAGCTCAACCTGGGCCTTCTGGACCTGGCCGGCCAATTGGTCGTGCCGGGTTTGTCCGTCCTTGGCTGCGACCAGCGCCTTCCACAACGCCGCCTCTTGGGCTTCGACCGAGTCCCCTTGGATGCCCAATGCCGCGGCGGTCTCTTCCACCTCCCGACCGTGATCGCCCACCTGCTGTGAAAGTGTCCGCGCCTCGGCCGACCACTCGCTCCACCGGTCGAAGCTGGTGAGGAGTTCCTTCCGCTCCAGCAACAACGCCAGCCCGGACTCCGGCGAGATCCCTTCAGGCAGCCCGACGGCTTTGCACTGCGCGTTCCAGTCTTGCCTCGCCGCTTCGGCCGCTTGCGCCATGCGGGCGCGGTCCCGCCCCAGGGCGTCCAGTTGCTCCTTCAGGGCTTTGAGCTCGCCCGCCACGGCTTCTCGGCGGCCCTCGGCCTTCTCCGCGGTCCGGACCTTGTTTCTGGCCGCTTCGAACAGCGCGGAGAATCCTTTCGCTTCGGATCCGTCGAGCACGCTCGCCAACGCCTCGTTGGCCTCCCGGATTTGCTGCCGTTTCTGTCGGAGGGCCTCCTCGGCGGTCCTCAGCTTGCCCACCTCCTCTTTGAATCCGCTCCAAGCTTCCCGCCACTCCTCCATCTCATCGGGTGTTCGCGGCGTCATGCCGCAGGGCGTCCAAGCTTCTTCCCAGGCGGACTGGCATTTCTCCAAGGCGGAACGGAGTTCTTCGGATTTCTGCTCCGCCTCTCGGTTCTGGGTCTCGGATTTCGAGATCTGGAACCGCTTCTCTTCCGCCTGGGCCACCGCCTCCGCCTGCTCGATCAGGTCGTCCGCGATCGTGTCCGCCTGCGCCACCGTTCGCGGGAACGCTTGCTCCAACGGCACGCCGGGCACGAGTTCCACCTTGGCGCCGTCACCTTTCCACTCCGCCAACACGAGGGTCCAGCCGTGGTCCCGGTTTTGTCGGGCGTCGCGTAGCGCGTCGGGCGAGGGCAAGGCCCCGCGGCGTGCGTCCCGCCTGAGCTCGGCTTGGATGTTCTCGATGCGCTTCTTCCCTTCGAGGACCTTGGCTTCTTCGGCCTTGATGTCCCGTCGGATGCCTTCCATCTCGTCGCGGACACGTCGGATGGTGGCCTTGCTGGGCGGCGTCAGGGCCACGGTCGCTTCGAGGCTCCTCGGAGCCCCCGGCAGACGCCCGTGCCGGTCGGTCACATCCCGGGCCAGCCGATCGGCTTCCGCCTCCGCCGCGACCCGCGTGCGGTCCGCCTCGGTCGCTCCGGCGGCGCTCGCCAAGGCGTCCCGCAGCGGTGCCAGGTCCGCCTCCGGCAGCGACTCCATCTGCTTTTCCCGGGTCGCGATCTGGGCCTGGAGCTCCGCGAGCTTGGCGGTGTTGGATTCTTCTAGACCCTCTGCTGCCTCCAATGTGCGGGCCGCCTCTTCGCACGCCAAACGGGCGGCGCTGCCCAGCCGGAGCGTTCCGATCACCTCCGGGCCGCCTTGGAGCCCCAGATTCTGCATGCCCGCGCTCAACGCCGGCGCGAGGCCAGCCAGCTTGGTGTCCCGGTCGGACAAGGCTTTCTTGCGGTCGCGATAGCTCCCCAGGTCTTGGTGCAGCCGGTCCACGACCGTGGCTTGCTCCAAGACCGCGGGGGTGATCTCGCACCCGGCCAGTTGTTCTTGGAGCACCGCGACGTGCTGGGTCAAACGATCGACTTCCCCTTGGGTCGCCGCCGCTTGGCTGCGGGCGACACGCGCCCTGGCGACAAAGTCGCTCGACACCTCAGGCAACGGCGGCATCTCCCTGAGCAGGCGGAGCTGCTCACTGAGCCGACCGACCGCCGGCAGCGCGTCTTCGCAGCGGGCGATCCAGGCCAAGCGCCGGCCCAGTTCCGCGACCTCCAGCTCCAGGTTCTTCCGGGTCTCCTCCCCGGCGGCCAGCTCCCGCTCGATGGCTTCCCAGGTCTCGGGGTTGACCACCGCCTCGCGGCTTTGCTTGAGCAGGTCTTTGTGGCGCGTGGCGGCCGGCCGGAGGATCACGTTGGAGGTGGCCCTGCCCTTGAACAACCGCTCGGCCTCCTCGTTGAGCGCCGCCAGCACCTTCTGGATGGGCGTCCCGCCCAAGCTGGCCGAGAAGAGCGCGTTGCCGACCTCGCCTTCGGCCTTCAAGAGCTGCCGCGCCCCTTCCCTCAGTTCGGCCCCGCCCAAGCCGAACATGGTCGAGAAGTAGTTCTTGTCCACGCTGCCGAGGAACGGTGCCAGCGCCGTGTCGGGCAACTCCTTGCCCGCCACATCCAGCAGGGTGTTCTTGTTCCCTTTGCGCCGCTGGAACACCAAGCGCCCACCGGCCCGGTTGCTGACCTCTCCCCGGATCCTCAGGTTCTTGTAGTCATGCCGGAAGTTGTCCGCGGACTGCCCGTGGATGCCGAACAACAGGTCGCGGATGGCCCGCAACAAGGAGCTTTTCCCCGCTTCGTTCTCCCCGAAGATGACGTGGAGGTCGCAGTCGTGGGCCGGGAACGGCAGTTCCAGATCCGTGAAGGGCCCGAAGGCCGGGATGTCCAACCGTTCCAATCTCATGCGGCGTGGCCTCCCTTCGTCGCCAGCGCGTCGAGGATGATGGACCGGACCTCGTCCAGGATCGCCGGACGCCGGGCCTCATCCAAGTCCGCCTCCACCGCGGCCCGCACCTCGCTCGGCAGGATATCGAACAACTCGCCGATCTCGGGCGGGAGCGTCAACGCCCCGCCTTTCGCCTGCGCGAGCGAATCCAGCACGACCCGGGTGAGGTCGTCGCGTTCCGCCAGTTCCTCAAGATCATAGAGCGGGGTCGTCTCGATCCGGACCCGCTCGATCCACACCGCGTCCTCACCGTGGTCCTGTGCCCGGGCAGTCAGCTCGGCCCGCCAGCGCTGCGGATCGCGGTGCAGCGCCCCGTGCAGCCCGGTGGCGCCTTTCAGGACGATCCGGGCGGCGACCAACCGGCCCTCCGCTGCGGCGACGGCTTGCCCCAACCTCTCGCTGAACCGGCGGAGCGCCTCGGATTCCTCCTCCACTCCGGTCAACTCGACCTCCAGCACCTGCCACCGGACGACATCCAACGGCTGCCAATCCGCGCTCTCGACCTCCAGCGCGTCGTTCACCGTCACCAACCGGCAACCGCGCGGCCCGGCTTCCCGGGCGTGTCGGCCCTGGCAATTGCCCGCGAACACGATCCATGGGTCCTCGCTGATGATCTCGGGCTGATGGATGTGGCCGAGCGCCCAATAGCCGTAGCCCTTGGCGCGCAGGTCTTGCTCCGAGCAGGGCGCGTAGGTGTCGTGGCCCGGGCGTCCGGTCAGGCTCGTGTGCAACAAGCCCAGGTTGAACCGGCCCGGCACGGCCGACGGATAGTCTTTGGCCAGGTTCTCGGGCACCGCCCGGTGCGGAAAGCCCCGCCCGTGGATCACCACCGGATGCCCCGCCACCTCCATTGATTCCGCCGTCCGGGTCGAGAAGACATGCACGTTCTCGGGCAGGCCCAGCTTCTTGGAGATGACCGATGCCGCATCATGGTTCCCCGCGATCAGGTAGACCGGGATGCCCTTGGCCTGGAGCCGGACCATCTGCCCGCGGAAGAACAGCCCCGTGCTGTAGTCTTTCCAATCGCCATCGTAGAGGTCGCCGGCGATCACCACGAAATCCACCGCCTCCTCGATCGCTAGGTCCACCAGATTCCCGAAGGCCCGCCGCGTCGCGCCCCGGAGCAATCCGACCGGCGCGCCTTCGTGCAGTTCCAGTCCTTGGAGCGGACTGTCCAGATGCGGATCGGCGGCGTGGATGAATCGGATCATGGCTTGGTCACTTCGGGTTGGCTCGACTCGTCCACCTTCTCAGCTGCGCCCGCGGCAGCAACAGCGCGTGAGGCAGGTCCCCCTCCATCTGCTTCTTCGGCAGCATCTTTGTCCAGTTATGTCGCCAACTGGATGCCGCTCCTCTCCGTTTCCTCAGGATCCACACGCTCCGCCGTCTTGCAGGCGCACAAGAGCATCCCCATCCGTCCGGCTTCATCCGGCTCGCATCCGTGACGCTTCATCCAGTCCAGGTGGAGTGCCATCTGGCCCTCGTCCTCCGACTCGAGACCCTTTTGATCGAGGCGCTGGAGTACAACCTTCTCTTCCGCTGGTTCCTGGACTTCAACCTCATGGACCCGGTCTGGGATCACAACAACTGCTCCAAGAGCCAGGAGCGGCTGCTGGCGCACTACGCCGCAGCGTTGTTCTGCGCCCGTGTCGGGGATGAGGCGGGTGAGCCGCGCGCGTTGATCCGGTGGCGCGGATGGCGTGAGGGAGACGCGTGCGGCTTGTCTGAAGGAATCCGGTTGGCCACTTTGTCGGGATGTGCGGACGCTACAGCCTCACCAAACCGCCGATGCGCCTTCGCGTGGGCGCCGAGGTGGTGCCTCTGGCCATGGAGAGGTCCCGCTACAACGTCGCCCCCATGCAGATCGCGCCGGTCGTCCGCTACCGCGACGGCCAGCTGGTCACCGATGAACTCCGGTGGGGATTGATCCCCGCTTGGGCCAAAGATGCGAAGTTCGCCGCGCAGTGCATCAACGCGCGTTCGGAAACCGTCGCCGACAAGCCCGCCTTCCGCTCCGCCTTCAAATCGCGTCGCTGCCTCGTGCCGGCCGACGGCTTCTACGAGTGGGCGGCCATGGCCAAACAAAAGCTCCCTTGGCGCTTTGTGCGGACGGACGGTGAACCGTTCCTGTTGGCGGGTCTGTGGGAATGTTGGGAACCCAAGGAACAGCCGGCGTTGCGGGAGGAGACGTTCACCATTTTGACCACGGTTCCCAACGAGGTGACGCGTCCGGTCCACGACCGGATGCCCGTCATCCTCGACGCCGAGGCCGCCCTGCGATGGCTCGCACCGGAGGCCACCCGCGAAACCCTCTCCGCGCTTTGTGTCCCTTGCCCCTCGGACACGTTGCGACGGTTCCGCGTCAGCACCGTGGTCAACTCGGCACGGAACGACCTGCCGGAATGCGTCGCGCCGGTGCCGGAGCAGATCGGCTTCACCGGCATCTAGCCGGCCTCAGGCTCCCGTTCGTGGCTTCCCGGCACGCAGCACCCGGAGCGTGAAGCCGTTCCCGTTCTCGAAGGGCTCCACGCGGCCTTCCACCTCCAGCACAGGATACCGGAGGGTCGCCAGCGCGTGGCTGCGGTAACTGGCGGCGAACAACTCGGTCTCCACGATGCCGGTGCGGTCGGCGATGGTCATGAACTTCATCGGCTCCCCGGTCGCTTGGTGATGCACGCGGGATTCCACCACCAAGCCGCAGGTGACGACCGTTTGGCCGATGAACTCGCCGAGCCGCTCCACAGGGCAGTAGCTCGCCCATGCGATCCCGGGATACAGGTCCAGCGGATGGCCGGACACCGGGAACCCGAACAGCTCGCTCTCCCATTCCAGCCGTTCGTGCTGGGTGGGTTCGCGCAACGTGACCTCCGGTAGCCGTTCCAGACCCGGCGGCGGCAGCAGCCAACCTTGGCCCGAGGTGCGTCCGCCGCCGAAGGTGCGGTGGAGCACCTGTGCATCCCAGAACTGCGCGGTGCGCGGTTGCCCGAACCCGTCGAACGCGCCCGCCCGGATCATGGCCTCCAACTCCTCCGGCAACGGGGCGACGCGGCGGGCGAAGTCGGCGAGGGACGCGAAGGGAGCCGCTCGGCGCTCGACGAGCAGCACCGTGGTGGTCCGGTCCGACAACCCCTTGAGGCGCGTGACGGGCACGCGGATGGCCCCGCCCACGACCTCGAACTTCGGGCCGGGCTGGTTCACGGCGGGAGGCAGGAGGCGCACGCCGAGCCGGCGGGCTTCGAGCACATAGACGAGCGGCGCATAGAACCCTTTGCCGTGGGTGAGCACTCCCGCGAGGAACTCCGCGGGGTGATGGTGCTTCATCCACGCGCCCCAATAGGCTTCCACGCCGTAGGCGGTGGAGTGCGCCTTGTTGAACGCATAGCCCGCGAACCCGGCCACGAGCGACCACACCTCCGTGGTCAGCTCCGGCGCGTGCCCCTTGGCTTGGGCGCAGGCGAAGAACTCTTCGCGGAGCTCGGCGATGACCGCGGCCTTGCCCTTGTTCAAGGCGCGGCGCAGCACGTCGGCGCGGCCCCCCGGCAGCCCGGCGAACACCTCGCAGATCTGGAGGACGTGCTCCTCGAACACGACGAGGCCGAACGTGCTCCGCAGGCACGGTTCCAGCGACGGATGCGGATAGACCGTGGGTTCCAAGCCCTGATAGCGGCGGGTGAAGCTGCGCTTCTTGTCCTCGTTGGCCGCACCGGGGCGGATGACGGCGACGATGCCGATGACGCCGTCGATCTCTCGGACGTTGGTCATCTGGCAGAGCGAGGTCATGGCCGGGCTCTCGATATGGTGGACCGCCCGCGCGCCGCCGCCGGCCACCATGGCCCACACCGCGGGGTCCGCCCACGGCTCCAGTCCGGCGAAGTCCACCGTCACGCCCCGCTGGCTCAGCGATGCCTTGGCGTCGCGCAGGACCGACAGGCCGCCTTGCGCGAGCACGTCGAGCTTCACGAGGCCGACCAACTCCACGGCGTCCATGTCCAGATGGGTGGTCGGGTAGCCCTTGGCGGAGATGAACGTGGGCGTCAGCTCGTGCATGGGCTGGCGCGACAGCACGACGCCGCAGGGGTGCATCTTCGGGTTGCGCGGCACGCCGTCGAGGAACGAGGCCAGGTCGAGCGCGGTCTTGAACGGTTCCTCGTCGAGCGGCAGGTCCCGGCACTCGGCATCGCCGCGCAGCCGTTCCACCAGGTCGCCGGAGCTGCTCCACGGAAAGTGCTCGGTGAAGCGGCGGACCTGGCCTTCCGACACGCCGAGCACCTTGGCGATGTCCGCGAACGCCGCGCGGGCCTGATAGGTGGAGAAGCCGCCGACGATGGCGCACCGCTCGCGGCCGTAGCGGGCGAAGATGAGGTCCACCACGTCGTCCTTCCGGTCGTGAGGGAAGTCGATGTCGATGTCCGGGAGCTTCTGCATGGCCATGCGCTCGCGGTTCAGGAAGCGCTTGAAGTAGAGGTCGAAACGGATGGGGCAGACATCGCTGATGCGGAGGCAGTAGCAGACCATCGAATCCGCCGCGGAACCGCGGGTGATCCAGTCGATGCCGTGGGCGCGGCAGTCCTGGAGGATCTCCCACACCACGAGGAAGTAGGCCTCGTAACCGACCTCGGCGATGATGCGCAGTTCCTCGTCCACCTGCGCGGCGAACTGCGGCGCACGCGGGCCGTAGCGTTCGCGCAGCCCGGCGAGCACGAGCCGGCGCAGGAAGGCGCGCGGCGTGGAGCCATCGGGCGTCACGAACTCCGGGAACTGCGGCGGGCCGAACGGGAACTCGAAAGTGCAGCGGTCGGCGATCTCCCGCGAGTGTGCGGCCCAGTCCGGGTGCGCGGCGAACCACGGGGCGGCTTCGGCCGGGGAGCGGAAGTGGAACTCACCACCGGACCGTTTGTCGGCGTGGCCCTGCCGCAACAGCGTGCGGGTGCGGATGCTCTGCACCACGTCGAACTTCAGCCGGTCGGCGGGCGCGGCGTAGCGGACGGGCGGACAGGCGACCGCCGAGAAACGACCCGCGGCGCGCGGAGAGGTCGCGGCTTGGTAGAAGCGATCCGGGAACAGGTCGGCCAGCGCTACATCATCGGAGACGGCCAGCAGCCCCTCGGTCAGTCCCTCTAGGTCACGACGATAGAACGGCGCCAGTTGGCGGGTGGCCACCGAGGCTTCGTCCCCGTCGCCCTTATCGTTGGGACGCGACAGCAAGCGGCAGAGGTTGGCGTAGCCCTGGGCGTTCTCGGCGTAGGCGAGCAAGGTCCGGTCGCCCACGCGCAGCTCCGTTCCGATGAGGGGCTTGATACCGGCTTGCCGGGCCGCCTGCACGAACTCGGCGGCCCCGTGGAGGTTGCCGCTGTCCGTCAACGCGACCGCGGGCAGCCCGTGCTCCGCCGCCAGCGCCACGATGGCCGCGGGCGACAGCGTCGAGTCCAAGAACGTGTAGTGGCTGTGGACGCGCAGCGGCACGAACGCGGTCGGCTTCGGCCGCACCCGGACCACCCGCTTCACAGGTTCGGAGATGGCCGACGCGGGCTCCGCGAGGTTGGCGACCGGCGCATCCCGGAGCGTGAAGTCGTGGCCGCGCAAGATGACCGAGTGGCCCCGGGCCTTGCGGAGGCCGTCCACCACCTGCGCGAGGCGTTCGTTGGCCCCTTGCCGGCGCGCGTCGGCCTCCAGCGGAAGTTCCACGCTAAAGCTGCCGTTGTGGACGTTGGACAGCTTCAACGACACCAGCCGCAGGCTGACGCGCCGCCGCCATGCCTGCCGGAGCATCGTCCCGAGCCGGCCGTAGACGTCGGTTTCGAGGGCGGTCGGCTCGCGGAGGCTTTCGCCGCACTGGTCCTCCGCGAAGTCGTTGTAGCGCACCTTCACGGTCAGCGTGCGGATGGTATGCCGTTCGGCGCGGACCCGGGCGAAGAGGTGGTCCGCCATGCGCCGCAAGGTCGCTTCAGCAAACGCCTCGTCGGTCACGTCGGCCGCGAAGGTCTGCTGCTCGCTGAACGACTTGGCGGCCTCGCGCAGCGGGACCACGGGCCGCTCGTCCAAACCCCGCGCGAACTGCCGGACCGCCAAGGCTTGGCCGCCCAAGAGCAGACCGAGCAGGTCGACGGGCGTGGCGGCGATCTGGGCGACGCTGGCCAACCCCGCCGCATCGAGCCGGGCGGAGGTCTTCGGACCGATGCCGGGCAGCCACTTGTTGGCGAGCGGCGCGAGGAACGCGGCTTCGTCCCCGGCGGGCACCTCGGCGAACGCGGCGGGCTTGTGGAGCTTGGAGGCGATCTGGCTGACCAGCTTGTTGCTGGCGATGCCTTCGCTGACGCTGATCTTGAGGGTCTGGCGGATGGCGTCGCGGACGGTCGTGGCCACCTCGCGGGCGGGCTTGGACGTGGCCGACAGGTCGAAGTAGCCCTCGTCGATGGAGGCGATCTCCACGTCGGGCGTGAAGTCCTGCGCGTAGGAGAACATCCACCGGCTGAACTGTTCGTACCGCTCGAAGTCGCCCGGCAGCACGATCAACCGGGGACACAGCCGGCGGGCCTGCACCGTGGGCATCGGCGTATAGACGCCGAACTTGCGGGCCTCGTAGCTCGCGCTCGCGATGATGCCGCGCTTCTCCCCGCCCACCGCGATGGGCTTCCCGCGCAGGCTGACGTTGGCGGACTGCTCCACGGAGGCGTAGAACGCATCGGCATCGAGATGGACGATGGCGCGCGGCACGGGGTCATCGGGCCTTGCGGATGAGCGCCACGAACACGCCCTGCACCATGAGTTCGTCGGCCGGCATCAGATCGGGATACTTCGGGTTCTCGGCCCTTAGGAACGGCCGCCGGTTCTTCACCACGTAGGTCTTCAGCGTGCTCTTGCCGTCGATGAGCGCGGCCACGACTTGCCCATGCCGTGCCTCCGCGCCGTGCTCCAAGAGCACCAAGTCGCCGTCGAGGATGCCTTTGCCGGTCATCGAATCGCCCTTCACCCGTAGGGCGAACGTCCGGGCCGTGGGCTTCAGTTGCAGTGCGTCCAAGTCCACCGCGATGCAGCCCTCCGCCTCCTCTTCCCGGTCCTCCCCGAACCCGGCAGGGATGCTGCCGAAGATGGGGATCTCCGCCGTGCGATGCCGTGGGATCGCCGCCGTGGGACGCAGGGAACGGGCCTTGCCGGGGTCACGGATCAGCGCCCCTTTGGCGACGAGCGCATCGACGTGACAGGACGCCGCGTAGGCATTGCCGAAGCCGAAGTGCGCCGCGATCTCCCGCAGGCTGGGGCACGGGTGGCCCTGCTGCATGCGTCCGGTGATGAAATCGAGCACGGCTCGTTGCTTTTGGGTGGGCTCAATCACTACTGGTCACATGACCAGTAGTCTAGGGCGCCGTCAACGCTGCCTTGTTCACAGGGACAAGGGCTGTCCGACCGGGAAGCGCGAACTGTTGCTGGCGCTTCGGCCCCGGTTCAACCGGGCGGGTGCCTGGCCGGCACCGCCGAAGTTCTTCGCGTGGCGGCCGACGCCCGCCGCGTTGGAACTCACGGTGCTGTCGGCGCAGGAAGACGACTGGGAATGCCACGGGCCGCTGGGGTCCGGCGCGGTCCATCTCCGCGCGGCCTTGGTACGGCTGCTCTGGTTGGCCTTGGAACCCGCCCGGAGCGTGACGGAGCTGCCGACGTGGTGGTTCACCAGCCACCGACACGCCAGGTCCGCAGCGGCTGCGGCTCGCCAGCATCGAGCAGATTGAGCCGGTGGCCGGCTTCGGCGGCACGAGGGCGACCGAGCTGAAGTGCTTCCTCGACGCGCGGAGCGGGGGCTGACGTCACGCTTTTCAGCGATAGGCGGGACGACGGCCTGGCGCTCTCGACCGTCACCTGCAGGGCGGGGCCCGGACGTCACGCTTTTCAGCGATAGGCGGGACGACGGCACCCGCTAGCTTGGGACGGCGGTCCGCTTCGGTTGAACGGGGCGCTTCCGGTGCATGAAACATCCCCGATTGAAATGGAGCCTCGGCTTGGCCGCCGTCGGCCTGCTGGTGCTGCTTTGGGTTGGGCGACCGTCCACGGAGGGCACCGCCAGCGCGGAACTCGCCGCGCTGCGCCGCATGGGCCATCCGACCAGCTGGGCGGAGATGAACGCGCGGCTTCCGTCCATCCCGGCCAGTGAGAATGCCGGGCCCGCGCTTCAAGCGACCTTGGGACGCATGTCGAGCGATGGGTTCGACGAAGCTTTGTCCAAGGTCTTCGACTCCGGCCGCGATCCGGTCGTCCCGTGGAGCGGGGCTGAGCGGACCGCCGCCGAAGCGGTGACGGCCACCAACGCCGCCGCCTTCGCGGTCCTGCACGCGGTCCTGCAGCGCCCGCGGCTCCTGCTGGTCCCGAATCTGGTCCCGGGCGGAGCGCCAGACGGCCCGAGCGCCTTCGACTTCATCCAAGCCGCGCGCCTGCTTGACCTGCGGACCGGATGCGCCTCGCGCGGGCAACGATCCGCGGAGGCGGCGGAAAGCATCGGCGATGCGCTGGCGCTGGCGCGCTGCTTGGGAGCGCCGCCGAACCTTGTCGCGGCCATCTTTCACCAAGCCGTCTTCGGCATCACGCTCACCAGTCTGGAGGGGGCGCTCCACCACGCGCGGTTCACGGACCCGGAACTGCGCGGCTTGCAGACCGCGCTGGACCGTGGCTGGACGACCGACCTCGCGGAACGGGCCATCGTCGCGGAGCTCTGTTACGCGCGTGCCCTTTCCGAGACCCCGGGAACCGTCTTCCGCGACACCGTCCTCAGCAAGGGACCGCCGGGGAGCCTCCGGGAATTGGCCGATGGCCTCTACGTCCAGTTCTTCGCGGCCGCCGGGCTCCAGCGGCAGGACTTCCCCTTCTACGCCCGTCGGATGGTGCGCTACTTGGAGATCGTTCGCGGCGACCCGGCCCAACGCGAGCGGCTACTGACGACCGCGCAGGCGGAGACGCAGCGGTGGATCCAGGACCACTATTGGAGGACCCGGTTCAGCGCCGCGGTCATGCCGCGCTTCTTCAGCGCCTTGGAGCAGGATCCACAAAACCAGGTCCGCAACCGCGCCGCCCACGCCGCGCTTGCCATCGAGCGCTATCGGCTGGAGCACGACGACGAACTACCACCCACGCTCGATGTGCTGGTGCCCGGGTTCCTCAATCGCGTGCCGCAAGATATCTACGCCGCGGCCCCGTTACGTTTCCGTAAGCTCGACCGCAGCTATGTCCTCTACAGCGTCGGTCGCGACCTGAAGGACGACGGCGGCCCGATCTCCACCTCGGACAACGCGCCGGACATCACGTTCCGCGTGACGCGTTGAGCCGCCGCGCGAACTCCACCCCGCAGGCTCCACTGCGGTCGAACTCCCGCAGGATCTCCTCCCGCTTCGCCGCAGGCGTCCGGACCCGCCCCTTCACGTCGATTTTCAGCAGGGCCGTCGTTCCAAGCATCAACGTCATATCCCCGACACCATGACCCTCACGCCCCACCGTGCATACCGGCGCTACAAGTGACGCTTACGAAGCTCCGGACCGGCCGCGTGGTGGGGATGGCGGGACTCGAACCCGCACGGCCTTGCGGCCGGGGGATTTTAAGTCCCCTGCGTCTGCCATTTCGCCACATCCCCGACGACTTTACAACGTTGCACAGCAAATACTTACGCCACGTCTCTTCTTGCCGCCTTGCTGCTATCACGGTAGCGGACAATAAAAGGGGACGAAACGAAAGGAAGCCGTTCCGAGCCCAAAAACGCCCCTGGCAAAGCCAGCGCAGCACGTTACGAACAGGTCTTCGATGGACGCAAGTCGCGCGTTCGCGCGTTCGCGCTCTCTGGAAGAGAGGCGAGGTCTTCTATGCCCGATTTTCAGCCACCGACCACGCCAGACGCGCCCGGGATACCTTCCGCAGTCTGGAAGGCGTGACGACGGTCCCTGCCGCCAAGGCCGCACTTCAAAACCTCAAAACCGAAGCCAGCAAGCGGAGCATCCCACCGATGGACGCTGCCCTTCGTTCGCAGAAATCGGGGCCCGGTACCTGTCGGAAGTCTCCAGCACCAAGCGCCCCGCCACTTTCCGCAAGGAACGAGCCCACATCGCATGGTGGACGGCGCGCCTCAGAGCCCTGCCGCTCCCTCAAATCCATCGCACCCACGTCAACGCGGGAATCGCCTACGGCTTCGGTGTCCCATAACTAGCCCTGAGGATCCAAAGGCCGCCTCCAGCGCAAACAATGCCAAAAATAGCCTGTCCCCACCTCTCATCAGAGTCAGCCGGTCCCTCGGCAAAATTCTTCTTAATTTCCAACTCTGGCTTCTTCTCGATAGCCGCCCGCAGCCAGCCCCGTGTAATCACCGTGTCCTGTCCTGTTGGCTTCTGTTTCGTAAAACCAAAAACACCCATGATAATGCTACCAACCCCTAAGATGAGGAGCATTATCGATAAACAGCCACCGCAGCCGCAGCCGGGCGTTGGTTTTTGGGGTGGCGATGCCGCAGTGGATTTCGGCAAGGCCTCTACCTTCGGCTGCTCAACCTCCGCGGAGTCCTTCGACGCATTGGCCAGCGGAAACCCGCAGTGAGGACAAGCTACGGCTTGAGAAGATACCTCTTTGCTACACTCTGGACATTTTGTAAGTGCCATAGATTTTCTCCAGTGACGGAGTGACGGCTCCTAGGAAACGGTCTTTCAGGAGTTTGCGTAATTTGCAAAATCGGCCCGAAATATCCAGCGGAAAACTTTTGGGCAATTGAACCGTCAAGGGCTATTCCCAACGACATCCCTGACCGTGTCGGGGGCGAATCGTCCCACTTCACCACCCAGGTCGCCCCTGGGTGTCCGACGAAAATTGCCGCTGGTCTATTGTGCCGGCAGAGACTGGAGCAGAGCCGGAAAGGGCCGAAGCGAAGCGCCCCTCGGTCGCGGCCCTTCCCGTGCGAGTGGAGCCCGGTCTCCGGTGGCCTTGTTGAATCTGTAGTCTTCTGGAACAGGACGGCCGTCGCACTCCGGTCCGCCTCGGTGATGATCCAGAACTAGGTTCCATCAGGGCTAAGGTGGGCCGACAGGATGCGGTTGCCCTCGAAGAGGCCTCCCCGCGTCAGCGTTACTGAAACCGGCTAGGTTCTGAGTGGGGTTGAGCTGGTCTCAACGAACCGCACTGAGGACGGGGCGGAAGCCGATCTGTGCGCTACCCCGGTTGTCCTGCATCACAGATTCCCGGGCTGCTGCCCTGAGCTGGATGAAGCGGTCCTCGTTCCCCGAGGATTGCCAAGAGCCTCCTCGGACAATCATCGGATCGTATTGGTCCCCACAACAACCGACAGGGTCCGTCATACCGGTGGGATAACCAAAACCGATGGGGACATAGTCGAGGCACAGCTCAGAGACGTTGCCGTACATGTCATAGAGGCCCCAAGCGTTGGGGGGTAGCTGCCTCACGGGGTGCGTCTGGTTCCCGGACTTTTCGAGAAACCAAGCAATTGAGTCCAATGCACCGTACCGTGCTGCTGACGAACCCGCCCGCGCCGCATATTCCCATTCGGCCTCTGTGGGCAATCGGTAGGTCTGCTGCACCGATATCCTTCCGGCGGCTCGCTCGCGTGCCGTAAGTTCCTGACAATAGGCCATGGCATCTCCCCAACTCACGGTCTCCACAGGCCGGTCAGGAGCACCTTTGAAATTCGACGGAGCCTTTCCCATGACAGACTGGAACTCCGACTGCGTCACCTCGTGGTCGCTCAGCCAGAACCCACGGGTGAGGGTAACTGTGTGCTGCTCCTCGCTGATACTTCCCCCCGAAAAAAACAAGACGCGGCCAGGCTCATTGGTTGGACTCCCCATCACGAACGTCCCAGGCGGAATCCATACGAACCCCACCGGGTCAGCCACCGCCCGGTAGAAGTGAGTCGCTGACCCTGGTGACAAATCAACCAACACCGCTCCTTCGGCACTCACCGCCACATTCGTCCACGTCGTCCATGGACCGCTCAGACTCTTTGCCGACTCAACCCGTGCTTGGCTGCCAACCGGCCCGACCACCGTCAGTTTCGGCACTAATTCCATCTGAAGCCCCAATGGAGGTGTTTGGCAGTGGCCCGAGCAAAAAGAGCAAAGCGCACCTAAAGTCAGCAACAGCGTTCTGTAGCTGCTGTTGGTGGTGGAGATGGGTGACTTTTTCATGGAGTGGGGTACCGCTACCGTTTTTTGGGGCGATTACAATTGATTATTTTAAGGGGGTATATGAAGATGACATTTTTGGGAGTGTTCTGGCGGATTGCCATTGGGCAGGGAATGAATGCTTTTCGATCCACGATCCACGCAGCGGCGACTCTCCCTGGTGTTGCGTGCAGGTGTGCGCCGGATTGCCCGCCGCTCTCCCGCAGTTCACTGTCCCGCCGTTTCTGAGTCCGTGACCTCAGGGGAGGGAAACAATAGGCTACGAGGTGGAGGGAGAGGGAATGGTGTAGGGAGCCCGTAGGGCGACCGGAACCATTCCCTCTCCTTGGGCGGTCGCGGACGGAAGCGACGACAATGACCAAAACCACACCATCCGAGGTGCCCGAGAAGGCCTCGAAGACGAAGCGACGGTTCCTGACGGCCGAGAAGAAATTCCAGATCTACCTGGAAGCGCAGTCGCCCAACAAACCCGTGGGCGAGCTGCTGCGCCGGGAAGGGCTCTTCTCGACGGATCTGGCCCGCATCCGGCAGCAGGTCAAGGAAGGCGCCCTGCAACGCCTCAGCGCCAAACCTGGGAGGAAGCGCGCGGCGGTCGACACGAGTGCCTACGACGCGATCAAGCGCGAGCTCCAGGACAAGGATCGGGCCATGGCGGATCTGGCGGTCGAACTGGCCATCCTTCGAAAAAAAACGAATGGGGGTTCGTGGGACCGATGACCAAGCTGTGGATCAAGGCTGAAACCAAACTTGCCATCCTCGCAGTGATCGAGACCTCCCAGCAGCAAGGCGTGTCGGCCCGACGCAGTTGTACGATCCTCAGGATCGGACATCGTCGGGTCGTCCGCTGGCAGCAGCGGGCCCGCCAGGGCCGGGGACTGGACGACCGGGTGCCCGGTCCCAAAGAGCCGTTGCACCGGATCCTGCCCGAAGAGGTCGTCCGGATCGTTGCGATGGCCAAGAGTCAGGAACACGTCGACCTGTCCCACCGCATCCTGGCGGTCACGGCCTGCGACAAGGGCCTGTTCCAGGCCTCCTTCTCGACGGTCTACCGGGTT
>CAIWVP010000079.1 GCA_903916195.1 uncultured Verrucomicrobiota bacterium | reverse complement strand
TCGCCGCGCTCGCCGCGCTGGGACCGTGCCCGATCCATCGCCGCAGCTTCGCGCCCTTGCGGCGACCGGAGCCCGAGTTGTTCCCGGCTTGAACCGGACCGAGACGCGGAGGCCGCTCTACTTCGGCGGCAGCGGGACGGCGGCCTTGAAAAAATCGGCGTCCATCGCGTCCGCCCAGAGCCGCGCCGCTTTCCTGGCGCCGGCTTCGCTGAGATGGATCTTGTCCACCGTGTCCCCTTCCCCGAACGTGTCGTAGTCCGGGCCGGCGACGCAGTGGGGGACTTCTTGGATGACACGTTCCTGGACCCGCCGGATCTGGGCGGCATCGCCGGGCGGGGACCGGCGGTTCACCACCACGGCGAGGCCCGGGAAGCCGGTGTCCTTGCGGGCCTGATCGATCCAGGCCCGGTAGTTCGCGAAAAGCTTCTGCTCGTCCTTCTCCGGCCAGTCGTTCTGACCTTGGTCGGAGAGGATCGCTCGGAGGCCGGTGACGGCGCAGTACCGGGTCAACGCATGTTCCAGGCGCCTGTAAGGCATGCGGAGCGAAGAATCGACGAACGGGTGGTCGAACGGTTCGCCGCGAGCGGATCGTGCCCAGTGCTCCAGGCTGGTGCCCCCGAAGGCGGCGTTGAGGACCAGCACCGGCACCTGCCGCGTCTTGGCGACATGCTCCGCGAATGCCGCCCAGAAGTACGTCCCGTTCCCTGCCGGAGCGGGCTGGATGCCGGAACTGAAACGGCTCCCGACCGCGTCGGGCAAGAAACGAGGGTCACCGGTGGCCTTGTACTTCCAGCGCGAGCCCATGTCGCCCGACGGCAGCGCGATGGTGCTGACCCGGTCGTCCTGCGCCCCGGGAAGATCGATCACCCCTCCGTGCGCCACCGAATGACCGACGACCACGAACACCTCGCCGACGCCGACGCGGTCGACGACGGCGACGGCCGATCGACCTTCGCTGCGCGCACGGATCTCCAGAGAGTACCAGCCGGCGGCGACGGTGAGGTGCCCGCGGAAAGCGAGATCCGGCCCCACCGTCGCCACCGGGATCCAATCGCCGGATCTGCCGGAGGCGACGTCGACCGTCCGCGCCTCGACCGTCGTCCCGGCCCATGCGCAGGTCCCGGCCACGGGCACCGACGCGTTTCCGGAAGGATCGCGCTGGAACACCAACCGGTCCGCCGGCGAGACGACCGACAACTTCATCCTGGCTTTCGCGCCATCCGTGGGTCGCAGACGGATCATCGCGATGGCCGGCGCCTTGAGCGCCAGACGAAGGCCGGGCAATCCATCGCGTATCGGCCGGCTCTTCACCTCCGAGAATCCATGGGTCGCATCGATGATGCGGATCTCCGCGCTCACCCCGCCGATCCAATTGAACCCCTTCCAATCCAGAGCGATCTCCGTGCACGTGTCCGCGAAGTTGCTGACCAGCAGGGTTGCTTCACGGCCGTCCGCAGCCAAGCCGCCGGCGAAAGCGATCTTTCCGGCGACGGCACCGAGCGTCCGGGCGCGCACCGGCGTCTCCATCAGCCCGTGGAAGGCCCGGAACGCCTGATAGACCTTCTGCGGCACACCTTGCTCGGTAAATATCCCGAAGGATCCTGTCTCGCCGTGGAAGAAATTGCAGATGTCGACCGGAGCATCCTGGAGTTCCATCAAGGCCGCGGCGACGAACGCCGCCCCCGGCGCGCCTGCCATGGTCGCGTAGGTCGACTGGCGGGCGCTGGGGGTGCCCGAGCGAGAGATCGGTCCCCAATCGTTTCCCGGGAGATGGTTCCACTCGTTGAGATGGCTCTCGGTCTCGGTGAATCCTTTCGAATCGAGCAGCTTCCGGATGGCCCGGGCGCGATCGGAAAGCTCGGCCGGTCCGGCTGCGTAGCAGTGCCACGAGAAGAAATCCAGGGGCACCCCGTCCTTGCGGCACATCGCCAAGAAGTCCACGGCGAATTCGGTGGGACGGAACTCCCCGTCGACGAACCGACCGCTCGATCCAAGGGCCGGGCCTCCCACCTTGAGGTCAGGGAACCGCTGCTTGATGGCCTTGGCCGTGGTCCGATAGAGCCGCAGGTAATCGTCGTCCGTGCCGCTCCACATCGCCGGACGGTTCTCCGGTTCGTTCCAGATCTCCCAGTACCGGATGCGATGATGGAATCCGTCGGCCCAGCCTTCGTTGTAATGCCGGATGATCCCCAGACAGATCGCCGCCCACTTCTCCGTATCCGCCGGGGGATGGACGTGGCGCTTCACGCGGGTGTGCTCGATGCTCTCACCCAGCCGGTAGATGGGTTCCGCGCCGGTCTTGCGCACCGCGTCGATATATTCGTCGGTGAACCGGAAATCATAGCTCCCGGGCAGCGCCGGGTCGGCGTCCGGATCGGGGAAGACCGCATGGTGGTCGACCACGAACGGATTGGGCCAACCGCAGTCGTGCAGGCGTGTGAACGGGATGCCCAGTTCCTTCTGTTCCTTGATCACGTCGAGGATCCCGCCCGGCACCAACGGTCCCTTGTTGATGCCGTGCAGCGGACGGATGGCTCCGGTGTGGACGGAGAAATCCGCGCTCAGCCTGACGGTGTCCGCTTGCAACGACACCGCGACAAGCATCATCGCCAGCAACCGCAGAAAAAAACCCGCGCCACGATCAGCGGGAGCCATGGAGAAAAGGTCTTTGATCGGAGTCATGAAGGTGTTTCCCAAGGTCGCCTACCGGCCGTCTTTCTGGGTGGGGCCCGGAGCGACGGATCGGACGGTGATCTTGTGGGCGGGCCGATAGAGACGGCCTTCCCACCAGGCATCGCCGGGTTTCATCCCCCGCTGACGGACCCAGACCTCCTGGGCGGTCTTCTCGCGGTTGGCCATGGCGTAGAACGGGACCGCCATGACCGGCTTGCCGTCCGCGTCCTGGCCGGTGACCACGCGGACGCCCCCCAGCAGATCGGCGCGTTCTCCGACCTGCAGCCGAGGGTCCTCTCCCAGTTCCACCGCCGCCTTTCCAAGGTTGTCCAGCGCTTCAAATCCGTGGATGAGCGGGCCGCGTTGGACCGCCACTTTGCCGACGCCATCCTTGATGAGCGGGTGGGCCTCGACGAGGCGGACGGGCATCTCCATGTCGAGTTCGATGACGTCGTGCCCGCGCCATTCCCGCTCCAATCGGAAGTAACCGCGGTCGGTCGTGCGGAGCGGTGCGACCGCTTCGCCGTTGACCTTGAGGGCCGCCGTCTCGCACCAACCAGGCCGACGGAGGTTGATCGCGAAACGTCGCGCCGGCCCCGGAGCGACGGTGATCCGGACTTTTCCTTCCCATGGGTATCCGGTCCCGACCTTCAAGACCACCGGGCCGTCCTCGAGCGAGGCCCGGACCGTTCCGGCCACGTACAGGTTGAAAAAGACGTCGTGGCCGCCCGACGCGCAGGCATACCGACCGACCTGGAACACGGTGCGGGACAGATTGGGCGGGCAGCACACCCACGAGTTGTAGCGGGGATGACCGGCGTCGCTCAGCGGGTTCTGGTAGTAGGAATCCGTCCCGTCCAGCGAGATGCCGTGCAAGACCGCGTTGTAGAGGACGCGCTCCAGCACATCCGCCGGATCCGCCTGGCCCTCGAGAAGGAACATGCGGTGGGCGAAGTCCACGAGACCGCAGGCGGCGCATGATCCGTGATAGCCGTCGTCGGGCAGTTCGTGGTCTTCCCCGAAGGCCTCATGCTCCTGACGGGGGCCGGTGCTGCCGGTGATGGTCATGCGCCGAAGGGTGACGCTGTCCCAGAACCGACCGGCCGCAAGACGGTGGTCGGCGTCGCCGGTGGCCAACGCGAGATCCGTCACGCCGGTGGCAAAAAAAGTCGACCGGACCGCATGGCCGTCGAGGTTCCTTTGCTGGCGCAGCGGAACGGCATCCTGGAAATAGGCGCGAGGCGTCGCCCCCACCGGCTTCACCATCCGGCGACCACGCCATTCGACGAAGGCCCGCGCGAGTTCGACATACCGGGTGCGACCGGTGGCGCGGGACAGTTCGACCAAAGCCATCTCCAGCTCGGCATGCCCGCAGAAACCGGGCACCCCCTTCGGCCCCAAGAAATGCTCATAGGCCTCGTCGGCCGCCTTGCACGCGATGTCCAGCAGGGCTCGTTTGCCCGTGTTGGCATGGTACTCGATGGCGGCCTCGATCAAGTGCCCGAGGACGTAGCCGTCATGGGATCCGTCCAAGAACTCGGGGTCCCAGTCCGGTTTGCCTTCGTTGATGATGAAGACGTGAGAATATCCGTTGGCACGCTGGGCCCGGCGGATGAGGTCGACGACCTCGTCCACCTGCTTCTCCAGCCCGGCATCCGGGAACATCCCGAGCGAGTGGGCGATGGTCTCAATGAACTTGTAGAGGTTGGCCTCGCCCCATGTGTTGTTGAACGGGCCGTCGGTCTTCTCTCCCGCCGCTTTGCGCAGCGACCGGATGTCGTGCTCCATGTACCGCCACGAATGCGGGATGGTGCGATCCTTGTGGACGCGCATCTTCGGCCCCCAGAAGCCGGCCTCAAACCGGACGTCCTGCACCGGCACCGGGACGATCTTCCCCTCTCGCCCCGCCCAAAGCGCCGCCGCCTCAGGAACGCCGGGCACCGGCGCCGCTCCGGCAAGGAACGCCGCTCCCAACAAAGCCACGATCGTCGCCACGGGGTTCTTGGACATGTGTCGGACGACCGTGACCGGCGGCCGATTTTCGGACCAGCTTCCATTCCGGCGCGGTCCCGACGCAAGGCGGCCGCGTCACGGCTACCCCCTATTGTCGGTCTGGCAAGGCATGGAACTCGACCGCGTGCGCGAGTTGATGGACCTCCTCGGCGTCAACCGGACGCCTTGGCTTGGCAGGATCGATTTCTGGATCGTCCGCCTCGAGGCCATCGAGACGGCGTATGAACTGGCCCTCGGCTTCTGGCACAAGGCGAAGGAAGCCAGTTTCAGCGTCGAGGTATCGGCCTGCTTGGCGTTCGCGGAACAGATGCTCGGAGGCGGACATCGAAACGCATCGGCGGGTACGCCGCCCCGATCTGTGGGGGGCGTGCGGCCGCCGGCCGGTGCTCCTCTGGCTTGCAAGACGGAAAGCCGTGGCTCTGGCAGCCACATTGGGACGGCGGGCCGCCGGAGATCTGCCCAGCCATCGTCGGACCGTCCGCCGATGGGATCACGGCCTGACAGCGTTCTTCTCCATCCGGCGATGCATCGGCGTCCGGAGATGTGGATGGGGTACATCAGTCGTCTTCTCAAAGAGGCGCCCGACCGCGAGACGGCCCGCAACCACACCTCCATTCCGCGCCTCCGGCGGGTCCGTTGACACCACCCCGGCCCCGGGTAGCTTCCACGGCGTATGCGCAAGCTCCCCATCGCACTCCTCACTTTCGCCGCCCTGACGGCCGCCGCGACGGCCGAAGATTGGCCCCGCTACCGCGGCGCGAACTTCGACGGGATCTCCACCGAGAAGAACTGGCTCGGCGCGTGGCCCGGCGGCACTCCGAAGCAGCTTTGGAAGAAGAACGTCGGCACCGGCTTCGCCTCGCTCACCGTCGCCGGCGGACGCGTCTTCACCATCGGCAACAACGGCAAGCAGGACACCGTCCAATGCTTCGACGCCGTGACCGGCGCCGAGGTCTGGAAGCATGGCTACGCCCAGGAGCTCGACCCGAAATATTACGAAGGCGGCCCCAGCGCGACGCCGACCGTCGACGGCGACCGCGTCTTCACGCTCAGCAAACAAGGCGACGTCCTCTGCCTGGACGCCAAGACCGGCGCCCTGGTCTGGACGAAGAACGTCCACAAAGAGTTCGGTGCCGAGCTGCCCGATTGGGGCTTCGCCGGATCGCCGCACATCGAAGGCGACCTGGTCGTGCTGAACGCCGGCACGTCCGGTATCGCGCTCAAGAAGGCGGACGGCGCGAAGGCGTGGGCGTCCGGCAAGGACGCCGCGGGCTACGGGACGCCGGTGCCGTTCAAGGACGGCGATGTCAGGGCGCTCGCCATCTTCGGCGCGAAACAGGTCTTCGCCGTGGAACCCAGGACCGGGAAAGTGCTCTGGGAACATCCGTGGAAGACCAGCTACGACGTGAATTCCGCCGATCCCGTCGTGAGCGGCGACGTCATGTTCCTCTCGTCCGGCTACGGCACCGGCGGCGCCGCGGTCCGGTTCGACGGCGGCAAGACGCAACAGGTCTGGTTCAACAAAGAGATCCGCGCCCACTTTGCCAGCCCGGTCGTCATCGGCGGCCATGTCTACGGAGTCGACGGCCAAGGCGGCGACAAGGACTCGAAGCTCAAATGCCTCGATCTGAAGACCGGCAAGCTCGTCTGGGCCTCGCCCGGTGCTTCCGCCGGATCGCTCGCGGCGGCGGACGACAAGTTGATCTGGCTCACCGGCAACGGCGAACTCGTCGTCGTCGAGGCCAGGCCCGACGGCTACAAGGAGATCGCCCGTGCCCAGGTCGGCGGCGGCAAGTTCTGGACGGCGCCGGTCCTGTCGAACGGCAAGGTCTACGTGCGCAACGCGAAGGGCGATGTGATCTGCGTGGACGTGAAGAGCGGCGGTCCTGTGGGGTGACCTCGGGCGATGGCGGAGCTTGTGTGCGCAGGCGGTCCCGGTTGACCCAGTTCCGCCGGTCAAGCCACAACCCGATCCCCATCCATGAAATCGCTCATCAAACTGTCCGCCTCGCTCATCGCCATCCTCGCCCTCGGGCTGCTCGCCACGGGCTGCAAGGAGAAGACCACCGAAGAAAAGCTGGCCGACGACCTCAAGAAATCCGCCGAGAAGGCCGGTGAAGCCGCGAAAGACGCGGGCAACGCCGTCAAGGACGCCGTCAAGAAGTAGACCGTCCGCAGAAAAAGAAACCGCGCGACCTCACACGAGATCGCGCGGTTTTCGTTTTCGGGTCTACCGATGCCTCAAGCCGCGGCGCGCGGCGAGGACGGCAACGGCAGCTTGTGTTGCTGTTGGTGCGCGGCGGCGATGAATCCGCGGAAAAGCGGATGCGGGCGGTTCGGTTTGCTCAGGAATTCGGGGTGGAACTGGGAAGCGATGAAGAACGGATGCGCCGGGACCTCGATGACCTCGACGAGCTGGTTGTCCGGCGTCGTCCCGCTGATGACGAACCCGGCCGCCTCGAACTGCTCGCGGTAGGCGTTGTTGAACTCGTAGCGATGGCGATGGCGCTCGCTGACGGTGAAGGCGCCGTAGAGCTTCTGGGCAAGTGTGCCCATGACCAGCTGGCACTCCTGCGCGCCGAGACGCATCGAACCGCCTTTGCGCTTCACGTGGCGCTGGGTCTCCTGGAGATGGATCACCGGGTGCTGCGTCGCAGGATCGAATTCCGTCGAATGGGCGCCGGCGAGGCCGAGGACGTTCCGGGCGAACTCGATGGTCGCGATCTGCATGCCGAGGCAGAGGCCGAGGTACGGGATCTTGTTCTCACGGGCGTACCGGGCGGCCTTGATCTTGCCCTCGATGCCGCGTTCGCCGAATCCGCCGGGCACGACGATCCCGCCCAGTTCTTTCAGGATCTTGGCGGCATCACCGGTCTCGAGCTCCTCCGACTCGATCTGCTCGATCACCACGCCGCAGTCGTTCGCGATGCCGCCATGGATCAACGCCTCGTAGACCGATTTGTAGGCGTCCTGCAGCTCGATGTACTTCCCGACGACGCCGATGCGGACGCGGTGCTGCGGCGCGACGAGGCGGCGGATGATGTCCTGCCAATGGCCCATCGCGGCCGGCGGGACATCGAGCTGGAGTTGGCGGCAGACGAGGTCGTCGGTGCGCTCGCGCTGGAGCATGAGCGGCACCTCGTAGATGGAATGCTCGACGTCCTTCTCCTCGATCACCGCCTCGAAGGGCACGTTGCAGAACAGGCTCAGCTTTTGCCGGATGTCCTTGTTGAGCGGATGCTCGCAACGGCAGACGAGGATGTGCGGTGCGATGCCGATCTCCCGGAGCTTCGCCACGCCCTGCTGGCTCGGCTTGGTCTTCATCTCCCCGGCCGCCTTGATGAACGGCACGTAGGTGACGTGCAGGAAGCAGACGTTGTGGGGTCCGACGTTGAGCGCGAACTCGCGGATGGCCTCCAAGAACGGCAGCCCCTCGATGTCGCCGACCGTTCCGCCGATCTCAGTGATGATGACGTCCGCCTTCGTGTCGTCGGCCAGCAGCGTGATCCGGCGCTGGATCTCGTCGGTCACATGCGGGATGACCTGGACGGTCTTGCCGAGGTAGACGCCCTCGCGCTCGTTGTCCAAGACCTGCTGGTAGACCTGGCCGCTGGTCGTGGCGTTCTTGCGGCTGAGCTTGGTGCTGGTGAAGCGCTCGTAATGGCCGAGGTCGAGGTCGGTCTCCGCACCGTCGTCGAGCACGTAGACCTCGCCGTGCTGGTACGGGCTCATCGTGCCCGGGTCGACGTTCAGATAGGGGTCGAACTTCTGCAACGTGACCTTGAGGCCCCTGTTCTCCAACAAAGTGCCGAGCGACGCCGCGGTGAGCCCCTTGCCGAGGGAACTCACGACGCCGCCCGTGACGAAAATATACTTCATTCGCTCCCAGATTCCCTTGGCCGCCCGCCGGGTGCCAACCAAAAAGTGCCCCCCTACGGATCTGCTTTCGGGCGGACCGGCGACGTCCCGCCTCCGGGGCCTCCGGCTACTTGGACAGGAATCCGCGCGGCTTGTCGGTGGTCGGCGCGGGGAACGGCAGCGTGTCCGGGGTCACGCGGACATCCGTCGTCAGCTTCAAAGGCACCGGCGCGCCGAGGTCGAAGGTGAGCTCGGCGAAATAGGCGGACCAGCCCTTCGCCGGCGCGGGCACCTTGGCCACGTAGTTCCCCGAGGGGTCCCGGTCCATCGGGACGGAATGATAGATCGGCCCGGCGATCTCCAGCCGGAAATCCCGGACCGCGTCGTTGTGGGCCTGCCACAGAAGCACCTGCTTGGGCTGGGTACGGGTGGTGACGGTGAGCGTGCCGTCGGCGCCATGCTGCCAGGTGAACTGCGGCAGCGGCACCTGGTTGAGCGTCGCGTGGTGCCACGCCATCAAGGTCTCGTATGCATCCGTGCCCCGGAGCGAGTGGTCGCCGTTCGGCACGTAGCGGAGATACTTCACGCCGGGCAGCTGACCGAAGTAGAACCGCGAGGAATCCGGGAGGAAGAACTGGTCGCCGGTCGCGTTCATGATGAGCTTGGGCAACGCGAGCCGTTCGCGGTAGCTGAAGGGGTCCTCGATCGCGTAGAGCGCCTTGGATTCGGGCGTGCCGAGCCAATCCATGATGTGGTGCTGCGTGTAGTTGCCGACCGCCGGCGCGAAGAAACCGTAGGCCTGGAAATGGTGCTTCATCGATTCCTCGGTGTTCAGCACGTCGATCACCAACGGCGCGATGGCCACGACGCGGTCGTCCACGATGGCGGTCGTCCAGGTGGTCCAACCGCGCTTCGATCCGCCGGCGACGACGAAGGTGTCGACCTTGGCCTTGCCGCCCGCCTCGCTGGCGAGGAACTCGGTCACGGCGTCCATCGCGCGCACAGCAGATTTGGTCATCGGCAAACGGGCCGGCCACTTCTCATCGCCGGTCTTGAGGAATTTGTCCCATGTGTAGGCGATGAGGTCGTCCTCGGTCCGCTCGATCCCGTCGTTCCCGAAGATGAGCGGCTGGTTCGGCACCATCTTGAGCTCGACCACGACGGACCGGGTGGCCTTGGCGATCTCGATCAGCTCCTGGGTGGGCGTGGGCGGCTTGTTCCCGCGGTTGGCGCCGCCGGAGATGAAGAGCAGCGCGGTCGAGTGGGCCAGGTTGTCGGGTTTGACGACGAGCAGCCAATGCTTCCACTCGGTACGGTTCACCTCGTTCGTGGTGAGCCAGTGCTGCGATGTCAGGTCCAGCGCGTATCCTGTGGCGCTCTTGTCGCGGAGGGAGATGGCGAGTTTCCAAGCATAGCTCGGGTCAGGAGCGGCGACGTAGCGGTCGAGCGCGGTGGGATGGTCGGTGGCGCGCGGCTTGGCCGTTGCCGAGAAAACCGCGGCGACCAAGGAGGCGACCAAGGCAGCGAGCCGGGCCACGGCACGAACTTCGGGGAGGACCATGCGCAGATGCTGCCGGCGCCCTGCAGAAGCGCGCGAGCCAAAAACCGTGACGATGTCGCTTCGGTGCCGCGGGTCCGTCGCGCCGCTTCAAGCCCGCGCCAGCAACGCCTCGACCCGGGCCACATCCGCCGGCACATCGACCCCGACGCTGTCGTGGGCGACCCGCGCGACCGCGATGGGGACACCGTTCTCGAGCGCTCGGAGCTGTTCCAATTTCTCGGCGGCCTCAAGCGGCGACACCGGGAATGTCACGAGGCGTAGCAGCGTCTCCCTCCGGAACCCGTAGATCCCGAGGTGCTTCAGGAACGGGAACGCCGCAAGCTGCTCGGAAGCTGGTCGGCCCGCGAGATCACGAAGATACGGCACCGTCCGGCGCGAGAAGTAGAGAGCGCGTCCGTCCATCGCGACGACCGCCTTCACCACGTTGGGATCATCGAACTCGGCGAGGTCGTGGATCGGCGTCGCCGCGGTGGACATCTCGCACTTCGACAAGAGCGAGGCCACGGCGTCGATCACCGCCGGATCCATCAGCGGTTCGTCGCCCTGGATGTTCACGTACCCGTCGGCGACGATCCGGCCGGCCACCTCGGCGATGCGGTCCGTCCCGCTCGGATGGTCGGCCCGGGTCATCTCGACCCGGCAGAACTTGGACGCCACTTCGGCGATCCGCGCATCATCCGTCGCCACGACGACATCCGACAGCGATCTCGCCGAACGGCACCGCTCCACGACACGCTGCACGAGCGGCTTGCCAGCGATGAGGTGCAGCGGCTTGCCGGGGAACCGGGTGGAAGCGAAGCGGGCGGGGATGACGCCGATGATCTCCATGCGCCGGATTGAAGCCGAAACCGCGGCCGAGGTGAAGCGTCCTGCGCTACCCGCGGACCTTCACCGTGCTTGGCGCACCCGGACCGTGTAGCCCTTGGCCTGGGTGTTCATCGCCGCTGCGCGGAAGGTCTCCATGCCGTTCTCGGTCAGGATGAGGTCCTGCCACGGCGTCTCGTCGCCGGTGGCGATGCCTTGCGCGTCCTTGAACACGCACTGGACCTGGACCTGGATCCGGCGGCTCTCGCGGTTCCGGAGCACGGCCGCGACCTCGAGGCGACCGTCTTCCAGGACCTTCTCCTGGAGCGCGGCCGCGGTGACGGAACGCTGGGCGCCGCTGTCCATCAGGACGAACTTGGCACCCGTCTCGAGGTTGTGCTTGTCGGAATTGACCGGCGCGTAGGCACCTCCGCCCGCGCATCCGGCGACGAGGACGAGGGACACGAGAAGGGCACCGATGGATGAGGTTTTCATGGGGGAAAGGATCAATTGCGGTCGCTGACGAAGAGGACGGTGTCGCGGCCGGCCACGACGTCGAAGGCGATCTGCCGGGTGACGACCGTCTGACCTGTCGGGTTCCGGAAGTCGACCGTGGCGGCATGGCGGCCCGGCGGCAGCCGGAGCGTCGCGAAACCGAGCAGATTCGGCAGGTTGTCCCACGCCCGGACGTCGGCTGACGGCGTCGTCGCCGCCGAGAAGATCTTGCTCACGACACCGGCGGCGAGCAGCCCGAGGCCGACCTCGTCGGCCGCGCTGTTGCGGCCCTGCTGGGACGCGAGGATCGCTCCGGAGAGGATGGCCGCGTTGCCGAAGTTGTCGGTCGCACCTTTGAACACGGCCTTGTTCGCGAGCACATGATCCATCTGCCGCCCTCCCCGGGTCGTCGCCTGGAAGGTCAGGTCGTCGTACGCCGGCGCGACCGCGACCGCTCCGGTGCCGGCGACGCGGATCTCGGCGCTCACGGCATCCGCTCCACCCGGACGGAAATGCAGCTGCTCGGAATACTCGCCCGCAGCGAACTTGCCCGGTCCACGGCCGGTCTCGACGAAGACAAGCACATTGGCCTGCTTGTCATAGGCCGGCGGACGATGGATGTGCGCGACGGCCTGCGCACGCTTCAAGGCATCCGATCCGTCGCCGTTGAGCTTCGTCGTCGCGTAGCCGTCGAGATAATCGAGCAACACCCAATCGCTCTCGTACTTCCCCTGCTCCGGGTCGGCGTCCTGGAGCGCGGCGCTCCGGAAACAAGCGCGGGCATTGTCCGGTTCACCGTCCATCCAGTAGAGGACGCCCCGATAAAAGTACGCCATCGCGCGCTCGTAGGGCTCGCCGCGGAAATTCTTCGTCGATTCCTCGCGGAAGTAGTTGCGCGAGCCCCGGGCCGTCTTGTCGCCCGCGGTGATGCCGCCCAAGGTGAGCAAAGCGTCGTCGAGCAACGGTTTCGCCGCGGCGGTGTCGCCCCGCCGCATGGCTGAAGCCGCGTCGCGGTACTCGGTCAAGACGCGGTCGCGTCGGGTCCGTTCCTCGGGGCTGAGCGAGGCGCAGCCCGCCAAGGCCGCCAGCGCCAGGACCGCTCCAATGATCATGCCGGGTCTCATCAGATGACAGAGCCGGGCAGTCTCAGCGGTATGCCGCGTCCTCGGTGCCCTGCTTCTTGATCTCCGCCGAGTCCTCCCAGATGATGTCGCTGGTGCGCGGATCGATGAGTTGGAAGGTATAAAGGATGTAGTCGCTGGTGCCGGCCCGGGCCTTGGTGGTCATGCCCGCGAGCTTTCCGGTCAGGAAAAAATCGGCGCCCTTGAACTCTTGGACGACCGGGTCGCTCGACGAGGTCAACTGCCCGGCCCGCTTCATCTCACGCTCCTTCTCCAAGGCCTCCATGCGGTCGCGAGCGAGGAACCGGACCTTGCCTTGGGCCTTCGAATTCAGCTGGACGCGGATCCGGTCCAAGAAGATGTCCTTGTTGAAGGCGAACCGGGTCTGGTTCTCGACCGGCAGCAGGACCACGCGCGGAAGACCCTGCGCTTTCTGGATCTCCGGGATCGCCAAGATGCTGCGCGCCATCTTGTCGGTCACGGCCACGAGGTCCTGGGACTCTACGCCGGTGCCCGCAACGAAGCCCTTCTCGTCGGCGTTGAGCCGGGTCACCGGGACGCCGGAAGGGTTCTGCACACCGGACGCGCAACCGGCGATGAGAGCAGCAGCAGCGGTGGCGGCGGCGATGGCAAAGGAACGGAGAACGATTCGGTTCATAAGTGCGATGGGAAAGAAGCGGAGGAATGGTGTCGGGTCAACGCCTGAACGTGCGTCACGGAGCAAGACCGCCGGTGGAGGCCGGGTGGGGGCAACGCCTCGGGCACAACGGTCGCCGCCGAGCACATCCCTAGATCGGGAGGGCAGGTTCGGCTTTCCCTAGGTACACCTAAAGAAATGAAACCCGCCCGAGCGAGATCCAGACAGGCACCGGCTCCCGACGCGGCATCGTCTCGACCGATCTGGATCAACGAAAATAGGTTCCTTTTCGGACTTTCCGAACGGATCGACGCTCGGGTCCGGCCGTCGAGGAGCGGACGCCTCCCAAGGTCGACCCAAAACCGTCCCTTAGCCAGGTAGGAAACGGCGTAGGGAACCGGACGCCTCTGAGACGCGCTCCGAGAAGATGGACCCACCATCGAAGCCCGTCCCGCTCCGGTCATGGTATCCTCTTTCTTATGCATATCGGACTCATGAGCCGAGACCCTTTTTTGAACACTGTAAGTTTTATGGCCACGATCCTCTTCCCCATGCGTATCGGACTGATGAGCCAGGACCGGCGACTCGACATCTTCGTACACGACCACTCCGGCCGTCAGGTCGGCGACCGACCGGCATGCTGGAACCGATGGAGTCCGCAAGTTTTGGCGATTTTGAAGATGCGTCGCCAAAATCTTGACCGAAGGGTCGGACACACGATGCCTTGGTCGATTCACAGGCATCCAAAACAGGCAGGGCCGGAGCGGTTGGTAATGGTGTCATAAATAATCCTTGTTTTTGATATCCTCCCCCCTAAAAATATCCTCTGAATGAAACGTGATCCATTAAAAGAATTCGTCTCCCTTCGCACCTCACTGATCAAGAGGAAGGAGATCCTTGAGTCCGAGTTGTCCCAGATCAACCAAGCGCTTGCGATCGAGCCTGTCGTCATCATCCGCCCGAAGGCCGTGGCCCCCGCCGCTGCCCCCTCCTCCTCGAGCCCGGTGAAGCGCAAGCGGGCGAAGAACGAGATGTCGCTCAAGGAAGCGGTGCTGGCGGCCACGAAGTCCAAGCCTCTCTCCAAGGCCGAGATCCTCGTGGCTGTCGAGAAGTCCGGTTACGTCTTCTCCGCGAAGAGCCCGATGAGTTCGTTGAACACGCTGGTCTACAGCGACAAATCGTTCAAGAACGTCGACGGCAAGTTCGGCCCGGCCTGATCCAGGGCATCGGACCGACCTTTCACAAGCCCGCCTTTCCGGCGGGCTTTTTCATGTCCTCGGGCGGATAGCGCCGATAGGCTCATCTCACGAACATGTTAGCTCGCCGCGTCATCCCCTGTCTCGACGTCCATGACGGAAAAGTCACCCGCGGCGTGAGCTTCGGTCGCGCCGAAGCGGGCGAGCTGAAGAACGTGGGCGATCCGGTCGAGCTGGCGGTGCGCTACAACGACCAAGGTGCCGACGAGATGGTGTTCTTCGATATCACGGCCAGCGCCCACGGCCGTGCGAGCATGATCGATGTCATCGAGCGCACGGCCGACCGCTGCTTCATGCCCTTGACGGTCGGCGGCGGCATCCGCGCCGTCGAGGACATGAGCGCGATGCTCCAGGCCGGCGCCGACAAGGTGAGCATCAACTCCAGCGCGCTAGCCGATCCGGACCTCATCCGCGCCGGCGCCGAGAAGTTCGGCAGCCAGTGCATCGTCGTCTCGATCGACGCCAAGAAGGTCGCGCCCGACCGGTGGGAAGTCTTCGCCCAAGGCGGACGGAAGGCCACCGGGCTCGAAGCGGTCGCGTGGGCTGGAAGAGCCGTGGCCTTGGGTGCCGGCGAGATCGTGCTCAACTCGATCGACGCCGACGGCACCAAGAAGGGGTTCGATCTGGTGATCACCCGGCGCATCAGCGAGACGGTCGGCGTGCCGGTCGTGGCCAGCGGTGGCGCGGGCACGCTGGAGCACATGGCGGACGTCCTCCTGGAAGGGCGGGCGGACGCGGTGCTGGCCGCCAGCATCTTCCACTTCGGCACCTTCACCGTCGGACAGGTCAAGGACCACCTCGCTGCTCGCGGGCTCCCGGTGCGCCGCGTCTGATGCCCGCCATGGAATGTTTCGCGAAGACCGCTTGGTTCCCGTTCGCGGCGCGGGTCGTGAGCGATGTCTTCATGACCTTCGCCTGGTACCGGCACCTCCGGTCCAAGGAGTCGCAACCGCTCTGGGGCGCGATCGTCGCCCGCTGGGCGATCGCCTTCTTCGAGCAGCTCGTGATGGTCCCCGCGAACCGGTACGGTTCCGCGCGCTTCTCGCTCTACCAGCTCAAGCTCACCCAGGAAGCGGTCACGCGGGTGGTCTTCGTCCTCTTCGCGTTCCTCTGCTTCGGCACCAAGTCGCAGTGGAACCAGCTCGCGACGTCCCTCTGCATCCTCGCCGCTGTCTCCTTCACATTTCTCCCCGGGAAGTGACCGGCCCCGCTCCCTGATCCATCCGCACAACACCCCAAATGAACACCGACCTCGAATCACAGCTGAAGTTCAATGCCGACGGCCTCGTCCCGGCGATCATCCAGGACGCGAAGGACGGCCGGGTGCTGATGATGGCGTGGATGAACCGCGCCTCGCTCGAGAAGACCATCGAGACCCGCCGGACTTTTTTCTGGAGCCGTTCCCGGCAGAAGTTCTGGATGAAAGGCGAATCCAGCGGCCACGTGCAGATCGTGAAGGACATCGCGTTCGATTGCGACGGCGACACCTTGCTCATCCAGGTCGAACAGACCGGCGCGGCCTGCCACGAAGGTTACCGGTCCTGCTTCTTCCGCAGCCTTGATCAGAAAGGCGCCGCTTGGACGACCACAGAGCCCATGCTCGATACGCCCGACGCCATCTACGGGAAGAAGTGACGGTCGCCGACCTATGGGCGCGGCTGTGACGGGGCCGGCTCCCGACAGCCGGCCGACACATCCCCGACAGAGATCCGCTCGCGTTCCGCCGCAGCGCACGGGCGACGGATCGGCAGAAGCCACACCGCAAGAGGAAGGGCCGCTGCGGCGGTGGCGAGCTTTTCGAGCGAAGCGTCCGATCGGGTCTGGACGCACGTCCACCCCCGATCCGATGGCCGATTCATGCCCGCACCGGGTCCGGTGGGTTCCTTTTTCGTCACGCCATCGTAACATTCAGCCACTGGGTTTGTAACACGACGTTCCCAGCGTTCGTGCTCACATCGGAAACACACACACTATGGCAAACCAACACCAACCCCTGTTGCCCCGGCTCGTCCTGCTGGCCGCCCTTTGTGGCGCCACGGCGGGGGCCCCCACCGTCCAGGCCCAATCGGCCGACGCGCTCCTCGACAAGCTCGTCGAGAAGGGCGTGCTCACCTCGGACGAAGCCACCGGCCTCCGCGACGAGGCCGACAAGGGCTTCACCACCGCCTTCGCCGCCAAGAGCGGCATGCCGGACTGGGTGACCGCCCTGAAGATCAACGGCGACCTGCGCACCCGCTACGAGGGCTTCACCGCGCCCAACTCGCTCTTCGTCGACCGCAACCGTTTCCGCTATCGGATGCGCCTCGGCATCGTGGCCAACATCGCCGACGACTTCGAGGTCGGCATGCGCCTCACCTCCAGCGAGCCGGCTTCCGGCGGCACCGGCGGCGATCCCGTCTCGGGCAACACCTCCTTCAGCGGCAACGGTGCGAAGAAATTCGTCTATCTGGACCTCGCCTACGCGAAGTGGAACCCCATCCACAACGCCGATTGGCTCGGCTCGCTCACGGCCGGCAAGATGGAGAACCCGTTCGTGTTCCCGTCCACGATCATGTTCGACAAGGACTACACGCCGGAAGGTGCCGCGATCGACCTGACCTACCGCATCAATCCCGACCATGCGTTGCGCGCGATCGGCGGCGGCTTCGCGGTCAACGAACTCGGCGGCAGCAGCAACGACCCCTATCTCGTCGGCAGCCAGCTGCGGTTCGATTCGACCTGGGACAAGAAGCTCGCCAGCAGCGTCGGCGTGGGCACGTTCGGCGTCCTGGCCCGGGATGTCTCCCCCGGCAAGAGCCCGCTCAACACCGACCAGTTCGCCAACCAACAGCGCGGCAACACCCGCGACGGCGCGGGCAACCCCAAGGCCGGCTTCAACCCGGTGTACGCGGACGCCTCCGTCACCTACATGCTGGAGAGCTTCCCGTTCAACACCGGCACCTTCCCGGTCACCGTTTCCGGCGATTTCCTGCACAACCCGTCGGTGAGCAAGGACAACGACGGCTATTCCGCAGGCGTCACGTTCGGCAAGGCCGGCAAGAAAGGCACCTGGGAGCTCAGCTACCGCTACACCGCGTTGCAGGCCGACGCTTGGTTCGAGGAGTTCACCGAATCCGATTTCGGCGCCTACTACTCCGTCGCTCCGATCGGGGGTGCGGCCGGCTACGGTGCCGGGACCAACGTCCGCGGGCATGTCGTCAAGGGGAGCTACTCGCCCTACGATTCCCTCACGTTCAGCGTGACGCTGTTCGCCACCCAGCTGATCAACAACGTCCTCCCCGCCGGCGCGGTCACGGACGTGGACAGCCAGATGTACCGCATCCAGGTCGATGCCGTCTGGAAGTTCTGATCGTCACCGCCGCGTGACGCGACCGTCCATCGGCCGTCACGCGGCCCCCGTCCAAACCTCCGAAACGAAATCTCCCGCACGCATATGAAGAAACATCTCGCTCTCCTCGCCGCCGGCCTGCTCGCCGCGGCCCCGGCCTTCGCCGGCAACATCACCGTCAAGGGTTCCGACACCTTGGTCGTCCTCGCCCAGAAGTGGGCCGAGGTCTACATGGGCGGCCACGCCGGCCAGAAGATCCAGGTCACCGGCGGCGGCACGGGCACGGGCTTCGCCGCGCTCCAGAACCAGACCACCGACCTCTGCAACGCCTCGCGCAAGATCAAGGCGAAGGAACAGGAACAGTGCGTCAAGGTGTTCGGCAAACGCCCGACCGAATACAAGGTCGCGCTCGACGGCCTCAGCGTCTACGTGGCCGCCGACAACAAGGTGGACCAACTGAGCCTCGAAGAGCTCGAAGGCATCTTCACCGGCAAGATCAAGAACTGGAAGGAAGTCGGCGGCGGCGATGCGCCGATCACCGTGTACAGCCGCGAGAACAGCTCCGGCACCTACGAGTTCTTCAAAGAAAACGTGCTGAAGGGCAAAGATTTCGCCTCCAGCGCGCAGACCATGCCCGGCACCGCGGCCGTCCTGCAAGCGGTCGCGAAGGACAAGAACGGCATCGGCTACGGCGGAGCGGCCTACGGCAACGGCGCCAAGCACGTCAAGGTCAGCAAAGCCAAGGGCGAAGAAGCGATCGAGCCCAACGAAGAGACCGTGCTCTCGGGCAAGTACCCGATCTGGCGCTATCTGTTCGTGTACGTGAACCCCGCGCTCGATAAGGGCGATGTCGCCGCCTACCTCAAGTGGATCCGCGGCGAAGAGGGCCAGAAACTGGTCAAGGACGTCGGCTACTATCCGCTGCCGAAAAATCAACGCGCGAACTGAGCGGAGGAACGGCGCGCCGCCCCGGCGGCGCGCCATGACCGCGGTCCACGCGGTCAGCAACGAAGGGCGGAGGCGTTTGTCACCGTAACGTCGGTTGGTGCGACGCCTCCGCCCTGTCTAGCCTGCGAGGGTCCATCCGCGCCTCTCCCTCCCGGTCCGCCCGCCCCGATCCAACCCAACCCTTTCCTCGCTTGCCGCACCGCTACGCCAACACCGCGAAACGCCCCTCGGGCTGGATGGGGATCCACCGCGGACATAACGCCCGTCCGCTCGAATGGATCGCCGAGAAGTTCATCTTCACCGTGAGCCTCTCGGCCATCGCGATGGTCTTCCTCATCTTCCTGTTCGTCGGCCGCGAAGCCCTTCCGGTGTTCCTCGGCGACACCGATAGCGCGCTGGTACAGACGGTCATCCCGTCCAAGGACATGGAGAAGACCGCTCCCGACCGGTTGGCTCGGTACCTCGGCATGAGCGTGTCCGAGCTCAAGACGAAGGACGCCGATACCCTCCGCACGATGATGGAGATCCGCGAAGAAGCCGCCAACGAGGTCCCCGCCGCCGTCCGCGACGACAAGGACGCATCGGCCAACACGACGGAGTGGAAGTATCTGCTGAAGGCGCACCAATGGACCGGATACACGAAGCCCGAGCACATCTGGCAACCGGTCAGCGCGATCCATAAGTACAATCTCGTCCCGCTCGTCATCGGCAGCCTGAAGACCACGCTCATCGGTCTCGCTTTCGCGGTTCCCCTTTCCCTCGCCGCCGCGATCTACGTGTCCCAGCTGGCACCGCCGAGCTGGAAGGAATGGATCAAGCCCGGCATCGAGTTCTTGTCGGGCATCCCGTCCGTCGTGCTCGGCGCCTTCGCCTTCCTGGTGCTGGCGGGCTTCCTCCAAGATATCTTCGGCTACCGGTATCGGTTGAACGCGTTCGTCGCCGGCATCGCCCTCGGCCTGACCGCCGTGCCGCTCATCTTCTCGATCGCCGAAGACGCCCTCACCAGCGTTCCCCGCAGCTACGTGCAGGCGGCCCTGGCGTTGGGCGCGTCGAAGTGGCAGACGGCGTGGCAGGTCGTGTTGCCGGCCGCGGCACCGGGCGTGTTCGCGGCGATCGTGCTCGGGTTCGGACGCTGCATCGGCGAGACGATGGTCGTGCTCATCGCCAGCGGCAACGCGAGCGTCGTCTCGTGGGACATCTTCGATTCCACCCGCAGCCTCACCGCCACCATCGCGGCCGAGATGGCCGAGGCGGTCAACGGCGGCCACCACTACCGGGTGCTCTTCATGCTCGGCACGATGTTGTTCGCCGTGACCTTCGCGACCAACCTGCTCGGCGACGCCGTGATGCACCGCCTGAAGAAGCAACGCTGAGGCCCGCACCCGACCCGCCATGAGCACCCCGATCCCGCCCGCCGCCTCCCTCCGCCGCTTCGACCGCAAGCGGCCCGACATCGCCTCGGGCCTGTTCACCGGCCTGACCGGCCTCGCGACCTTCGGGATCCTGGCCATCCTCGCGGCGATCCTGTGCAACATCCTCTACCACGGCCTGCCGGGCCTCTCCTGGAGGTTTGTGTCCACCATCCCGCGCAAGGACATGTTCGAGCCGGAATCCGCGGCGGTCCTGTCGATGATCGTGGGCACGTCGATCCGGGTGATGATCATGACGATCTTCGTCATCCCCATCGGCGTGATCACCGCCGTGTACCTCACCGAGTACGCCGCGAGCGGTTCCATCCACACCCGCATCATCCGGGTCGCCATCGCCAACCTGGCCGGCGTGCCGTCGATCGTGTTCGGTCTGTTCGGCCTCGGGTTCTTCATCAACTTCATCGGCAAGAACCTCGACCAGCTCACCCACCAGTCTGGTCCGCTGTTCGGCAAGCCCACCGTTCTTTGGGCCTCTCTCACCTTGGCGGTGATGACCATGCCGGTCGTCATCGTCGCGACCGAAGAGGCGCTCAAGGCGATCCCGCCGGGGTTGCGCGAGGCCAGCCTCGCCCTTGGCGCGACGAAGCTGGAGACCATCCTCAAGATTGTCCTGCCCAACGCGCTCCCGGGCATCCTCACCGGCGCGATCCTGGCCATCAGCCGCGCGGCCGGCGAGGTCGCCCCGATCCTCTTCACCGGCGTCGCCTACTACATGGCCGACCTGCCCAGCAAGCTGACCGACCAGTTCATGGACCTCGGCTACCACGCCTTCGTGCTCAGCACGCAGTCGGACAACATCGAGAAGACCCGACCGATCCTCTATGCGACCGTGCTCGTGCTGCTGATGCTCACCTTCTCGCTCAACGCCATCGGGATCATCGTCCGCGCCCGCATCCGCAAGGCGATGCGCGCCGGGCATTGAGCCGGACGCCGAACCCCGACCGATCCGCGACGCCCAAACCGATCCATCGACCGATCCAAGACCGTCCTGTTGTTCCTATGGCCGCCATCACCCTGCCCTCCGACCCCGTCGACCTCGTCACGCCTCCGGGCCTGTTGTCGGCGGCACCGCTCATCGAGGCGAAGAACGTCGAGCTCTTCTACGGATCGTCGCGGGCCTTGAAGGGCATCGACATCACCATCAAGGAGAAGCTGGTCACCGCCTTCATCGGGCCGTCCGGCTGCGGCAAATCGACGTTCCTCCGGTGTTTCAACCGGATGAACGACCTCATCGACAACGTCCGGATCACCGGCCAGTGCCTGATCGGCGGCGAGGACATCTACGCGAAGGACGTCGACGTCATCGAGCTGCGCAAGCGGGTCGGCATGGTCTTCCAGCGCAGCAACCCCTTCCCCAAGTCGATCTACGACAACATCGCCTACGGCCTCCGGTTGCACGGCACGAAGGACAAATCGGAGATCGACGGCGTCGTGGAGAGTTCCCTCCGCGGCGCGGCGCTCTGGGACGAGGTCAAGGACCGCCTCCACAGCAGCGCGCTCGGGCTCTCCGGCGGCCAGCAGCAGCGTCTCTGCATCGCCCGCGCCATCGCCATCCGCCCCGAGATCATCCTGATGGACGAGCCGGCCAGCGCGCTCGATCCGCTCGCGACGGTCAAGATCGAGGAACTGATCCTCGAGCTGAAAAAGGAGTTCACCATCGTGATCGTCACCCACAACATGCAGCAGGCGACGCGCATCTCCGACTACACCGCGTTCTTCTACATCGGCGAGCTCATCGAGTACGATCTCACGACCAAGATCTTCACCAACCCCGCCAAGAAACAGACCGAGGATTACGTCACCGGACGCTTCGGTTGAGCCTCGGCCGGACGCATCCCCCATTCTCCCCCCTTCTCGCATGACCCATTTCGAATCCGAGCTCGCCGCCCTCAAACAGAAGCTGCTGCTGATGGCGAGCCACGCCGAATCCGCGGTGAACAACGCCATCAAGGCGTTGGTGGACCGCGACGACGACCTCGCGCGGAAGGTGGCCGAGGACGACGACAAGATCGACCATCTCGAGCAGGAGGTCGACGCCGCGTGCATCGCCCTGCTGGCCAAGGCGCCGCTCGCGACCCAGCTGCGACTGATCACCAGCGCGATGAAGATCGCCCGGGACCTCGAACGCGTGGGCGACGAGGCGACCACCATCGCCCGCCGCTCGCTCGACCTCTCCCAGGAGCCGCAGCTCAAGGCGTATGTGGACATCCCTCGCATGGCCACCATGGCGATGGCGATGCTCAACGACGCCTTGGGCGCGTTCGTCAACGGCGACACCGCCCGCGCCCGGGCCGTCATCCCGCGCGACAAGGACGTCGACCAACTCAACAAGCAGCTCTACCGCGAGCTCGCGAGCTTCATGATCGAGAAGCCGACGACCATCACCCGCTGCCTGAACCTGATGACCATCAGCAAGGCCCTCGAGCGCATCGCCGACCACGCCAAGAACGTCGCCGAGGACGTCGTGTATCTCTACGAGGCCCGCGACATCCGCCACCTCGGCGCGACAGCCGCCTGAAGAGCGCATCCGCCGGGACCGGACCGCGGAAGGCCGCCGAGATTTCTCGGCGGCCTTTCTCATTCCGGGAGCAGGACCGGCGGACAGCGGATCGGAGAGGAAGCGGAAGCGGACGACAGCCGGCTCACGCCGTCCTGCGGTGATACCACCACCACTCGGCCATCAGCACCGCGAGCGCGGCCACGGCGAACCAGCGCCACCACTCGAGGTCCGCGCGCTTCATCGTGGTGGCCGCGACCGCGCCGTGCCGGCCGAGGCTCAGCTCGCCTCGCGGGGCGATGGCGCTCTCGGTGGCATCGAGCAGGTTCGCGCAGAAGGCCAGCTGGTTCGTGCCGAGCGCCACGCGATAGGTGCCTTGCCGCGAGGTCTCGCCGAAGACGAGCTCGCGCGCCTGCGGGCCGAGCGGGACGTCGGTGACCTTGCCGTCCGAAGAGATGACCTTCGCCGAGGCGTGCTGGCCGAGGTCGCCCAGCGGAAGGCGGAAGGCGTCGCCCGCATGGATGAGGAACTGCCCGGCCTTCGCCGTGGCCGGGTTGAGCCAGTCCACGGCGTTCGCGATGAAGATCGGGAAGCTGACGCGCAACGGCCAGGTGCTCTGCAGCGTGTCGAACCCGACCCACACCACGCGCTGGCGTCCGATCTCGCCTGAAAGCACCAGCGGGGACGTCGGCGAATCGACCAACGAGACGCCCCATATCGGCGTCTTCACCGCGAGGGCCGAAGCGATCTGCACGTTGTCGAAGCTGACGAAGCGCAGCAGAGGATGCGTGTTGCGCCAATCCACGATGCCCGGGGCCTCCATCTCCCCGATACCGCCCTCGAACCAGTTCGTCGCCGCGACGTGGATCGCCAGGACGTTGCCCGAGGGCCATACGGCGGGCGCGATGTCGTCGAGCACCACGAGATCGGGCTTCACCTCCGGATCGGTGAGATCGGTCGCGGTGGACAGCTCGACGTTGGGCGCGGACGCGGCGAGCGCCTTCTCCAGGAAGCGGTTGCCCTTGGTGACGAGCAGCACCTTGGCCGGCCGCGGCAGCAGGCTGACGATGCTCGCCTGGTTGTCGGCGGGCAGGTCGTCCTTCGCGGTGAGGCGGACCGTGAAGATCCCGTCATGGTCCTGGGCGGCCACGAAAGCGACCGGCACGGTGTTCGTCGCACCGACCGAGACGGCCTTGGCTTCGATGACCTGGCCGTCGAACAGCAGCTCGACCGTCGTCTCCGCCGCGGATCCGGAAAAGTTCGCGACGCTCGTGAACAGGGCGCGCTTGGTCGGGTCCTCGGGGTTCGGTTTCACGTCGAGCGTGACGATGCCCAGGTTGTCCCCGCGGGTGCCGACACGGTGGAAGACGAGCCGGAGGTCCTTGGTCCCGAACTCGCTGAGATCGACGCCCGCGCCGTCGGAGAAGAGATGGATCTCGGCGTTCGGCTTGTCCCTGGTGAGCGTCTCGGCCACGCGCAGCGCCTCGGCCAGGCGCGTCGGCGAATCCGTGACCTGCGCCGCCTGGAGCGCCCGGCGCAACGCCGATTTCTCCGAGGTCGCGGACTGTCTCACCTCCGCGTTGGCGCCGGCGACCATGAGCAACATCTGCTGGTTGTCCGCGCTGAAGCCGGTCTTCATGCCGTCCACGAGCCGCGACACCTCGGCGCGCGCCTTCTCGAAGCGGCTGGGCGATTCGTCGGTCGCCTGCATCGAGGCGCTGGCGTCGAGGATGACGATCTGCAGCGACGCCTCGCCGGTCTTGCCTGAGAAGAACGGCCGCGCCAGCGCCAGCACGACGAGCAGGAGCATCATCAGCTGGAGCAGGAGCAGCCAGTTGTGGCGCAGCCGCTGGAGCGGCGCGCTCGCCTGCGTCTCGGCGAGGAACCGCTGCCAGAGCAACGACGACGGCACGAGCTTCACCACCCGTTTGCGCTTGAGCAGGTAGAAGACGACGACGACCGGCAGCGACAGCGCGAACAGGAACGCGAGCGGCGACAGGAAGCTCATGCGCGATGAAAGATCACTTCACCGGGTCTTTCCGGCCGTACGCCGTCGCGAGATAATCCACGATCCCCGGCACCTGGTTCGTGGCGAGGGTCGCGCCGAACTTGGCGCGCATCTTCTCCACCGTGGCCGTCCACTGGGCCCGCAGCAAAGGCGGCTGGGTGGAGATGTAGTCGACCGAATGGCAAAGGACGCAGTTGCCGGTCACCGAGGCGAGGCCTTCGCCGGGCTTCAGCACGGGGTTCTCCGGCGGTAGTCGCCATGCGTCGGCGGCGAAGGGATTCTTCCGCGGCTGGACCGGGATCTCGGCGGACACGATGCCGATACAAACGACGGCCGAGAGAGCGGAGACGAAGAAGCGGTGGTGGCTCATGTTCACAGGACGTCGACTTCGACGGGTTCGACGCAGTTGCGCATGTATCCGGACGGGTTCCAGAGCGGCTCCATCGGCTGCGATTGGCCGAGGCGGTTCGTCGCCTTGGCGATCAAGGTGAGTTTGCCGGCACGATCCGGTGTGAAAGGCAGCGTCCAGCCGCGGAACGCGTACCGGTCGACCTCCCGCCCCAGTTCCGCCGCGCGCCAAGAACGGCCGCCGTCGGCCGAGACGAGCACCTCGCGGATCCCGTGGCCGTCGTCGAACGCGATACCGCGCAACTCGGTCGCCTTGCCGGCCTTCAAGGTCGTTCCCGACGGCAGGTGGGTGATGAAGGACCGGACGTTGAACCGGGTGATGGGCACCGTGCGTTTGGGCGTGGTACCGGGCTCGATCGCCCCGCAGGGCTCGTCGGGGATGCGGTACCCGGGATCCATCCAGAACCCTTTGGACGGCTCGTCCAGCACGGTGATCTCGTGGAGGTGCTTCACCCAGTAGGTGCCGTAGTGGCCGGGCACGACGAGGCGGAGCGGATACCCGTTGAGCCACGGCAGCGGCTCGCCGTTCATCTCGAAGGCGAGCAGGATCCCGGGCTCCAGGGCCTGGTCGACCGCGAGGGTCTTGAGGAAATCCGGCGTCTGCGGGACGAGCGGGGTGTCGAGCCCGTTGAAGACGACCTGCTTGGCTCCGGTGTCGGGACCGGCGGCCTTCAGCAGGTCGGCCAACCGGACCCCGCGCCAGCGGGCACAGCCCATCGCGCCATGGCCGAGCTGCCCGCCCTGCACCCGAGGTTGGAAGAACCCGCGGCTGTTGCCGGCGCATTGGTTCACCGCCGTGACCTCGGCGTTCTCGAAGCGCGTCCTCAGCTCTTCGACCGACAGCGTGAGCGGTGTCGCCACCTTGCCCTTCACCGTGAGGCGGAACTTGTCCGGCTGGAGCAGGTCGGCACGCGGCGGCGAGTTCGTGAGATGATAGCGGACGAAGAACGCGTCGTTCGGCGTGAGCAGGCTCTCATCGAAGACCTCGAACGGCGTCTCGAGCTGCGGCGGCCGCGTCGTCAGCCGGATCAGCGGGCGCTTCTGCGGATATCTCACCAGCGGCCGGACGCCGTTGAGGAAGGGCAGCACGGCGGTCTCTTCGGCGAGCATGCGCGCAGCGGGCGAAGCCACGGCCAAAAGGGCTCCGGCCCGGAGAAAACCGCGGCGTGTAAGACGGGGAGCAGGAAGTTCCATGGAGGACGGTTCAAGGACGGGGTCTGGACAGCGAGAAGACGAGGACGCGGCGAGGCGGGGCAACGACGCAGGCATCGCACGTCCGCATCTCCGTCGTGGCGAGCCGCTTCACGCCCACACCTCCGAGGCGCGCAATTGTTTGAGCAGCAGGTCGCCGAGGTCGGTCGCGCTGCTGACGCTGAAGAACCGGATGCCCCGGCCGGCACAGTGCTCACGCAGGCGCTGGACGTAGTTGGCCACGCTCTGCTGATAGGCCTTCAGCCGGTACTTGCCGAAGGTCACCTCGGTCTCGTCGCCGTTCTCGGAATCGATCAGGCGCAGGTCGCCGAAAGTCGTCGGGTCGAGTTCCTCGGGCGCGAGGATCTGCACGCAGTTGATCTGGAAGCCCCGGCCGACCAAGGCGTTCAGCCCCGCCTCGTAGCCCGCCGGGTCGAGGAAATCGCTCAGCACGATGGCGACGCCGGATTGCCGGGCCTCCATCGCGCCGCGCTTGAGCGACGCGTTGAGATCGGCGGCGCCGGACGCCGAGAGCGCCGAGAGGTCGCGGAAGAACTGCATCGACGACTTCTTGCCGCGCACGGACCGGAGGGCGTTGCGATGGGCGAGCTCCGGGTCTCCGCCGCCCACCGCGCGGTCCGGGAAGGGCGCCACGGCGACGCGATCGAAGCCGCACAGGGCCACGTAGCCGATGGCCGCGGCGACCTGGCGGGCGAAGTCGAACTTGGTGGGCGTGCCGAAGTTCATGCTCTCGCTGGCATCGAGGAAGATCCGGACCGGCAGCTCGCGCTCTTCTTCGTAGAGCTTGAGGAACAGGCGGTCGAGACGGCCGAAGAGGTTCCAATCGAGGTAGCGCAGGTCGTCGCCGAGGACGTAGTTCCTATGGTCCGCGAACTCCACGCTCAGGCCGCGCGCGCGGCTGCGGCGTTCCCCTTTGAGCGAGCTCTTGGCACGCAGCGCCGCGAGCATCTGCACCTGCTCCAGCCGGCGGAGCAGTTCAGGGGTGATGAGGGAGTTCACTCGGGGAAGAAGGCTGGCACAAGCTTGGCGAAGGACCGCGCGCGGACAAGGGATACTTCACGCGCGGTCCGATCTCGATCTGCACCCCGACATGCCACCGGGCGGCGCGTCGGCGACGTGCCTCCCCCGGCCCGCCTCAACCCGCGATCGCGGTCGCGACCTCTCCGGGCGCGACCCACTTCTCTTCCCGGGTCTTCAGGTCCTTGATCTTCGCGACGACCGTTCCGTCGGCTCCGCGTTCGAGCCGGACGGTGCGGGTCGCGCCCAGCTCGAGGGCGCGTTTGAACTGCTTGTCGCCCTTGGCCGGCGTGAGCGAGTAGTCCGCGGCCCGGCCGGCCTCGCGGAGCTGTTGCACCACGCCGAGCGAAGCGGCCCGCAGCGTCTCGTCCTCGATGAGCACGACGGCGTCCACGGTCCCGGTGAAGGACGGCACGAGCTTCCGGACCTTGAGCAGCTCGGCGAGCACGACGTCGCCCATGCCGAACCCGAGCGCCGGCAGGTCCGCCTTGCCCTCGCTGACCTGCTTCACGAGCTGGTCGTAGCGTCCGCCGCCGGCGATCGCGCGGAACTCGCCCTTCCGGTCGAACGCCTCGAACACGATGCCGGTATAGTAGGCGAGGCCGCGGATCACCCCGTAGTCCACCTTCACGAACCCGCCGAGCCCGCGGGCGGACAAGTTGTCGATCACGGTCTGCAACTCGGGCTCCGGGATGCTGGCGGTGATGAACGCCTGCACCTCCTCCAGCTTCACCCCGAGCGGGGCGAGCTTCTCGGCGCTGACCTCCGGGCGCTCGCGCTCCAGCTTGTCCACGACCTGGTAGAACTCGTAGGCGCGGGCCGGATCGCCCCCGCGGGCCGCAAAGAACCGCTGCCAGGCCTGCCGGCTGCTGAGGCGGATGACGAAATCTTCGTGCGTCAGGCCGAGAGCTCGCAGCACGTCGATGAGCAGCGCCACGATCTCCGCGTCCGCGCCGGCGTCGGACTCGCCGAAGATGTCGCAGTTGAGCTGGAAGTGCTCCCGGAGACGGCCCTTCTGCTGCTTCTCGTAGCGGAAGAGCTGCGGGAGCGAGAACCACTTGATGGGCTTCTTGTAGGCCCGCTCGGCCGTCGCGACCATGCGGGCGACGGTCGGCGTCATCTCCGGCCGCATCGACACGGCGCGGTCGCCCTTGTCGGCGAAGTTGAAGAGCTGCGCGACGATCTCGGCACCGGACTTGTTGGTGTAGAGCTCGAGCGGCTCGAGCGGCGGGCCGTCGTATTCGCGGAAGCCATAGCGGCGCGCGGTCTCGCGCCACCGGCCGAAGATGTGCTGGCGCAGGTCGCAGCTCCAAGGCTCGTTGGCGGGCAGCGGCTCGGGGTAGAAATCACGGAAGCCGGGAAGGCGGTCGCTCATGTCCGGCCAGCCTACCGGAGACCGGGACGAGGGGAAAACGACGAACTCATCCCGAAGGGCCGGTCCGTGCCGATCCACCCCCGTTTGCAGGCGATCCACCCCGCCAGACCTTGCGCCCCGGGGCCGATCGGAGCGTGAATGCCGGCGCAGCCATGAGTGATCCGTTGCCCAGCCCTTCCGCGCCCAAGAAACGATACGTCCGCGCCGTCGGACCGCGCCTGCGCATCCTGCTACTGGTCGTGTTCGGCCTGTTCGCGCTGCTCGGGGCGAACTCGGTCTATCTGAGCAGCATCACGTTCCTCACCTGGCTCGACCGCGACAAAGGTGTCTCGTACGAGAACTATTTCTACCAGTTCCAGTTCCTCGCGCATCTCGGGCTCGGGCTGCTGATCGTGCTGCCGGTGATCGTGTTCGGTCTGGTCCACATGAAGAACACGCACGACCGGCCGAGCCGGCGGGCGGTCCGCGTGGGCTACGCGCTGTTCGCGGTGGCGCTGGCCCTGCTCTTCACGGGCATCGCGTTGATGCGGATCGAGGGCTTCGAGCTCAAGGACCCGCGCCTCCGCAGCGCCACGTACTGGGCGCATGTCATCACCCCGTTCGCCTGCGTCTGGCTCTACGTCCTGCACCGGTTGGCCGGACCGCGGATCCAGTGGCGCGTCGGTGTCTCGTGGGCGGCGGCGGTCGGCGTGGTGGTGGTCGGGATGGTGGCGATGCACCGGCACGATCCGCGCCAGTGGGGCGCCAAGGCCCCGAAAGAGGGCGAGAAATATTTCCACCCGTCGAGCGCGCGGACCGCCTCCGGCAACTTCATCCCGGCGGCGACGCTGATGAACAACGAGTACTGCCTCGAGTGCCACAAGGACGCCTACGACTCGTGGTTCCATTCGTCGCACCACTTCAGCTCGTTCAACAACCCGTTCTATCTCTTCGCCGTCAACGAGACCCGGCAGGTCTCGCTCCAACGCGACGGGAACGTCCAGGCGTCGCGCTGGTGCGCCGGCTGCCACGATCCTGCACCGTTCTTCAGCGGTGCGTTCGACGACCCGAAGTTCGACATGACGAACCATCCGACCGCCTTGGCCGGCATCACCTGCACGGCGTGCCACGCGGTCACCCGACTGGAGGGCGCGGACAAGGGTTTCCCCGGGAACGGCAACTACACCATCGAGGAGCCGGTCCACTATCCCTTCGCTTTCGCGGCCACCAACTCGTTCGCCTACTTCGTCAACAAACAGCTCGTGAAGGCGAAGCCGGCCTTCCACAAGCGCACCTTCCTCAAGCCGCTGCACAAGACCGCCGAGTTCTGCTCCACGTGCCACAAGGTCGGCCTGCCGTTCGCGGTGAACCACTACAAGGAGTTCCTGCGCGGCCAGAACCATTACGACACCTACCTGCTCAGCGGCGTCTCCGGCGTCAACGCGCGCAGCTTCTACTATCCCGAGAAGGCGAAGCTGAACTGCGCCGAATGCCACATGCCGCTCGACCGCTCGGACGATTTCGCGGCGCGCCACAACGGGACCAACGATTTCCGCACCGTCCACGACCATCTGTTCCCGGCGGCGAACACCGGGTTGGCCCATGTGCTCAAGCAGCCGGAGATCGTGAAGCGGCACCAGGATTTCCTCAAAGATTGCATCCGCGTCGACCTCTTCGGGGTGAAGGCCGGCGGCACGATCGATTCCCCCCTCACCGCGCCGCTCCGTCCGCAGCTGCCCAAGCTCAAGCCCGGGCAGACCTATCTGATCGAGGCGGTCGTCCGCACCGTGAAGCTCGGCCATCCGCTCACCCAGGGCACGGTCGATTCCAACGAGCTCTGGGCCGAGACCAAGGTCACCGATGCCGAAGGCGAGGTGATCGGCCACAGCGGCGCGCTCGGGCCGCACAAGGAGGTCGATCCCTGGTCGCATTTCCTCAACGTCTACATGCTGGACAAGGACGGGAACCGCATCGACCGCCGCAACCCGCAGGACATCTTCACCCCGCTCTACAACAACCAGATCCCGCCCGGTGCGGCCCATGTCCTCCACTACAAGCTGGCCGTGCCGCCCGACCAGCGCGCGCCGGTGACGGTCGAGGTCAAGATCCACTACCGGAAGTTCGACACCATCTTCCTGAACTACGTCCAAGGGAAGGGCTACACCAACGGCCAGCCCTTCCAGCTCACCAACGACCTGCCCATCACCACCTTGGCGAGCGACCGCCTGACCTTCGAGGTCGAGGGCGGTCCGACCTCGGCCTCGTCGGGCGTCACCAACGCGCCTTCGGCCATCCCGCCGTGGCAGCGCTGGAACGACTACGGCATCGGCCTGTTCCTCAAGGGCGACAAGGGCAGCGAGAAGGGCGAGCTCATCCAGGCCGCCGATGCCTTCGACCACGTCGAGAAGCTCGGCCGTGCCGACGGCCCGCTCAACCTCGCACGCGTCTACTTCAAGGAAGGCCGCCTCGGCGACGCCGTCGGTGCGCTCCAGCGCGCGAACGACACCAACCGCTTCAGCCCGCCCGGGAACCGCTGGACCCTCGCGTGGCTGAACGGCCTGGTCGACAAACAGAACGGCTACCTCGACAAGGCGATCACCGCCTTCACCAGCATCCTCGAGGACCGCTATCCCGAGCTCGAGAAACGCGGGTTCGACTTCAGCCGCGACTACGAGGTCATCAACGAGCTCGGCCAGACGCTCTACGAACGCGCCAAGGCCGAGCGCGCCGATCCGGAGAAGCAGAAGGCCTTCCTGCGCGCCGCCGTGAAACGCTTCGATGACACCCTCGCCATCGATTCCGAGAACGTCGCCGCCCACCACAACCTGGCGCAGCTCCACACCCAGCTCGGCGACGACGCCAAGGCGGCCGTGCACCGCGCGCTGCATGAGCGGTACCGTTCCGACGACAACGCCCGCGACCGCGCCGTCGCCGCCGCGCGCCTCCGCGACCCGGCCGCCGACCACGCGGCACAGGCCATCGTCATCTACGATCTCCAACGCCGGATGCGCGGCATGGAAGCGGCGAAGACCCCGGCCCGCACGATGGCCCCCGCGCCGAAGCCGGCCGGCGCCGGCCACGCCGGATCCCCCTGAAGCGCCACCGTCCCCTGCCCCGGCGCACGATCTTGTCCTAAGTTTTCCATCACCAGGCTCCTGGTCCTCATCCGATGAACAACCCCTCCCAGCCCCCGGGCGATGATGATGAAGAGTTGGCGCCGCTCGACGACGACGCCGTCGGTCGCGGCCTGCGCAACTCCGTCATCGCGATCGTGGCGCTCGCCGTGCTCGGCGGCGGCGCCTTCTTCGTGCTGCGCAGCAAACCGGCCCCGGCCAAGGCCCAGGTCACCCGCCTCGCGGCTCCCGTGGCCGCCGACCGTCCGGTGGCCAAGGTCCCGGATGCGCGGTTCACCGACATCACCGCGTCCGCCGGGATCACCTTCCGCCATGAGAACGGCGCTTATGGCGATAAACTGCTGCCCGAGACGATGGGCGGCGGGGTCGCCTTCCTCGATTTCGACGGCGACGGCGCGCCGGATCTGCTCTTCGTCAACTCCACCCAGTGGCCGGGCAAGCTCGCGCCCGGGGCCAAGCCGGCGACCGCCGCGCTCTACAAGAACGACGGCCACGGCAAGTTCACGGATGTCACCGCCGGCTCCGGTCTCGACGTGCCGCTCTACGGCATGGGCGTGGCCACGGGCGACCACGACAACGATGGCAGGCCCGACGTGCTCATCACCACGGTCGGCGGTGCGCGGCTCTTCCACAACGACGGCGGCGGGAAGTTCACCGATGTCACCGCGGCGGCCGGCGTCGGCGGCGATGCGAAGGACTGGAGCACCGCCGCCGTGTTCTTCGACATGGACAACGACGGTGACCTCGACCTCTACGTCGCCAGCTACGTCCGCTGGTCGCCGGAGATCGACGCGCAGGTCGGCTACAAGATCGACGGCACGCACCGCGCCTACGGCCCGCCGATGAACTTCCAAGGCGCGTTCCCGCATCTCTACCGCAACGACGGCGGAGGGAAGTTCACCGACATCTCCGCCGCCGCCGGCGTCCAGATCAAGAACCCCGGCACCGGCGTGCCCATCGCCAAGACGCTCGGCGTCGCGGTCATCGACGTGGACGGCGACGGCTGGCTGGACCTCGCGGTGGCGAACGACACCGTGCAGAACCTGATGTTCCGCAACCGGCGCGACGGGACCTTCGAGGAGATCGGGGCGCTGAGCGGGTTCGCCTTCGACAACTACGGCAACACCCGCGGCGCGATGGGCATCGACGCCTGCCGGTTCACCCAGGACGGCAAGATCGGCTTCGCCATCGGCAACTTCGCCAACGAGATGACCGCGCTCTGCGTCGCCCAGCCGTCACCCGCCGGTGGCGGGTCCGGGCATCCGCTCTTCTCCGACGAGAGCCTCAGCTGGGGCATCGGCGGACCCAGCCGCGACCCGCTCAAGTTCGGCATCTTCTTCTTCGACTACGACCTCGACGGCCGCGCCGACCTGCTGAGCATCAACGGGCACCTGGAGGAGGAGATCTCCAAGGTCCAGCACGGACAGCGATATCGTCAGCCGGCGCAGTTGTTCTGGAACGCGGGCGACGCCGGCTTCGTCACCGCGACCACCGCACAGACCGGTCCGGACCTCTTCAAGCCCGCGGTCGGTCGGGGGAGCGCCTACGCCGACATCGACGGCGACGGCGACCTCGACATCATCGCGACCCAGGTGGCCGGCCCGCCGATGCTCCTGCGCAACGACCGCCCCCTCGGCAACCACCACGTCCGGCTCAAGCTCGTCGGCACCCGCTCGAACCACGACGCACTGGGCGCGACCGTGAAGATCACCGCGGGGGGCCAGTCGCAGTGGCGCGAGGTGATGACCTCGAAGAGCTACCTCAGCGCGAGCGAACTTCCGGTGACCTTCGGGCTCGGCACGATCGACAAGGTGGAATCCGTCGAGATCCTCTGGCCCGGTGGCACGAAGCAGACGCTGCCCCACGTCGCCATCGACACGCTCACCGTCGTCGAGCAGCCGAAGTGATACCGACTCCTGGTGGATCCTGGTAGGACCCGGCCTCGCGGTGTGGGCGGCTTGCCCTGCAAACCTGCCGGGTTGCTGGGGTGCGACCGGATGTGGATGGCACGGCGTCTGAGGTGGCGCAGACTGCCAGTCTGCTGTTTCGCGGGTTGGCAACCCGCTGAGCGTCGATGTTTCCAGGGTCAACGGATCACAGCCGCTCTGGCCGGCGACACGGCAAGACCTCCAGCTGCGCTACGTATGTCCGCCACTTCTGACCGCACCCACAGCGATACTGCGACGCTGCCACAGCAAGGCTCAGCGGGACCGGGTCGCGCACGGTGTGTCGCGGACCATGGACGCGCCTTCAACGACGCTCGTAGGCCCGGCGGATCGCTTCGGGCGAGACGCCCAGGTTCCATCGCAGATCAGCCATCGCCATCCGCCAATACGTCCGGAGCACGCCGCGGTCGCGGAAACGCCGGGCCGAGGTCGTGACCACGGTGTCCGCGAGCACCAGCTTGCCGACACAGCGGAGCGCGCGGCAGAGCTCGTGCTCCTCCATCAGCGGCACCGCCGGGATGCCGCCGACGCGCTCCAGCACCTCGCGCCGGACGAAGATCGCCTGGTCGCCGTACGCGAACTGGAACGCGCGCATCCGCCATGCGCAGCGCGCGCGCGAACCGCGCATCAGCCAGTGAGGGTCGCGGAACGCCTTGAAGCAGGCGCCGCCGACCACCTGCGGATCCGCGAACGCGCCCGCGATGGCCCGGCCCGCGCCGGGCGCGAGCCACGTGTCGGCGTGGAGGAGCAGCACGACCTCCGACGAGGCCGCGGATGCGCCGGCCCGGAGCTGATGCCCGCGGCCTCTCGCTCCGGTCACCACCTGCGCTCCGGCCTGCTCGGCGATCTGTCGCGTCGCGTCCCGGCTGCCGCCGTCGCAGAGGATGATCTCGGCGACCTCCGGTACGGCCCGGGCCCGGAGCAAGGTGGCCGGAAGCTCCGCCGCCTCATCCAAGGCAGGTATGACCACGGAGATCCTCACGACATGACACGCACCCGGCAGACGTGCCGGACGCCGGGATGCGGTCTCAGAACTTCACGAGCTTCTCGAGCTCGCGCACCCGGGCCGCGATCTCGGCCTTGGTCGTCTTGGTGGTCCGCGCGAGGCCGAAGCCTTCGCAGCAGAACGACGCGACCACGCTGCCGTGGACGATCGCTCGGCGGAGATGGGTCTCGATGCTGCCCGACTTCTGCGCCGCGAGATAGCCGATCAGGCCGCCGACGAACGAATCGCCCGCGCCGGTCGGGTCCACGACCTTCTTCAACGGGTACGCCGGCGCGATGAAGACGCCTTTCGGTCCGGACAGGATCGAGCCGTGCTCGCCCTTCTTGATGATCACGTAGCGCGGCCCGAGCTGATGGATCTTGGGCAGCGCGTTGACCACGTTGTCCTCTTCGACGAGCTGGCGGGCCTCGCCGTCGTTGAGCACCAGGCAATCGACCCGCTTGAGCAGGCGCAGCAGGTCGGCGAGCGCGATGTTCATCCACAGGTCCATCGTGTCGGCGATGACGAACTTGGGCTTGGAGAGCTGGTCGAGCACGATGTGCTGCACCGCCGGAGAGATGTTCGCGAGCAGCACGTACGGTGTCGTCTCGTGGGACCCGGGGAGCTTCGGGGACCATCCGTCGACCACTCCGAGCACCGTGTTCAGCGTGCGCCGGTTGTTCATGTTCACCTCGTACTCGCCGGACCAGTGGAAGGTCTGTCCGTCCTTCACCTTCTGGAGGCCGGTGAGGTCCACGCCGTGCTTCTTGTAGAGCGTGATGTAACGGGAGGGAAAATCACCGCCGACCACGCCCACCAGCTTTGTCGGCGCGAAGAAACTCGCGGCGACCACCGCGTGGCTCGCCGAGCCGCCCAGCAGACGGGGGTTCTCGGACTTCGGGGTCTTGATGGAATCGAGGGCAGTGGTGCCGACAACGAGGACGCTCATGGATGGATGACGATGACGATGGCGATGACGATGTTGGATATCGCGGGGGGGCAACGCCCGCCGCGCACGCCGGGAGCCTACCGAAGCGGGCTCGGCCGGAGGAAGTGGATTGTGCCTGCTCCGGAGCCGCGATTTGCCCTTCGCATCCGCTTCGCGGGAAGTCTAGCTTCCGCCGGTCTCCCCGGATCACTGGAACCCTCGCCGACGCGGCGGGATTCCCTCCGGCCGCTCGGACACGACGACGCCCATGGTCCCACGACCGCACCCGCAGCCGCACCCGATGGTCCGGGACGAAGGCCTCCCGGCTTTTCGTCCGGGCCCGATCGCGGCGTGGATCTTGTGCTGGGCTTTGGTGGTGCTCGCTCCGCGAACTCTCGGAGCGGAGGCATTGCATTGGGCCTATCGGCCGTTGGTCCGACCTGCCGTCCCCGCGCGGGGACCGGGACCGGCCGGGAACCCGGTGGATTCCTTCCTCCATGCCCGGTTGGCCGAAGCCGGCCTATCGCCCGCGCCGGAAGCGGACCGGCGCACGCTGCTCCGCCGCGTCCATTTCGACCTCATCGGCCTGCCGCCGACCCCCGAGGAGCTCCGAGAATTCGTGGCCGATCCCTCGACCAACGCCTATCCGCTCGCGGTCGACCGTCTGCTGGCGTCGCCGCGGTACGGCGAACGATGGGCCCGGCACTGGATGGACGCCGCGCACTTCGCGGAGACGCACGGGCACGACCAGGACCGCATCCGCGTCCACGCCTGGCCCTACCGCGACCATCTGGTCTCGGTGCTCAACGCCGACCAACCGTACGCCCGCTTCGTGCAGGAACAGGTCGCCGGCGACGTGCTGTTCCCGGCCGATCCGCAGGCGACGGTGGCGCTCGGCTTCATCGCGGCGGGGCCGTGGGACGAAAGCTCCTTGCGCGACATCCGGGAAGACACGCTCGACCGCCAGATCGGGCGCTACCTCGACCGCGACGACATGCTCACGACGGTGATGCAGACGTTCTGCAGCACCACCGTCCAATGCGCCCGCTGCCACGACCACAAGTTCGATCCGGTGCCACAGCGGGACCACTACGCGCTCCAGGCCGTCTTCGCCGGGGTCGAACGCGCGGACCGCGTGTTCGACGAGGACCCGAGGATCCATGTCCGCCGCCAAGACCTCATGCGCGACCGGCGTCGCGTGGCCAAAGGCGACCGCTCGTTGCTGCTCTCGGCGGATACGGAACAAGCGGTCGAGCAAAGGGACCAGGACCGTCGACAAGATCCGGTCACCTGGTCCGTGCTCGACGCGCAGACGTTCCTCTCGGTCGGCGGTGCGACGCTGACCCGGCAGCCCGACGGTTCCCTTCTCGCCGGCGGCAAGCGTCCCGATCGCGACACCTACACCCTCACCGCCACCTCGCCGCTCGCGACCATCACCGGGATCCGCCTGGAGGTGCTGCCCGACGAGAGCCTCCCGAAACGAGGTCCCGGCCGGAACGAGAACGGCAACTTCCACCTGAGCGAGTTCCAGTTGCGTGCCTTCGCGCCGGGCGCGACCACGGCGACCGACGTGGCGTTGACCGAAGCGAGCGCGGATTTCAACCAGACCGACTGGGGCATCGCTCGCGCCATCGACGGCGACGAGAAGACGGCGTGGGGGATCCATCCGGCCGAAGGCGAGGCGCACCGGGCCGTCTTCGCGCTGAAGGAACCGTTGTCCGTCGCGCCGGGCACGACCCTCGTCGTGGTGGTCAAGCAACTCCACGGCGAAGGCCACCTCATCGGACGTCCTCGCCTGTCGGTGACCGGTTCGCGCGCATCGCTCCGCATCCTCCCGGCCGAGATCGAACGCATCGCCGCCACGCCCGCGCCGGAGCGGACCGAGGAGCAGCGCCTGCTGCTCGCGAAGGATGTGCTCACCGAGCGGATCCGCCTGGATCTCGCGGCACTGCCCGGACCGTCGCTCGTCTACGCGGCAGCGGGCGATTTCGAGCCCGACGCGAGCCTCCGCCCATCGCTCGTCCCGCGCACGGTGAACCTTCTCCGCCGCGGCGAGATCACCAAGCCGATGGAGGTGGTCGCACCCGGCGCTTTGACCTGTGTGGCCGGGTTGTCCGGGCGCTTCGACCTGCCGGATCCCGACGACGAAGGCGCGCGCCGCGCGGCGCTGGCGCTTTGGCTCACCGACCGGGAGAACGGCCTGGCTTGGCGATCGATCGTGAACCGTGTCTGGCACCACCACTTCGGCCGCGGGATCGTGGACACGCCCAACGATTTCGGCCGGATGGGCGGCACGCCGTCGCATCCGGAGCTGCTGGACTGGCTGGCGGTCTGGTTCCGCGACGACGCGAAAGGATCCTTCAAGGCGCTCCACCGTCTGCT
>CAIWVP010000078.1 GCA_903916195.1 uncultured Verrucomicrobiota bacterium | reverse complement strand
TGCATGAACGCGGCCTGGACAAGGACGTCGCCGTGGTGGCGTGGGGCGAGTTCGGTCGCACGCCGCAGATCAACGCCGATGGCGGCCGCGACCACTGGCCGCAGCTCGGTTGCGCGCTGCTCGCCGGCGGAGGGATGCGCACCGGTCAGGTGATCGGCGCGACCGACCGTCTCGGCGGCGAGATCGCCGAGCGGGGCGTCCACTTCGGCGAGGTATTCGCCACGCTGTACAACCAGCTCGGGCTCGATACCGCGCGGGTCACCATCCCGGACCTCACCGGGCGTCCGCAGTACCTCGTCGACGGCTGGAAACCGATGCGGGAGCTGGTGGGCTGAGCAGCGACGGCGCGAAGAAGCCCGTCCAGAACCGAAACCCCAGAACTATCGCGCTGGTCGACCAGGTGGAACGACGAGTCTCGCCCCCGCTGAGCCATTGGAATCTGGAAAGCATGAAAGCAGGAAAGGGCCGCCCGACAGGGCCGGACCCCTGAAACCTTGGACTTTCGGCCTAAAACCCCATCTTCTTCGCGCCTTCGCGCCTTCGCTGTTCCATCCCGTCACGCCCACTATTCCCGGACGCTCGGGCTGCTTCTGTGACGGGCTCTCTCGGCGCGATCTCCTCCGCATCGTCCCGGCTCAGGCGATGATCTTCTTCACCACGTCTCCGGAGACGTCGGTGAGGCGGAAATCGCGGCCGGCGTAGCGGTAGGTGAGGCGCTCGTGATCGATGCCCATCAGGTGCAGGATGGTCGCGTGGAGGTCGTGGACGTGCACGCGGTCCTCCACCGCGTTGAGGCCGAACTCGTCGGATGCACCGTAGGTCATGCCGCCGCGGATGCCGCCGCCCGCGAGCATCATCGAGAACGCGGTGTGATGGTGGTCGCGGCCGGCCTTCTGGTCCTTCTCGTTCTGCGCGTAAGGGGTCCGGCCGAACTCGCCGCCCCACACGACCAAGGTGTCGTCGAGCAGACCGCGTTGTTTGAGATCGGCGATGAGCGCGGCGGTCGGCTGGTCGGCGTCCTGGCAGAGCTTCTTGTGGCCGTCGTCGTGGTTGGTGTGGGTGTCCCACGGCTGGTTGCTGCCGTTCACGTAATAGACCGAGACGACGCGGACGCCCGATTCCACGAGCCGGCGCGCGAGCAGGCAGGACCTCGCGAACGGCGAGTCCCCGTACGCCTTGCGCACGTGCTCCGGCTCGCGGCTGATGTCGAAGGTCTCCATCGCCTCGCTCTGCATGCGGAAGGCCGTCTCCATCGCCTTGATCTGGCCGTCCAGCTCGGGATCGCCGTCGCGCCCCGCGAGATGCCGACGGTTCAACGTCGCGAGCAGGTCGAGCTGCTCGCGCTGTTCGGATGCGGGCAGGCGGTTGTTGCGGATGTTGGCGATGAGCTTCTCGACCTTCATGTCGGCCGTGATGACGCTCGTGGCCTGGTATTCCGCGGGCAGGAAGCTGTTCGACCACAGCGCCGGGCCGACGACGATGTTCGGCGTGGGCCGGAGGACGACGTAGCCGGGGGAGGTTCTGGTTCTCGCTGCCGAGGCCGTAGGGCATCCACGACCCCATCGACGGCCGCACAGGCTGCATGTGGCCCGAGTGCATCAGGAGCAGCGCGGGCTCGTGGTTCGGAACGTCGGTGTGCATCGAGCGGATGACGCAGCATTCGTCGATCACCTTGCCGATGTGCGGGAGCGTCTCGCTGACCTCGATGCCGCTCCGGCCGCAGCGGTCGAAGCGCAGCGGCGAAGGAAGATAGCCGGCGCCGTTGCTCTTCTTGAACAGGCTGCCGCCCGGTTGTTCGCCCTGGTGCTTCAACAGGCCCGGCTTCGGATCGAACGTGTCCACGTGCGATGGACCCCCGTTCATGAAGAGGAAGATCACCCGCTTGGCCCGCGGCCGGGAGTGCGACGGCCGGACGGCCTCCGACGCGAGCGCGGAAGGTCCGAGCAGGCCGGCGAGCCCGAGCATGCCGAAGCCCGAGGCCATCCGGCCGAGCATCTGGCGGCGGTCGAGCAAGGATCCGCGGAAGGGCAGGGCGGGGTCAGTCGACATAGAGTAGTTCGTTCGAGGCGAGCATCAGCTGGGCGTATTGCTCCCATCGCGGGAGCTCGCCGGCCGCGGGCCGTGCCAAGAAATCCGTCGCGAGCCGGAGCTCTTCGGCGTCGGGCTCGCGGTTGAAGAGCAGACGGTGGACGAGCCGGACCCGGGTCGTCTCGGACCCGCCCGCCTCGGCGGCGACGCGCTGGGCGAGCTTCTTGGCGCGCTCGCTCATGAAGGGGCTGTTGAGCACGAAGAGCTTCTGGATCGCCGTCGTGGTGGCGCTGCGCTTCTCGGCGTGGACGTTGGCGTCCGGGTAGTCGAACTGCATCAGCAGGTCGTCGAGCTTCAGCCGGCTCACGCGTGCGAAGACGGTGCGTCGACGGTTCGCGGGGTCCGAGAGGTCGGCCGATCGGCCGCCCGACGGGTCGAGCTCGCCGGTGAGGAAGAGCAGCGTGTCGCGCCATTGTTCGATCGAGAGGCGTCGACGAGGCATGCGCGAGAGCAGCGCGTTCTCGGGATCCGCCTTGCCGCCGGTCGACGATTGGCGGTAGGCCGCCGAGAGCAGGATCTCCCGCATCAACGATTTCACGGACCAGCCTTCGTCCATGAACCGCACCGCGAGGTGGTCGAGCAGCCGCGGTTGCGTCGGCGCCATGCCGGACCGGCCGAAATTGCTCGGTGTCGGCACCAGCGGCCGGCCGATGAGCTGCGTCCAGATGCGGTTGACCATGACGCGCGCCGTGAGCGGGTTGTCGCGGCTGACGATCGCCGCGGCGAGTTCCTGGCGTCCGCTGCCCGAGGTGAAGCGCGCCGGCTCGCCTTCGGAGAGCACGGTGAGGAAATGACGTTCCTCCAACGGGCCCTTGCGGTCCACGTTGCCGCGGATGAAGACGTTCAGGTCCCTCGGTGTGCCCTCGGTGACGATGTGCATCGTGTCCGTCTGCATCCGGGCCATCGGCACGTTGTCCTTCTCTTCACGGCCGTCAGGACCGCGGTTCGCCATGCGGCTGCTCGCGAAGACGCCGGCCAGCTCGTAGTAATCGCGTGTGGGGATCGGGTCGAACTTGTGGTCGTGGCAGCGCGCGCAGGCGACCGTGAGCCCGAGCATCGCGCGGCACACGGTGTCCACGCGGTCCTCCCATTCGTCGGCCTGCACGGCGAGACGGCCGCGGTCGTAGTACTTCGGTCCGAGCCCGAGGAACCCGAGGGCCGGCAGGTCGTCATCGTCCGCGGCGGACAGCCGGTCGGCGGCGAGCTGGAAGCTGAGGAAGCGGTCGTAGGGCAGGTCGCGGTTGAAGGCGCGGATCACCCAGTCGCGGTACCGCCAGGCGTTGCCGTAAAAGTAGGTCGTGTCGTCGCCGACCTGGTGTGCCTGGTCCTCGGCGAAGCGGGCGAGCGGCAGCCACAGGCTGGCGAAGTGCTCACCGAAGCGGGACGAGGCGAGCAACCGGTCCACCAGCTTCGGATAGGCGTCGTCACGCGGGTCCGCGAGGAAATCGTCGACCTCTTCCGGCGTCGGCGGAAGCCCCGTGATGTCGAACGCCGCGCGGCGGATGAGCGAACGCGGGTCGGCTTCGGGCGATGGTCGCAGCCCGTGTTCTTCCAGTCGCGCGAGGACGAACCCGTCCACCGACGTCCGGCACCATGCCGCATCGCGCACGATCGGACGCGGTGGTGCGACGGGCCGCTGGAACGACCAGAACTGCCGTTCCTTCTTCCAATCCACCGGGGCGGCGACCGTGGACGCTTCGTGGGCCGCGTCCTCGGCGGCGCATCGCGTGGCACCGGCCCACATCAACGCCGCCGCCGCTGCGAGGGCGGTCCGGACGGCCCGGCTCGATGCGAAGGCCGGAGAGCGATGGCGATGTTGCATGGGGATCGACGGGGCTGACTTCGGAGTATCGCCCGGAGAACCGCCTCCGGGCAACCTTCGTGTCAGCGCGTGTCAGCGCGTCCCACGAGGACGTCTCCGGGACGGCGAACCTTCACCGAGAATCCGGCCGAGCCCGGAAAAGATCCACCGATTTGCTGCCCAAGGACGTCCGCCGTGTGCGACC
>CAIWVP010000077.1 GCA_903916195.1 uncultured Verrucomicrobiota bacterium | reverse complement strand
GTATTCGGCGGCCTCCCAGATGCCCATCTGGCGGCGGTCGAGACCCAGGTACTCCTTCCGCTTGGCGAGGGCGAAGTCGTAGGTCTGGTGGGTGTGGTTGAGACGGTAGAACTCGCGGACCGTCGGCCGGGCGTCGGCCTCGTAGTTGCGGAACTCGTCCACCTTCTTGTCCGGATCGGTGCCGACCGACGGCTTCTTCTGCGCCTCGGTCAGCGGTTCCGGGTAACGCTCCTTGTAGAAATCTTCGACCTCATCGAGGGACTGGAGCGGCTGTTTATCGGCAGTGGCAGTGATGCTCATGGCGTGGATGCGGTTCGGTCCAGGAAAACGGGTTCAGCAGGCGCGGCGCAGGAGCGCGGCGACGTCGATGGAGACATCGGGGAAGGCCTCGACATTGAAACGATGGGGCGACAGGAGCGCCATGGGTCTAGGTTGTCCGCCGACCTACCCGCGCGCAAGCCGTCCCTGCCGCCACTTGTCCAGGCCCACGGCCAGCACGATCACGCCCCCGATGATGATCTCCTGCGAGTAGGTCTGCCAACCCAGCTGGTTGGTGCCGTTCCGCAACAACGCCATGATCAGCGCGCCGATCATCGAACCGAGGATGCTCCCCGCCCCGCCGCTCAGGCTCGCGCCGCCGATGACGACCGCGGCGATGATGTCGAGCTCCAGCCCGACCGCGACGGTGGGGTCGCCCTGGGTGAGGCGCGACATCTGGAGGAGCCCGGCGAAACCGAAGAGCAGCCCGGCGATGCCGTAGGTCGCGGCCTTCACCCAGCCGACCCGCACGCCGCTGTACCGCGACGCCGTCTCGTTCGCGCCGACGGCGAAGACATGCCGGCCGAAGACCGTCCGGCGCAACAGCAACGCCATCACCACCGCCAAGCCGAGGAGCATCCACACCCCCGGCGGCAGCGGCCAGAACCCGGCCGGATCCACGCGGGCCATGATGCGGGCGACCGGGGAATCGGACGGCGCGTTGACGGTCTGGTTGCCTCCCAGCCATTTCGCCGATCCGCGCACGATGCCCATCATGCCCAGCGTGACGATGAACGGCATCATGCGGAACCCCGCGACGATCGCGCCGTTGAAGAGCCCGATCGCGCCGCCGGTCACGACCAGCGCGGCGGTCGTCGCCAGCGGCGACCATCCCGCGACCAGGAGCTTCGCGCCGAGGACACCGGTGAAGGCGACCACCGAGCCGACGCTCAGGTCGATCCCGCCGCCCACGATGATGAGCGTCATCCCCAATGCACCGACCGCGACGATGACGGTCTGGGTGAGGATGTTCTTGAGATTGCCGCCGGTGAAGATGAAAGCCCGCTCTTCGGTGAGCGCGAACAAGCCGCACACCAGCAGCAGCCCGAGGAACGGGCCGCCGGATTGCAGGAGACGAGAAAGGCGGGACATCGGGTGCGGAAAGTATTCAGTATTCAGTGTTCAGTATTAAGCCTTCAGTGATCAAGAATCCGGGGCCCCTCGCAGACCAAGTGGGCCGGCCTTCCACTGATCACTGTTTACTGATCACTTCTTCGGCCGCGCTCACTCTTTGAGATACTTGGCGATCGGCGGCGCGAGCAACGCGGCCATGTCGGGTTGATCCATGTTCTGCCGGGTCACCATCGACACGCCGGTGTCGATGCGCTTCGCGACCTTCTTGCCCTGGATGTGCTCCACGACGGTCATCACGCCGAGGTAGCCCATCTTGAGCGGATCCTGGACGACCAGCGCCTGCACGTCGCCGTTCTTGAGATCGAGCACGGACTGCGTGCCGGAATCGAAGCCGACCAGTTTCACCTTCCCGCCGGCCCGGCCGATGTCGCGCAGCGCCTTGGTCATGGCGATGGTCGCCGTCTCGTTCGGGCAGAAGATGCCGTCGACGCCCTTGCCGTAGCGGTTGAGCAGGTTCTGGGAGGCTTGGTACGCCATCTCGCGCGTCGCGCCGGCGTGCTGGTCGGAGGAGATGAGCTTGAGGCCGGGCACCTTCTTGACCGCGTCGAGGAAGCCGGCCTCACGCGCCTCGGTGCTGGCGCTGCCGACCTGGTAGCGGAGCAGGATGATCGAGCCCTTCCCGCCGAGCTGCTTGGCCAGGAACTCGCCGGCCATCTGGCCGCCCTTGAAGTTGTCGGTCGCCACGAAGCTGACCTGCTTGTCCGATTCCAGATCGGAATCGATCACCACGGTCGGCACGCCCGCCTGGAGCGCGCTGGCGACCGGCGCGACGAGCGCCCGGGAATCGAGCGGCGCCAGCACGATGCCGTCCACCTTGCGCGAGGCGAAGTTCTCGACGACCTGGATCTGCTGGTCCCGGTCGTCCTCGCGGAGCGGCCCTTTCCAGAAGAGCTTCACCTTGGTGCCCTTCGCGGCCAGCTCCTGCTCCGCCTTGACGGCGCCGGCGTGGATGGATTTCCAGAACTCGTGCGTCGTCCCCTTCGGGATGACGGCGATGGTGTAGGTCTTCTCCGCGGCGGAGACGGCCGCGGCGGAGCACAAAGCGAGCGCCAGGACGCGCAACAGGGATCTCATGCGCCGAGCGTAGGCAACCCGCGGCCACCGCGGCAAGCGCCGTGCCGAGCGGCCGCGACCGCGACCACCCCGTCTCAGGCCGCGCCCCAGCGGACCAGCCGCGCCTCCAGGCGCTCGTCACGCTCCGGATCGGCGACGAGGCCCGGGAAATCGCGCCGCAGCTGCTCGGCGGTCGGCACCGTGCCCCACGCCGTGACGGAGAAGGCCTCGTGCGCGCGGCCCGCAGGAAGACCCAGTTCGCGGGATTGCCGGTCGAGACGCGCGCGGAGCTTCTTCTCCCAAGCGGCCAGGTCGGCGGTCGGCTCGATGTGATGCCGAGCGACCCACGGCAGCCATTCGTTGATCTGGCTCTGGTGGCACCACGATTCCTCGGCGACCAGGGCGAAGGCTTCTTCGATGTCCACCACCAGGTCGCAGGCGTTCGCGCCGGCCATGTAGCCGTCGTAGGTGTTGAGGATCACCGGCGTCTTCACCCAGCGCGGACACGTCTCGTCGGCGACGGGATATTCGCCGAGGAAGGCGTGCGGCACGTTGATCATGTACGCCACGCGCCGCACGGCCTCGGCCACCGTGATGTGGTCCGGATGCACGCCGGCGAGGGTGTCCAGCGGCAACGGCGGGCAGAGCAGATAATCCGGCTCGAACTCGCGGATCGATCGCCACAGGGACGCGAGCAGATCGGTGGTGAGCACGCGGCAGGCTTCCTCGAACGGCTGGCCGTCCGGCTTGCGCAGCAGCTCGAAGGCGTAGCCCCCGAGCTTCGCGCTCGCCTCCTGTTCGGCGAGGCGCACGCGGGCGGTCTCCTCACGGGTACGGAACTGGTGCCCGGAACGGCCGTCGGTGCAGACGATGATCTTGCCCTCGAACTCCGCGCCGAGCCGGCGCCGCCAGAGCTCGAAGGTCCCGGCGGCGACGAACTCGAAGTCGTCGAAATGGGCGTGGACGTGGAGAACGCGCATCGGAGGAAAGGCTGGAGGCTGGGAACCGGTGGACGAGGGTTGGATGCGAAGACAGGTGGCGCTCGGGCCGGACCTCAGCGGACGGCGAGCACGCCGAGCTCGTGGATGCTCCAGAACAGGCCGTCCACCGATCCGGTCTGCGTGATGCGGATGAACCTCGCCGGCGCCGCCGGGAAGCTGATCTCGGTGACCGGGCCCTTGCCCTTGCCCGTCGCCACCGGCGCGCCCCAGGACTGCCCGTCGCCGCTGAGCTCCACCTTGTAGCCGCGCGGATAATCGTCGGCGGAAGCGGCCGCATCCAGGACGAGGCCCGCGACCTTGGTCTCGGCCGGGAGCTCGATCTGGTACCATTGTCCCGGACGTTGGCTCGTGCCGGTGTGCCAGCGCGTGGCGCGCTTGCCGTCCGTCGCTTCGGTGCAGCCCGCGGCCGATGTGTTCGCGGAGAGCCGCCAGTCCTTCGCGTCGGCGAGCGGCCAAGGCATCGACGCGCCCAGTTCGGCCTCCGTCCAAGGGCCGGTGCGCGACGCGAACCGCCCGCGCAGGCCCTTGACGTCGTCCGCCGAGATGAAGCTGGCGCGGTTGCCGAAGGTGTTGCGGACGTAGCTGGCGACGTCGGCGATCCACGCGTCGTCGTTGTCGGCCATCGCCACCATCTGCGCGTCGTACGTCTTGCCGTTGACCGGTCCGGACAACCCGTGGAGCAGCACGGCCACCATCGCCTCGCGGTTCCCGGTGACGGTGCGGGATCTCGCCAACGCGGGTCCGATGGTCGCGCCCGGCGCCGCGCCTTCCTGGGTCATCCCCCTGCCCTCGATCCCGTGGCACGCGAAGCACAGCTCGCGGTAGATGGCCTCGCCATGCTTCAACGCGGCCCGTTCGGACGCGGAATAGGACTGGCCCGCGGCGACGGGGACGGTCGTCAACGCGGTACCGATCTGCTGCACGCCCGCGCTCTTGCTGGCCGCGATGACCTGTGCGGCCCAGGCCGGCCACGAGGGAAAGTTCAGCCGCTTGGCCGAACCGATCGCTTGGACCACGACGCCCGGATCGGCGTCCTTGCCCATCGCCAAGATATCGGCCGCGAACGTCGCGTCACCGGCCTTCACCAAGGATTCGGAGACGCGGACGGCGTTCTCGCGCACCCTCGGATGGGCATCGGTCAACGCAGAGCGGACGACAGCGGCATCGGCGGAAGCCAGCCCTTCGAGCGTCCAGAGCGCGTGGACGCGGGCGAGCGGATCCTTGCCGGACCGGACGATCGCGACCAAGGCCGGGACGACGCTCTTGTCCTGCCGCACGACGAGCAGGCGCTGCGCGGTGTCGCGCCACCAGCCGTTCGGGTGACCGAGGTGCGCGACCAGCTGCGCGCCCGTCTCGCCGAGCATCGCGGGCTGCGGGCCCGGCTTGTGGTCGCGATGGACCAGGCGCCAGATGCGACCGCGCCCCACGTTCTTGTCCAGGCCCCAGCGCTGGATCTGCGGACGCAGGAACGAATCCGGCTTGGTCCAGTTCCCTTCCTGGATGATGCCCCGGTAGACGTCGACCATGTAGAGGCATCCGTCCGGCCCGGTGGCCATGTTCACCGGGCGGAAGTTCGCGTCGGTGCTGCGCATGAACTCGGACCCCGGATACGGGTTCCGCACGGTCGTGATGCCGTCCTTCATCTCCACGATGCCGCGGCGGACCAGGCGTCCGACCGGTTCGGGAAGGAACACGTTGCCGCGGAGCTCCTCGGGCAAGCGGTCGCCACGGAAGATCTCCTGGCCGCAGGTCGCGGTGAAGTGGTTGAGCGTGCCGTCGGGCCGGAGCCGCCCGGGACCGCCCTGCACGTCACCGAGCCCGATGGCCGGCCAGACCGCCATCCAGTCCTCGGTCCACTGCGAGGGGACGTTGACCGCGCCGTGGGCGATGTGGGTCTGGAAGTTCCAGACCCCTCGCTCGCCGCCGGCGTTGCTGAACCACAGCTTGCCCCAATCGTCCTGGGCCAATCCCCATTGGCCGCCGTTCGGGGCGGTGGGCTCTTGGATCGCCTTGCCGCCGGGCGTCCAACGCAGGCGATAGGCGTTGTAGGTGGTGTAGATCCAGTTGTCCAAGGACCACACCAGACCGCTCGGCTGGTGCTCCATGTTGCCGCCGCGCGGGCCGCCGGCAAAGAAGAGCCGCTTCTCGTCCGCGGTCCCGTCGCCGTCCTTGTCGCGCCACGCCATGATGTCGCTGGTGTCGGTCACGCCGATCAGCACCTCGTCCTGCAGCGGCAGGACCATGCGAGGCACGAGCAGGTTGTCGGCGAAGATCGTATGCTGGTCGAAGCGGCCGTCCTTGCGGCTCGATCCGTGGCGGGACACGCGAGAACGGGGCTCGAGCTCGCCGGTGCCTTCGATATCCTGCATGTAGGTCCGCATCTCCACCACCAACATCCGGCCGTCGCCGTCGAAGGCGATGGCCATCGGTTCCTTGATGTCGGGCTCGCTCAGCACGAGCTCCAACCGGTAGCCGTCCGGCAACTGGATCGTCTTGGCCTCGTCCTCCGGCGAGAGCGGCACGAGATGGCGCTCGACCGCCGCGGGCTGGCCGCCGGTCAGCGGTGTCAGCGGCGGCAACGACGCCGCGAAGATCGCGAGCGGCAGCACGAAGGCGGTCGCGATCGCGGCGGCCGCGGGGGCGAAGAGCCGGAGTCCGTTGTGGCGGAGCGGGCCCGCCGGACGGCACTGACCTGGGGTCGGGAACATCGATGCATCGTGGGAAGCGCCGGCCGCGAGGTAAAGCCGAAGTCTTGATGCCTGCCCGGCGACCGTTGCCGAGTCGCCTGATCTCCGGAGGCCGCCGCCGGCGCGCGCCCCCCCTCCGCTCCCCTGCACGTCCTGGTCGCGGACGACAACGAGATCAACCGTCGCCTCGCCACCGCGATGGACGAGGAGAAGGACCGGTGCATCGCGGCCGCGATGGACTTTGCGATAGCCCAGTTGCACGCGAAACTTTCGGACTTATCCGGGGGAGTCACCCCGAAAGTCGCGCCAGCGTCTTGGACTGCGGTAGTCCTCTACCGCTTTGGCGCCCGGGCCGCCGCCCGCAGATTGCCCAGATCGATGTCCTTCGCGCGCCCGAGGGAAAGCGGAAGGGGACTACCGCAGTCCAAAAACTCGCGGAATTCCCGGCAACCGGTGAGCCCTACGTCTCCAGCGGCTTCCCAACGTTGATCCCGTGCTTGAGACAATAAGCGCCGTTCACCACGTACTTCTCGGCCCAGTGCTTCAGCCCGGCGCGCTCCTCGGCCGAGAGAGCGCGCTTCACCACCGCCGGCGCGCCGACGACCAGCGAGCCCGGCGGGATCCGCGTGCCGGGCGTCACCAGCGCGTTCGCGCCGATCAGGCTCTGCGCGCCCACGACCGCGCCATCGAGCACGGTCGCGCCCATGCCCACGAGGCACTCGTCCTCGATGGTGCAGGCGTGGACGTTCGCCGAGTGGCCGATGGTGACCCAGTTGCCGACGATGCAGGGGAAGTCGTCCGCGAGATGGAGCACCGCGTTGTCCTGCACGTTGGAATGGTGCCCGACCACGATGCGGTTGATGTCGCCGCGCAGCACCGCGCCGTACCACACGCTGCTGTGGTCTCCGAGCGTGACGTCGCCCAGCACGACCGCGGTCGAGGCGATGTAGACGCCTTGGCCGGTCACGGGCCGCTTGCGGAGGAAGGTGTCGAGCTGGGCGATGAGTTTGTCCATTCGGCGAGCGTCCGATGATCGGTGTTCCCTGGCCAGTCCCGGACTCGCCGCCGGTGTGATCAGAAGTGGCGGTCCGTCGAGGTGGTATGAGGGAAGATCCCGTTAGGCGTGCCCGAAAAGGTCGGCGGCTACTTCCTACCCATGGAGGTCGCTGGCCGGACAGATGGGGTCGCGCGGCAGCGCGGACCCTACCCACGAGGCTAGGGACGGGCTGCTGCCCGTCCGTGGATCCTTCCCGCGTCGTCGGGAGATCCGCCTTCAGGCACCTAGACCGCATACCCCGCCGGGCT
>CAIWVP010000076.1 GCA_903916195.1 uncultured Verrucomicrobiota bacterium | reverse complement strand
TTCCCGAGCTTCCCGAGCTTCCCGAGCTTCCCGAGCTTCTCGACGCCTCGACGCCTCGACGCCTCGACGCCTCGACGTAGGGTTGCGTGCTGCCGGCGCTCGGCAGGAATCCTCGCAACGCCGCGAAGGACCCGCCGCGTCCCGTGCGTTCGTGGCCCCATCGTCATAGGGGTCGGAGATCGGGAGCAGACCGATGGACTTGGTTCCGGTGGCTTCTCATCACCTAGCTCGCCTCGGGTCCGGCCCATCGGACCCGCGGGGCAGTTCCACAACATGCGCGACGATCTCGCTTGGACGAGGTACCACTTTTTGGAGAAGCCCGATGTCGTCGCCCGATCCGAGTCGGAGGTGTGGCGGATTGTCGGCATCGCCAGCAGCGCCCCATCTTGAGACCGATGAGAACATCTCCTTTGTCGTGGCTCCTCGCGTTCGCGCTGGGGCTCCTGCCCGCGCTGGCCGGCCCGAAGGCGGTCCGGCCCAACATCATCGTCGTCATGCCCGACGACGTGGGGTACGGCGACTTCGCCTGCCTGGGAAATCCCTTGGTCAAGACCCCCGCGCTGGATGCGTTCTGGAAGGAGAGCGTTCGCTTCACCGATTTCCATGTGAGCCCCACCTGCGCGCCGACGCGGGCCGCGCTGATGACGGGACGTCATGAGTTCAAGAACGGTGTCACCCACACGATCCTCGAGCGCGAGCGCCTCACCTTGCGCGCGACGACGCTCGCCCAGGTCCTGCGACGCTCGGGCTACGTCACCGGGATCTTCGGTAAATGGCATCTGGGCGACGAAGCCGCCTATCAGCCCGAGCGGAGAGGGTTCGACGAGGTCTTCATCCATGGCGGCGGCGGGATCGGACAGACCTACCCGGGCAGCTGCGGGGACGCTCCGGACAACCTGTATGCGGACCCGGCCATCCTCCACAACGGCCGGTTCGAGAAGACGGAAGGGTATTGCACCGACGTGTTCTTCCGTCAGGCGCTCCGGTGGATCGACACCCGACGCGCCGCCCGCGCACCGTTCTTCGCCTTTGTCGCGCTCAACGCCGCGCACGGTCCCCTGCAATGCCCGACGAACTACTTCCGCCGGCACGCCGGCACGGTTCCGGACGACACCGCCAAGTTCTACGGCATGGTCGAGAACATCGACGACAACTTCGGGGTGCTGCTCGCCAAGCTCAAGGCCTGGGGTCTGGAGAAGGACACGCTCGTCCTCTTCATGACCGACAACGGCGGTACCGTCGGCGTGGACACCTTCAACGCCGGTATGCGCGGCAGCAAAGGGTCGCCCTACGAAGGCGGGACGCGCGTGCCGTCCTTCTGGCGCTGGCCCGCGGGGTTCCGCGGCGGTGTGGACTGCGTGGCGCTCACCGCGCACCTGGACATCTTCCCGACGCTCGCCGAGATCGCCGGCATCCGCTTGGACGCCGCCACTCGCCGTCAGATCGAGGGCCGCAGCCTGCTGCCTCTGCTCCGGGATCCCGGCGCAGCGTGGCCGGACCGCTTCCTCGTGACCCATTTCGGCCGCTGGCCGCGGGGCCAGGTGGCGGCGGCGAAGTTCGCATCCTCTTCCATCCGCGACCGCCGGTTCAGCTTGGTCAACGACACCGAGCTCTACGACCTCAAGGCCGATCCTGGGCAGAGGACCAACGTGCTGGCGGCCCATGCCGAGGAAGCGGCGAAGTTGCGGACCGCCTATGACCAGTGGTGGAGCGAGGTGCAGCCGATGCTGGTCAACGAAGCCGCGGTCGGGCCCAAGGTGAACCCGTTCAAGGAACGCTACTGGCGACAATTCGGGGGCGGTCCCGACGAGGCCTTGAGCAAACTGATGGATCCGGCGCGGTCCTCGATCCGATGAGCGGCTGCCGCCTGATCATGAGCCGGCTCCATCTGCTTTTCGGCCTGCTCGGCTTGCTCGTGGCCGACGTGGCCGACGTGGCCGACGTGGCCGCCGCCGCCAAGCCGCTCAACATCGTCCTGCTCTACGCCGACGACTGGCGTCACGACACGCTGGGCTGCGCCGGGAACCCCGTGGTCCGCACGCCGCACCTCGACCAGTTGGCACGCGACGGCGTGCGCTTCACCCAGAACCGCGTCACGACCTCCATCTGCGGCGTCAGCCGGGCGTCGCTTCTCACCGGGCAATGGATGTCGCGCCACGGCAACCGCGCCTTCGACGCCTTCAAGACCCCGTGGGCGGAGACCTATCCCGGCCTGCTCCGGACGAACGGCTATCACGTCGGGCACGTCGGCAAATGGCACAACGGGAAGTTCCCTGCGGAGAAGTACGACTTCGCTCGCGCCTATTCGGGAACGCATTGGATCACCAACCGGGACGGCATGAGGATCCACGTCACCCAGAAGAACGAGGACGACGCGCTGGAGTTCCTTCGCACGCGACCGGCGGAAAAACCGTTCTGCCTCACGCTCGCCTTCTTCGCCACGCACGCCGAGGACGACAACCCACGGCAGTATCTGCCGCAGCCGGCGAGCATGGCGCTCTACCGTGACGTGGCGGTCCCGGTGCCGTCCAACGCGACGGACGCGTCGTTCCGCCGGTTGCCGTCCTTCCTGGCGAACGAGCAGAACGAAGGCCGGGTGCGCTGGCGCTGGCGCTTCGACACGCCGGAGCATTTCCAGGAAAGCATGAAGGACTACTACCGCCTCGTCACCGAGGTGGACGCGACCTGCGGCCGCGTGCTGGCGGAGCTGACGCGGCAGGGGCGGCTCGACGACACGCTGGTCCTCTTCACCACCGACAACGGCTACTTCCACGCGGAGCACGGGTTGGCGGACAAATGGTATCCGCACGAGGAGAGCATCCGCGTGCCGCTCATCGTGCGCGATCCGCGCATGGCCCGGACGACGCGCGGACGGACGGACGACAGCCTCACGCTGAACGTCGATCTGGCGCCGACCCTCCTTGCCGCCGCTGGAATCAAGGCGCCGCGCGCCCTGCAGGGCCGGGACCTCGCCCCGCTCTACCTCGCTCCGCGGAAGCCCGCGTGGCGCACGGAGTTCTTCTACGAGCATCCCACCATCACCAGCATCCACCGGATCCCGTCGTCCGAGGCGCTGGTCCGGCGGGATTGGAAATACATCCTCTGGCCGGACTTCGGGACGGACCAGCTCTTCGACCTGCGCGCCGATCCGCAGGAAGAGAACGATCTGGCAGCGGTCCCCGCCCAAGCGACCCGGCTCGCCGCGCTGCGCCGTCGTTTCCATGAGCTGAAGTCCGCTGCCCGCTGAACCCGCCCTCGGACCTGCGTCCGCGCCGACCTGGTCCTCGTCGGCGTCCATTGATCGCGGCCCGATCCGCGCCGACGGGACGGACTCCGGACTGGTCCCGATCGGGAGGACGGCTATCGTGGTCCGGCGATGTCCCCCTTCTGGAAATCTGCGTCCGTGGTCTGCCTTGCGTCGGCCGGGCTGGCCGCGGAGGTGGACTATCTGCGCGAGGTCAAACCGGTGCTCACCGAGCATTGCGTGTCGTGCCATGGGGCGGACCGGCCCAAGGGTGGGCTGCGGCTCGACACCGCCGTCGCCGCGCTCCGCGGGGGCGGACGCGGTCCGGCGTTCGTGCCGGGGAAGCCGTCGGAGAGCCTGGCCCTCCGCGTGGCCGAAGGCCCGCACGACGACCTCGAGCGGATGCCCTACAAGAAGCCGCCGCTCGCGCCGGGACAGGTCGCTGTCCTGCGTCGATGGGTCGCCGCCGGTGCCGCGGTGCCGCCAGAAGAGAAGCCCGGTGTGGATGTGCATTGGGCGTTCGTCCCGCCGAAGCGTCCTGAGTTGCCTGCGGTCGCCGATCTGTCGCGCGTCCGGAACCCGATCGACCGATTCGTCCTCGCGCGGCTCGACCAGGCCGGGATCGCGCCTTCGCCGGAGGCCGATCGCATCACGTTGCTGCGCCGCGTGAGCTTGGACCTCACCGGCCTGCCGCCGACGCCGGCGGAGGTCGACGCCTTCCTCGCCGACTCGCGGCCCGATGCCTACGAGCGCGCGGTGGACGCGCTGCTCGCCTCGCCGCACCACGGCGAGCGCTGGGCCCGATGGTGGCTCGACATCGCCCGCTACGCCGATTCGAACGGCTACAGCATCGACGCCCCGCGCACGATCTGGCCGTGGCGCGATTGGGTCATCGGCGCGTTGAACGACGACAAGCCGTTCGACCGCTTCGTCGTCGAGCAGCTCGCCGGCGACCTGTTGGCCGATGCGGCCGTCGGGGCGACCGGCCCGGCGGCGGAGGCCCGGAACCAGGATCTCCGCGTGGCCACCGGGTTCCACCGCAACACCCAGATCAACGAGGAGGGAGGCATCGATCCGGAGCAGTTCCGCATCGAATCGGTGATCGACCGGGTGGACACCACCGGCATCGCGCTGCTCGGCCTGACCGTCGGTTGCTCGCGCTGCCACGACCACAAGTTCGACCCGGTCTCGCAGCGCGAGTACTTCCAGCTCTTCGCGTTCTTCAACGACCAGGACGAGCCGGCCATCGAGGCCGCTACTCCGGCCGATCGCGCCGTGCGTGATGCCGTGCGGACGCGGACGCGTCCGATCCAGGACGAGCTCGACGCGGCGTTGGCGGCGTTGGAGCCGATGTTCGTCCGGTGGGAATCCGGCCTCACGCCGGAAGCCCGGGCCAAGCTCCCGCTGGAGGTCCGCAACGTGCTCGGACTGCTCCCCGCCGACCGCAAGCCGGCCCAGGTGAAGCTTGTCCGCGAGGCGCACTGCCGGACCGATGCCGGATACCGGGCGATCGAGGAACGGCTCCGCGCGTCGCGTCGCGACGAGCCGAAGATCCCCACGACGCTCGTGCTCGCCGAGCGCAAGCAACCGCGCGAGTCGTACGTGTTCATCAAGGGCGACTTCACCCGGCGCGGACCCGATGTGTCGCCGGGCACGCCCGCGGTGCTCCATCCGTTCCCGGCCCCGAAGGACGGCAGCGCGCGTCCGACGCGGCTCGACTTCGCGCGTTGGCTGGTGGATCCGGCGGGTCCGCTGTTCGCGCGGGTGGCGGTGAACCGCGTCTGGCAACAGTATTTCGGGCGCGGGATCGTCGAGACCGAGAACGACTTCGGCACGCAGGGCATCCCGCCGACGCATCCCGAGCTGCTCGATTGGTTGGCGGTCGAGCTGATGAAACCGGCGTCCGGGGTCCGGCGTCCGGGGTCTGGGAAGGAACACGCTGCCGGTCCTCGGGCCCCAGATCCCAGCCCCGAGACCCCAGACGCCAGATCCTGGTCCCTGAAGCGCCTCCACCGACTCATCGTCACCTCCGCCACCTATCGCCGGTCGTCGAAGGCGCGTCCGGACCTCGCGGAGAAGGATCCTGCGAACCGCTTGCTCGCGCGGCAGGACCGGCTGCGGCTCGACGCGGAGATCATCCGCGACGTGGCGCTCGCGGCGAGCGGCCGGCTCGATCGCCGGATCGGCGGGCCGGGTGTGTTCCCGCCGCAGCCGGACGGCGTGATGGCGCTCGGACAATCGCGGCGCGACTGGAAGGCCAGCACGGGAGCGGACCGTTTCCGCCGCGGGCTCTACACGTTCTTCTGGCGCGCGACGCCGCATCCCGCGCTGGCGGTGTTCGATGCGCCCGACGCCTTCAGCGCCTGCACGCGGCGGATGCGCTCGAACACCCCGCTGCAGGCGCTCACGCTCTTGAACGACGAGGCCTTCGTGGAACTGGCGGGATCGCTCGCGCGGCGCGTCGTCCGCGAGGCGCAGGAGCCGGACCGGATCGACCACGCGTTCCGCCTCTGCTTGGCGCGTCCTCCGAAGCCCGCCGAACGCGAGCGTCTGGTCGCGCTCCTCGCGGAAGAGCGGCGCGAGGGCGACGAGACCGCGGCTTGGACGACCCTCGCCCGCGTGCTGCTGAACCTGGACGAGACCATCACAAGGGAATGAACAATGAACCGACAGCGTTGCCGACGCAGCCCGGAGGGCTGCCAGCCATTAGCCGGGGGGTGGGCGCGGAGCGCGACACCCCCGGACCTGTGCACGTTTTTGGTAGCACCCTGAAAGGGTGCCAGAATCAACATCGGTCGGTTCGTTCGTCGCTCAAGCCTCTGGCACCCCTTCGGGGTGCATCATGCTTTGGCCGGTTCCGGGGGTATCGCTGCGCTCGACCCACGGCTAATGGCTGCCACGCCTCCGGCGTGGACGGACGAAACCGCTCTGCATCTCCGCGGAACGCAGCGCGACCCAACCTGCTGATCTTTCTGACACGGCCATGACTTCGACTCCGCCCGACCCGCTACTTCGACTGACCCGTCGCCACTTCTTCGGCCGCTGCGGGCTCGGGCTCGGCTCCATCGCGCTCGGTTCGTTGTTGGACCGTGGCGCCCTCTCCGCGGCACCGGCCGCGTCGCATCCGCTCGCGCCGAAACCGCCGCATCATCCGGCCCGCGCCAAGAACGTCATCCACCTCTTCATGGCTGGGGGTCCGTCGCAGCTCGACCTGTTCGACCCCAAGCCGCGCCTCGCGCAGCTCAACGGCCAGGCGATCCCTGACTCGTATCTCGCGGGCAAGCGGTTCGCGTTCATGGACAGCTCGTTCAAGGACAAGTCCAAGCTGCTCGGATCGAAGCGGGCCTTCCGCCGTCACGGACAATCCGGCATGTGGGTGAGCGAGCTGTTCCCGCGCACGGCGGGGATCGTGGACGACGTGAGCTTCATCCGCACCTGCGCGACGGACGTCTTCAACCACGCGCCGGCGAAGCTCTTCATGAACACCGGCTCGTCGCAGTTCGGCCGGCCGAGCATGGGTGCGTGGGCCACCTACGGGCTCGGGAGCGCGGCCGACAACCTGCCCGGGTTCGTCGTGCTCCAGAGCGGGCCCCGCGGTCCTCGCGGCGGCGCGGTGAACTGGGGCAGCGGATTCCTGCCGACCAGCTATCAGGGCGTCCCGCTGCGCAGCCAGGGCGAACCCATCCTCGACCTCGCCACGCCCGCCCCCATCGGCGACGCGAGCCAGCGCCGCACGATCGCCGCGGTGGAGGACCTGGACCTCCAGCGCCTCGCCGAGACCGGCGACCCGGAGATCACCACGCGCATCGCCGCCTACGAGATGGCCTACCGGATGCAGACCAGCGCGCCCGAGGCGATGGATCTCCGCGGCGAGACCGACGCGACGCTGGCGTTGTATGGCGTGGAGAAGGACACGCCGTCGTTCGCGCGGAACTGTCTGCTGGCGCGCCGGCTCATCGAGCGCGGCGTGCGCTTCGTGCAGCTCTACCACACCAACTGGGACAGCCATGGCGGCCCGGGCGAGAACCTGGAGACCGACCTCGAGAAGGTCTGCCACCAGGTGGACCAAGGGCAGGCCGCTCTGGTGAAGGACCTCAAGTCGCGCGGCCTGCTCGACGACACGTTGGTCGTGTGGGGCGGCGAGTTCGGCCGCACGCCCATGGGCGAGAGCCGCGACAAGACCGGGCGGAACCACCATATCGACGCCTTCACCGTTTGGCTCGCCGGCGGCGGCGTGAAACCGGGCCGGATCATCGGCGAGACCGACGAGCTCGGTTTCGGCGCGGTGAGCGACCGCGTGCACGTCCACGACCTGCACGCGACCGTGCTCCACCTGCTCGGGCTCGACCACAAGCGGCTGACCTTCCGGTTCCAAGGCCGCGACTTCCGGCTCACCGACGTCCACGGCGAGCTGGTCACGAAGCTGTTCGCCTGACGGCCGGCAGTCGCTCGTCTTACGGACCGTCCTACGCGAGGATCTCCTTCACCACGCGGCCTTCGCCGGTCGGGCCGATGAGGCGCTGGTCCAGACCTTGGAAGCGGTAGCTGAACGCATGGGCGTCCAGGCCCATCTGGTGCAGGAGGGTCGTCTGCAGATCGCGGACGGTCACCTTGTCGTCCACGATGCCGTAGCCGAAGTCGTCGGTCGCGCCATGGTTGTGGCCGCGCTTGATCCCTCCGCCGGCCATCCAGAGCGTGAAGCACGCCGGGTGATGGTCGCGCCCGAGATACTTCGACCCGCCGCGGGCCTCGTTCATCGGCGTGCGGCCGAACTCGCCGCCCCACACGACCAACGTCTCGTCGAGCATGCCGCGTTGCTTGAGGTCGGTGATGAGCGCGGCGGCCGCCTGGTCGACGTCGCGGCACTTCTTGGGGAAGGCGTCCATCAGGTCGTCGCCCGGGCCGGTGCCGTGGATATCCCAGCCCCAGTCGTAGAGCTGGACGAAGCGGACGCCCTTCTCGACGAGCCGGCGCGCGAGCAGGCAGTTGTTGGCGAAGCCGCCCTCGCCCGGCTTCGCGCCGTAGGCCTTGCGGATCGACTCCGGCTCTTTGGCGATGTCGAAGACGTCGGGCACGGAGACCTGCATGCGGTAGGCGAGCTCGTACTGCTCGATGCGCGTCCGGGTCTCCGGATCACCGAACTGCCGGAGCTCGGCCTCGTTGAGCGCCTTGAGCGCGTCGAGCGTGCGCCGACGGCTGTCGCGGCTCATGCCCGGCGGGTTGTCCGCGTAGAGGATCGGTTCGCCGGTGGTGCGGCATTGGGTGCCCTGGTAGACGCCGGGCAACGAACCGGAGCCCCAGAGGCTCTTGCCGCCCGTCGGATCGGTGCCGCCGCTGAGCAGCACCACGAACCCGGGCAGGTCCTGGTTCACCGAACCGAGGCCGTAGGTGGTCCACGCCCCCATGCTGGCGCTGCCGGCGCGCATGTTGCCGGTATGGACCATCAGCTCCGCCGGCGCGTGGTTGAACTGGTCCGTCCACATCGAGCGCACGACCGTGATGTCGTCCGCGATGCCGGCCATGTGCGGGATCGCCTCGCTGAACCAGCCGCCGGACTGGCCGTGCCGGGCGAACTTGTACGGAGACCCGAGCATCTTCGGGCGGCCGCGGATGAAGGCGAACTTCTGTCCCGCGATCAGCGATTCCGGGCAGTCCTGCATGTGCAGCTCCTTCAGCTTCGGCTTCCAGTCGAAGAGGTCGAGCGAGGGCGGCGCGCCCGACATGTGCAGGTAGATGACCGACCTGGCCTTGCCCGGCAGCGGCGGGGCCTTGGGGGCGAGCGGTCCGGGCGCCGGTGCGGCAGTTCCTGCGAACAGCGACGAGCCGCCCATCTGGGCCATGGCGATCGCGCCGAGGCTGAAGGCACCGCTGCGGGCGAAGAACTCGCGGCGGGTGAGCGATCGCAGCCGGGCGAGGCGCAGTTCGTTCTCGAGAGAATGGGACGGGCCGGACATGGGGAGAAGTTAACGCGCCTTCGTCCGGTGACAACGCGGGAGATCGGCCCGGGAGCCGGAGAGCGCGCGGGCCCTTCTTCGCCGTGGCGCGGGCGCGGGCCTGGCGCTTCAATCGCCGCGTGACCGATCGGATCCCAAAAACCATGCGCGCCGTGGTGTACCGCGGCGTGGACGACCTGCGCACCGAGGAAGTGCCCGTGCCGCGCGTCGCCGCGGGCGATCTTCTGGTGCGCGTCGCCGCCTGCGGCGTCTGCCCGACCGACATCAAGAAGATCCACCACGGCACCGTGCCGCCGCCGCGCATCTTCGGCCACGAGACGGCCGGGACCATCGTCAAGATCGGCGCCTTGGCCCGGGGTTTCCGTGTCGGAGACCGCGTGGGATTGCACCATCACGTGCCTTGCCTCCGCTGCCATTCCTGCCGGCACAAGGCCTTCGCCCAGTGCGCGACCTACAAGCGCACGGGGATCACCGCGGGGTTCGAGCCCGCCGGCGGCGGATACGCCGAGTATGTCCGCGTGATGCCGGTCTGCCTGCCCGGCGTGGTGAAGATCCCGGCGAAGAACTCCTTCATCGAAGGCGCGCTGCTCGAACCGGTGAACACCGTGCTCAAGGCGGTCGCCCAGCTGCCGTTGCTGCCGGATGACGTCGTCCTCGTCGTCGGCCAGGGCCCGATCGGGCTGATGTTCACCCGGCTGCTCTCGCTGCGGGGCGCGCGGGTCGTCGCGACGGACCTGTTGCCGCGCCGGCTCGCGCTGGCCCGCGCATCCGGGGCCTGGCGGACCCTCGACGGATCGCGGCCCGATCTGACGGCCGAGGTCCTGCGCCTCACCCGGGGCCGCGGCGCCGATGCCGCGGTGATCGCGGTGCCCAGCGACGCGGCGGTGAAGCAATCGCAGGAAGCGCTCCGCGGCGGCGGCACCGTGCTGCTGTTCGCGCACACCGTCCGGGGCAAGGAGACGCCGATCGACCTGGCCCGCGTCTGCGTGGACGAGAAGTCGCTCACCGGCAGCTATTCGTCCGACTTCACGCTCCAGCGGGAGGTGGCGCGGCTCATCTTCTCGCGGCGCTTCGACGTGCGGTCGCTGGTCACGCACACGTTCCCGTTGGAAGAGACCGCGGCGGCCGTCGCGCTGGCCGCCCGCCCCACGCCGGATTCGCTCAAGGTGGTGGTGACGCAGACGCCGCGGTGAACCGCCCGGCGCGCCAGCGTGCGGAGGTGCGCCTTCGGTAGGTCGCGGGAGCGCGGGTCCGTGCAGAGGCCCGGATGCGTCCCGTGGACGTCGTGTGCCGCGAGATGCGGTGACTGATCGCTTGCGCCGGGACTGGGCGGCCCGGACCGTCCTGATCGTGCGTTTGTCATCGTCCGCTTGGCTCTGGATCTTCTCCGTCATCGGGATCCCTGTCGCGCTCGCGCAGATCGATCCGGAGCGGCGGGCACTCATCCAGTTCGGCTACAACCAGCCGCTCCGAGGCCGCGGCCCCATCGCGGGCTACGCCTACTACTACCACAACCAGCCGGGATTCCTCCGCACGAACCTGACGTTGCGCGCGGCGATCGCGCCGACCTATCTCGACACCGAGCTCGGGGTGCGCGGGCTGCTCGGCGAGCACACGGACATGGGATTCGGCTTCGCCGGCGGCGGGTTCGCCGACAGCTACTCGGAGGTCCGCGGCGGCAAGCTGTGGCGGGAAGAATCGTTCACCGGCCATGGCGCGGAGGCGAACGTCTCGGTGTACCATCTCTTCAACCCCATGCCGGCCGGGCAGACGAACCACACCGGCATCGGCGACGTGCCGTTGCAGCTCGTGGTGCGGAATGCCGCGCGGTACTCGTTCTACCAGCGCGAGGACGAGACCGCGGCCGGCTTCAGGTTGCCGGAGGACAAGCTCGCGCACCACGTCCGCATCGGACTGCGCTGGGGCGGTCGCGAACCGCTGCTCGTGGCCGATCGTGCCGTCGAGCTGTCGGCGTGGTACGAGGGACAGTTCCGCACCGATCCGCAGGACTACGGCTACTCGGGCGACCGGACGATCGAGGCCCGCACGCATCTGCTCTGGGGACGCGGCCTCGTCGCCTGGGAGTTCCCCGGGCAGCAGCGCATCGAGTTCACCCTGACCGGCGGCGGCAGCGCGGATGCCGATCGCCTGAGCGCGTACCGGCTCGGCGGCGCGCTGCCTTTGGGCGCTGAGTTCCCGCTGATGGTGCCGGGATATTATTTCCAGGAGCTGAGCGCGCGACGGTTCGCGTTGCTGGACACCTCCTACTCCGTGCCGCTGAGCCGGTCGCACCGCTGGGACCTCGCGCTGAACGGAGGCGTGGCCAACATCGGGTTCCTGCCCGGCCTGGAGCTGCCCCGGCATTGGCACAGCGGCGCCGGCGGCGGGATCGGCTACACGTCCTCGAACGGCGCGTGGCACTGGGTGCTCGGCTACGCTTATGGTTTCGATGCCATGCGAGGAGACCATCGCGGCGCGCACAACGTCGGGCTGGTGATGGAATACGACCTGGAGGCGGGAGGCATCGGACCGTTGCGCCGCGCCGGACGTTGGCTCAACCCGAACACCTGGCGCGGGTTCGACCGCCTCTTCGGCCGCTGAACGGCGCGACGGCCATGAGGCCCGGCGCGCTGCTTCTTCCGCCGGCCATTGCCGGCCGCGGCGCGACCGGCCACCATCGCCGTCCGTGAAACTGCTGCCCGCCGCGCTTGCTCTTGTGACCTCTTCCATCGCCGCGATCGCCCAGACCTACGTCCCCGACAACCTCGTCGCCGAAGGGCTGCCGCCCGTCCCTCCGGAACTCCGCCGTGATGTCGGCCGTTATCTGGAGTTCCGCACCGCGGGGTTCCTCGGCTGGCATCCGCAGCGCAAGGAGATGCTCATCACCACGCGCTTCGCCGATACCGCGCAACTGCACATGGTCGACCATCCCGGCGGCGACCGGCGGCAGCTCACCTTCTCCGCCGAGCCGGTGGTGAGCGGTCGGTTCCAGCCGAAGTCCGGTCGCTACATCTTGTACGCGCAGGACAGCGGCGGCGGCGAGTTCTACCAGCTCCACCGTCATGACCTGGAAGGCGCCGACGCCGGCAAATCCGTGCTGCTCACCGACGGCAGATCGCGGAACACCGGCGCGAAGTTCGCGCGGTCCGGTTCGCGCATCGCCTACAGCTCCACGCGCCGCAACGGCAAGGACACCGATCTCTGGGTGATGGACCCCCTGCATCCCGAGGCGGCGAAGATGGTCCACAAGGCCGGCGGCGGCGGCTGGAGCGTCGCCGATTGGAGCGACGACGAATCGCGGCTGCTGGTCGGCAACTACGTCTCGATCAACGAGAGCGCGCTCTACGTGCTCGAACTCGCCACCGGCAAGCTGACCCCGGTCACCGGCGGCGAGACGACGAAGGTCGCGTACACCGACCCGCGTTTCGCCAAGGACGGCCGTTCGGTCTACTGCACCACCGACAAGGACAGCGAGTTCCAGCGGCTCGTCCGCATCGACCTCGCGACGAAGGTGATGACCGTCCTGACGCAGGACATCCCGTGGGACGTCGAGTTCTACGAGCTCTCGCCCGACGGCAGGACGGTGGCGTTCGTGGTGAACCAGGACGGCTCGAGCGTCCTGCGCCTGCTCGATCTCCGCACCGGTAAGGCGAAGGCCGCGCAGCCGCAGCTCCCGCTCGGCGTCATCGGCGGCCTGGAGTGGCACGAGAACGGCCGCGACCTCGGCTTCGCGCTGGCCCACGCGAACTCGCCGAGCGACGCCTACAGCTTCGACACCCGCACCGGCGTCGTGACGCGCTGGACGCGCAGCGAGACCGGCGGGCTGGACGCCGCGAAGTTCCGCGCGCCCACCGTCGAGCGCACGAGGTCGTTCGACGGCCTGACCATCAGCGCGTTCGTCCATCGGCCGGATCCGGCGCGTTTCCCGGGCAAACGGCCGGTGGTGATCCACATCCACGGCGGGCCGGAATCGCAGTCGCGCCCGATCTTCCAGGGCCGCAACAACTACTACCTCGACGAGCTGGGGATGGCCTTCGTGTTCCCGAACGTCCGCGGCTCGGCCGGCTACGGGAAGACCTTCCTCACGCTCGACAACGGGTTCCGCCGCGAGGACTCGGTGAAGGACATCGGCGCGATCATCGAGTGGATCAAGACGCAGCCCGACCTCGATCCGTCGCGCATCGCCGTCACCGGCGGAAGCTACGGCGGCTACATGACGCTCGCGGCGCTCACGCACTACAGCGACCGGCTGAAGTGCGGCGTCGACATCGTGGGCATCTCCAACTTCGTGACCTTCCTGGAGAACACGCAGGACTACCGCCGCGACCTGCGGCGTGCGGAGTACGGCGACGAGCGCGACCCGGCGATGCGCGAGCATCTGGAGAGGATCTCGCCGACGACCCGCGTGAAGGACATCCGCGTCCCGCTCTTCGTGGTGCAGGGCAAGAACGACCCGCGCGTGCCCGTCACCGAGGCGGAGCAGATGGTGAAGGCCGTCCGCGAGAACGGCGGCGCGTGCTGGTACCTGATGGCCAAGGACGAGGGCCACGGCTTCCAGAAGAAGAAGAACGCGGATTTCCAGTTCCTCGGCACGATCCTCTTCTGGCGCGAGCATCTGCTCGGCGAGACGGTGCGTTGAGCGGCCGGGAGGGCAGGCCCCCGGCCTGCGAGAACTCGAGGACGATGACCGGTCCGGCGACGGAAGCCGTGGATATCGCCTGGTCGTCTCGTGGAGCGGGACGCCCGTCGAGGGGGTCCCCGGGGGGGCGCTCGACGGGTCCGCCCGGGTCACTCGGCGGCGACCGCCATCCGCCCGCGGGGCGCCGAGGAGTGCTTGAGGAAGCTGTCGAGCAGCAGCTGCACGCCGAAGTTGTTCACGCCGGAGCCGAAGAACACCGGCGAGAGCTTGCCGGCCAGCACCTTCTCCTGGTCGAACTCGGCGCCGGCCATCTCGATCATCTCGATCTGCTCGCGCACGGTGGCGTAGGTCTGGTCGTCCAGCTTCTCGCGCACGACCGGATCCTCGAGCCCGGTCACGTTCACGGCGGCGCGGTATTTCCCGCCGACCACCCGTTCGAAGAGGTGGACGCGCTTCTCGGCCCGGTCATACACGCCGCGGAACTCGGCGCCGTTGCCCAGCGGCCAGTTCATCGCGCACGAGCGGATGCCGAGCACCGCTTCCAGCTCGTCCATCAGGCCGATGGGGTCGCGGGCCGGTCGGTCCAGCTTGTTCATGAAGGTGAAGATCGGCACGCCGCGGCGGGCGCAGACCTCGAAGAGCTTGCGCGTCTGGTTCTCCACGCCCTTGCCGGCGTCGATCACCATGATCACCGCGTCGACGGCGGTGAGCACGCGGTAGGTGTCCTCGGAGAAATCCTTGTGGCCGGGCGTGTCGAGCAGGTTGACGCGGAAGCCGTCGTACTCGAACTGCAGCACCGTCGAGCTGATGGAGATGCCGCGCTTCTTCTCGAGCTCCATCCAGTCGGATGTGGTCGCGCGCTGGTTCTTGCGGGCGGTGACGGATCCGGCCAGCTGCACCGCGCCGCCGTAGAGCAGCAGCTTTTCGGTGAGCGTGGTCTTGCCCGCGTCGGGATGCGAGATGATGGCGAACGTCCGCCGCCGGGCGATTTCTTCCTGCAAGGTCACTGGACGGCCAACCTAGGCGAAAGCGGTCCCGGGCTCCAACAGGGAACGCGGCCTTCGTCGCGGCGACTTCCGCGGCCCGTTCCACGGGGTGGCGGTGAATGCGCGGTTGAATCCGCCGGCCCCATCCCGCAGGTTGACCCTCGTCATGAACGACTCGTCCCAACTCGACGAGCTGCTGGCCTCCCGCGCCGCGCAGCCCCGTCGCCAGATCGAACCCTGCACCGTCGTCATCTTCGGCGCGTCCGGCGACCTGACCGCACGCAAGCTGATCCCTGCGCTCTACCATCTCGCCCTCGAGAAGGCCCTGCCCACGCCCTACCGCATCATCGGCTTCGCCCGCCGCGAGAAGTCCGACGAGTCCTGGCGCGCCGAGCTGCGCGAGGCGATCGGGAAGTTCTCCCGCACGCAGCCGGTCGACACCTCTGTGTGGGACGCCTTCGCCGCCAACATCCACTATTGCCAGGCCGACATCTCCGATGTCGCCGGCTACCAGAAGCTCAAGGACATCATCGGCGGCTTCGACCACGAGAAACTGCGCACCAACCTGCTCTTCTATCTCGCCACGAACCCCAGCCAGTTCGGCGAGATCTCCGGCCACCTCAGCGAGGTCGGCCTGCTGCGCAGGGAGGAGGGGTTCACGCCCGACCGGCTCGTCGTCGAGAAGCCCTTCGGGCACGACCTCGCCAGCGCGCGCGAACTCAACGCCGAGATCATCCGCCACGCCCACGAGCGGCAGATCTTCCGCATCGACCATTACCTCGGCAAGGAGACGGTCCAGAACATCCTCACCTTCCGCTTCTCGAACGGCATCTTCGAGCATCTGTGGAACCGCGACTCGATCGACCACGTGCAGATCACCGTCGGCGAGAAGATCGGCGTCGGAGCCCGCGGCGGCTACTACGAGGAATCCGGCGCCATGCGCGACATGGTGCAGAACCACGTGCTCCAGGTGCTCTCGCTGGTCGCCATGGAACCCCCCGTCTCGCTCGAAGCGGAGAACGTCCGCGACGAGAAGGTGAAGCTGCTCAAGTCGATCCGGCCCATGACGCCGGCCGACGTCGCCAAGAACGTCGTGCGCGGCCAGTACTTCGCCGGCGAGGTCGAGGGCGAGGCACGGCCGGCCTATCGCAGCGAACCCAAGGTCAACCCCAAGTCGAACGTCGAGACCTTCGTCGCGATGAAGCTGCTCATCGACAACTGGCGGTGGTCCGGCGTGCCGTTCTACATCCGCACCGGCAAGAACCTCCCGCTCAGCGCGAGCGAGGTGCGCATCCAGTTCAAGCCCGCGCCGAACATCCTCTTCGCCGCCCAGTCGCAGACCAAGCTCGACCCCAACTCGCTCACGCTCCGCCTCCAGCCCAATGAGGGCATCACGCTCCGCTTCAACGGCAAGGTGCCCGGTGCCGCCATGGAGCTGCGGCCGGTCCGCATGCGCTTCAGCTACGACACCGAGTTCGGCGCCTACACGCCCGAGGCCTACGAACGCCTGCTGCTCGAGGCCATCGCCGGCGACGCCACGCTCTTCATCCGCCGCGACGAGGTCGAGACGGCCTGGGGCATCGTGGACGCCATCCGCAACTCCTGGACGGACAAGCCGCTCACCAACCGCGAGTTCTACCTCGCCGGCACATGGGGCCCGACCGCGGCCGACGATCTGCTGGCGCAGGACGGCTGCGAATGGCGCAACCCGCAGCCGCAGAAGTAGACCGAGGATCGCGCCTCGCGGCCGGGGCACCCTGGTGCGCCCGGCCGGGCCGTGGAACTCCGTTGACAATGCCCCCGGGGCGGACTGACTTGGCGGCACACCTCGCCATGACACCGGACATCCCCCCCCGCCGGCCTGCGTCCCGTCGCGGCTTCACCTTGATCGAACTGCTGGTGGTCATCGCCATCATCGCGATCCTCGCCGGGATGCTGTTGCCCTCGCTCGCCAAAGCAAAGGGCAAGGCCGTGGCGGCGAACTGCCTCAGCAACGTCCGCCAGATGACCCTCGGCGCCGCGATGTATGCCGGCGACAACCAGCAACGCTACCCGCTCTCGTTCCTCGACGTCTCGTCGGGCGGCGGCGTCGGCACCGCGTGGTTCAGTTTCATCCGCCCCTACGCGCCCGCCACCAACGCCTTCTTGTGCCCGGCGAAACAGCGGAAACCCGGCATCAAGTACACCTACATCTACGATCCGACCAAGATGGTCGCCGGTTACGGCGCCAACTTCCAGATCGGCGGCTGCGAGTTCACCGGCGGCGGCTGGCACATGTCCTCGGTCAAGGACTCCGATGTCGTACGGCCTTCGTCCACGGTCTACATCACCGATTCGGGCACCAAGGCCAAGGATACCACCGATGCCGCGCTCTGCGTGACGCGGACGTCGCCCGAGAAGACCGAGGTCTGGCTGCTCGACGACGTGGGCGGTTTCGGTGGTGGCACCGTCGCCTCCGACGAGGCCAACTGGGGCGGGCCCAGCATCCGCCATGACGGCCGTGGCGAGGTCGGCTTCATCGACGGCCACGCCGTGGGCATGAAGTCCTCGCAGTGGTACCGCCGCTGGACGCCTTGGCTGAACCCTGCGCTGGGCGGCGAATCCGGCGCGACCTCGGTGAAGCCCCGCATGCCGGTCGGCTATTGATCCGGCCCCCGATCTCCCGGACAGCCCCCGCTCCGTTGGTCCGCGACCCGCCGTGGATTCACCCTGATCGAACTGCTCGTGGTCATCGCCATCATCGCGATCCTCGCCGGCATGTTGCTGCCCGCGCTGTCCAAGGCGAAGGCCAAGGGCCAGGCCGCGGTCTGCCAGAACAATCTCAAGCAGATGGGTCTCGGCCAGATCATGTACGTCACCGAGACAGGGAAGACCTTCCCCGTCGGCTATACTCCCGACCGGTTCTGGATGGCGGTGATCCGCAAGGACGTCCCGGCCGACAAGATCCGCATCTGCCCGACCGCGCCGGTCCCGGCGAAGCGGACTCCCACCGGTGAATCCATCGGCACCGCCACCGCCGCTTGGTACGGTCCGATGAAGACGCCGGTGCAATGGAACACCGGGTTCGAGAGCAGCTACGGGATGAACGGCTGGATGTATTCGCCGGTCGGCGAAGGCGTGCAGGATCCGCTGAAGCAGTTCGCCGGCGAGAGCAGCTATGAGAACCCCGTGAAGACACCCATCTTCGCCGACAGCATCTGGGCCGATTCATGGCCCGTGGCGACCGACGCGCCGGCCCGCGACCTCGGGGCCGGCGGCAACTCGGCGATGATGCAGCGCTTCTGCATCGCCCGGCACGGTTCGTCCTCCGCGCAGAAATCGATCAAGGTCGCGGCGGGCACACCGATGCCGGGCGCGATCCACATGGTCTTCACCGACGGCCACGTCGAGCCCGTGAAGATCGAGCAGCTTTGGACCTTGTCGTGGCATCGCGGCTACAAAGAGCCGGTGAAACGCCCGCTCTGAGTTGGCCCCCGGGCCGTGCCATCGGCTGCACGGATCGGAGTGATGATCGGACCGAGGAAGGTCGGTGCGACGGTCGGCCGGGATGCGACGGCCCCGACGCCTGCGATGCCGTGGTCGGTCCGGGCCGGGACAAGACGTTCCTCAAGAAAGTCGGCGATCTTGGGGCGGGCGCGTGTCGAGGGGCTCCCGGTCCGAGGTCCGGGGACCCTGCTCGGTCACGGGCGTCCGGCAGCGTCGGCAGCCCATTCGGATTGCGTCCGCCATTGGTTGGCAGCCTGCGCGACCAGGTCCTCGACCGGACATCGCGTCGCGAGCTCCCGGAGCAACCGAGGGCCATTCGTCGATCCCGCCGGCCCGCTCGCGGCGAGCCGGCGGATCAGATGGCGCGCCCGGATCACGGTGGGATCTTCTCCGGCCGAGGGCGGATCCCCGAGGCCGAGCAAGGCCTGTCGCTGCTGCGCGGCGTCGAGTTCTTCCAAGGCCTCGCGGAACACCGTCGCCCGCGCCGAGCTGTCGAACCCCGGTGCGCCGAAGATCTGGGCCAGACCGGTGGATGCGATCGATCCGTCGTGATCGGCCGTGATCGGCCGATCCGCCGATGGAGCCGGCGCCGACGAGACCGTTGTCGCGGGGACCGGCAGCGGGATCTCACCGAGCCGGAATTCCACGGTGACCCGGTGGTCAGAAGGTCCTGGATCTTCGGCGACCTGGAGCGCGCCCGGGCCGCCGCCGGCGACCCTCGGGGGATCGATCCGGACGGCGAGGGAAAGTGTGACCCGTTCCGCCGAGAAGGTCGCACCCAGCGGGAGCGTCGCGTCCTCGGCCAACGCCGTGAGGATCTCCCGCCGGAGCGCGCGGACTGCCTGTTCGACCGTGAGCATCCCTTGAGGGTAGAGCCGTCTCAGCCCCGTCGATAGCCAGGATCTCGTGCAGAAGCTTTGAGCGAACCAGCGGCGGCATTTCTTTGCCGCGGTGGCCGACCCACCTTGGCGCCGCCAACCAGCGGACATCGCCGGGCGCGATCAGAAGTGGCGGGTATCCGTAGCGCAGGTTTGCAACCTGCTGTGTCGCCGAGTTGCACTCGGCAGGGCTTCGGCAAGGCCCGGCTTCTTACCTGCCGTAGCGCCTGCGGATTCCAAATCCGCGATACGGCAGAGTCCAACTCTGCGCCACATCGGCCGACCTGCCCGCCACTTCCGATCGCAACTGACATCCCTCGACATCCGGCCTGACCGCCCGGATGCCTCGAAATCCGCGTTCGCGGGGCCCGGCCCGGGTTCAGCCCCCCTTCTTCGGGGCGAGCGGATTGAGCGTCAGTTTCGGGTGGTTCTGTGCGAAGTAATTCATCGCCCATTCCGTCGGGAACAACGCCACGGCGTTCTGGTCGATGTCGTGGGCGAACCGGGCGCCGGTCGGCAAGGAAGAGGTCTCCAGTTCCTCCGGTGTCGTGCCGACGGGCAGCCAGCGCACGACCTGGAACGGCGCCGGTTCGCGCCGGGCCTCGGCGTTGTACTCCGTCTCCAGCCGATATTGCAGCACCTCGAACTGGAGCGGGCCGACCGCGGCCAGCAACGGCACGCGGCTCGCCGTGTTGGTGAGATGGAACGCCTGCGCCACGCCTTCGAGCAGCAACTGGTCGAGGCCTTGGCGGAACTGCTTGTACTTCGCCGTGTTCGGGTTGTGGAAATACTCGAAGACCTCCGGAGTGAACCGCGGGATCTCGTCGTAGCGGATCTTCGGGTCGGTCGTCAGCGTGTCGCCGATGCCGAAGCCGTCGTGGCCCACCAGGCCGATGATGTCGCCCGGGAACGCCTCGTCCACCGTCTCGCGCTCGTTGCCGAAGAGCTTGTGCGACGAGCTGAGTCGCACTTTCTTCCCCGACTGCACGTGGATCACCACCATATCGCGCTCGAACTTCCCGCTCACCACCCGCACGAACGCGATGCGGTCGCGATGCTTCGGGTCCATGTTCGCTTGGATCTTGAAGATGAAGCCGGAGAAGACCGGATGTTCCGGCCCGATGAAACGGTGTGATGCGGTGGGGTCGTCGGCCATGTTCGTGCGCCCGTCGGTGACGGACAAGCGACGTTGGACGTTCAACGTCCAACCTTCAACGCTCAACGTCCGGATCAAAGCCAAGATCACGTCCTCGGAGGGTATCGCCCCTGACTTTCAACTTGCCGCTGCTCCGGCCGGTGACTCTGCTCGTTGCCGGATCCCTATCGCATGAAAATGTCCCGTCGTTCCGCCATCGCCACCGCCACGTCTGCCGTCGCTGCATCCGCCGCCGCGTCGCTCAGCCAACGCCTTTCCGCCGCCGAGGCCGCCATCGGTTCCAAGGGGCGCATCCACCACTCCGTCTGCAAATGGTGTTATCCCAAGATCGAGTTGGAGGCGCTGGCCCTCGCCGGCAAGGAGTTCGGGCTGCGCTCCATCGAACTGCTCGAGGTGAAGGAGATCCCGACCGTCCAGAAGCACGGGCTCACCTGCGCGATGGTCAGCGGCATCCCGGGTGGCATCACCAAGGGGTTGAACCGCGTCGAGAACCACGACGCCATCGCCGCTTGGTTCGAGGCGACCGCACCCGCGGTCGCGAAGCTCGGTTGCGAGAACATCATCTGCTTCTCGGGCAACCGCGCCGGCCAATCCGACGAGGACGGCATCAAGAACTGCGCCGTCGGCCTCAAGCGTCTGTTGTCCATCGCGGAGAAGCACAAGGTCGTGCTGGTGATGGAGTTGCTGAATTCCAAGGTGAACCATGCCGATTACCAGTGCGACTTGTCCAAGTGGGGCGTGGCACTGTGCGAGGCCGTGGGCAGCGAGCGCTTCAAGTTGCTCTACGACATCTACCACATGCAGATCATGGAGGGCGACGTGATCGCCACCATCAAGAAGCACCACCAGTGGTTCGCCCACTACCACACGGGCGGCGTGCCGGGCCGGCACGAGATCGACGAGACGCAGGAGCTGAACTACCCGGCCATCATGCAGGCCATCGTGGCGACCGGCTTCAAGGGCCACGTGGCGCAGGAGTTCATCCCTGCCCGTCCCGACGTGCTCGCCTCGCTCAAGCAGGGCGTCCGCATCTGCGATGTGTGAAGTGGTCCGCTTCCAAAGAAGGCGCACAGAACATGGAGATCACTGGATTCCTCATCATGGACTCCAGCGGGAACGAAGTTCCTGCCGACGCGCATGGCAACAATGTCGCGTTTTGCTGCCGTGGATGCGGGCATCCGATGCTGGCAGTCGCCATGGACAACCAACGTGGTAGCGACGAGGACCATCCTGCCACCTGCAACCAGTGTGGTGCTTCCTACTTCTTGGACGTCCGGTCATCGGCCGAGAAGGCGTATGTCCATATGCTGCCCGGCCGGGCCTAGCGAACCGTGTGCGTACCGCGGCTGTCGCTGAGCGTGAACCTCAGGCCGCCCATCCCGATGACGACCCAGGATCGGATGCTCACGACGAGCTTCGCGGGCGTCTATGCTCTCTCTGTCGCGAATCCAGAAAGGAAGGGCACGATGAAGTAAACGGGATACGAGCCCGTGTTGCCGACATCTTCGATCCGGAACGTATGGATGTCGCGAGAGCGCAGGAGTTCATCATCGTCGGCGCCCTCCTCGCATTGCGTGAGTCCGTTGAAATGCTCATGCGTCGGCATCCGGCGAACGCCACATGGACTCTCCCGAGGATGTCGGTGTCGGATGGCACGGATCGAGATCGCACGATCCCCTGTTCAACCTGCCCGGATCCGCCGCCTCCATCGGTCACCGGCCTCAGCGCGCGAGCGCGGCCGCGTCCTTCGGACCGCCCCGCAACCGGCTCGGCGGCTCCAGGTAGCGGAAGGCGTTGCTCGGGTTGTCGTTGTCGTAGGCGTAGGCGTCGCGGTGCTTGAGGAAGTGCTTCACCTGGTCGACCGGGATGGCGAAGCCGAGGCCCTCGCCGAAGGTGAGCTTCATGTTGGTCACGCCGACGACCTCGCCGCGGAGGTTGAACAACGGGCCGCCGGAATTACCGGGGTTGATCTGCGCCGTGGTCTGGAGGAAGAGGTCGCCCTGCATCTGGCGCGACGTCGTGCTGAGGATGCCCTCGGTCACCGTCCGTTCCAAGCCGAGGGGGCTACCAATCGCGAACACCCGGTCGCCCTGGGAGAGCAGGTCGGTGTCGCCGAGCAGCAGGCGCTTGAACTTGGGGGCGTCCTTGTCGTCGACCTTCAACAACGCGAGGTCGGCGAACTTGTTCATCGCGACGATGCGGACGTCCTTGTAGCTCTTGCGGTCCAGTTGGCCGGCCTTCAGGTGGTAGACCTCGATGGATAGCTTGGTCTCGCCCTCGATGACGTGGAAGTTGGTGATGAGGTGGCCGTCCTCGTTGATGAAGAACCCGCTGCCGAGGCCGCTCGGGGTGCGCACCTGGACCACGCCTTCGCCGAGCAGGTCGACCCAATCCTTCACCGGACGCTCGGCCAAGGTGCCGGTGGCGACCGAGAACAAACTGCCGGCCGCTTCCTGGGCCAGGACCGGTGCGGGGACCGGAGCCGGGGCCGGCTTCGGCGCGCCCTTGACCGGGGCCGCGCTCTCGTCGTCGCCGCGCATGACCTTCACGATCTGGTTCCGCGGCACCGAGAGCACGGTGTAGCCGACGTCGAGCACGACCATGTCCTTCTTCTCCGCGAGGATCTTGCCGCTCACGGATGCCTTGTCCTTCAGCTGCAACGTGTCCGTCGCGGCGGTGGCGGGCAGGACGACCGAAGCGGCGAGCAGTGCGGGGAACAGCAGCGAGCGCATGGAACCAACGCTAGGCCGGGTCCGACCTGCCTGCAAGCGGCGGCGCAGCGACGGCGACCGCGGTTTTGTGGTCGCTTCGTGGCCGGCCGGCCGGTTGCATCGGCGGGTCCATGCCTGACCGATCTGTCGTCCTGCGCCGATGGTTGCCCGTCCTCCTCTGGGCGGGGCTGATCTTCTGGGGATCGACGGATGCGTTGTCGGTGCCGCACACGTCGCGGTTCTTGAAGCCGTTCCTGTTGTGGATCGATCCGCGAATCGGCGCGGAAACCGTCGCGGCCGTGCAGATCGCCATCCGCAAGGCCGGCCACATGTGCGAATACGCGGTGCTGGCGGTGCTCGTCTGGCGAGCGTCGAACGGAGCTGGCCTGGGGCGCGTCCGTCCTTGGCCGGCGGGACTGGCGTGGACGACCTGGATCACGGTCGTCGCGTACGCGGTGAGCGACGAGTTCCATCAATCGTTCGTGCCGAGCCGTGAAGGTTCTCCGCGCGATGTCGCCATCGACGCCGTCGGTGCGGCGCTCGCGGTCGGGATGGTCTGGTGCGTCGGCCGGATCCGGCGGCGATGGCGATGAGCCGACCGATCGCGGCGCGATCCCGCCATCGGTGCCATCCGACTTAGTGATATAACGGAATTGTCCTAACGTGGGCGCATGTGGCCTTCTTGGGCGAACCATGAAACGCCCGCTGCTCCTGCCCGCCTTGCTCATCGCGGCCGGGATCATGGGGGCGGAGCTGTCGGGCGGCTCGTGGCAGGTGGCAGCGATGGCGAGCGTCGTCGCGTGGCTCGCGGCGTTGTGGCCACCCGCCAGGACCATCGCGCTGGGCGCGGGATTCTTCGCTGTCGGTCGGCTCGCGATGCTCTTGGCCCAAGCGTCGCTCGCGCCGCACGACCTGCGACGCATCTCGGGAACGGATCCGGAGATCGTGACCCTCCGCGGCACGATCCTTGAGACGCCGACCCTCCGGTTGGTGGAGCGGAAGGGGACCCTCGCGGGCCGGACCTTGGTGCGCGTGGGCGTGACGGCGTTGCGGCGCGGCGACGGGTGGCAACCCGCCATCGGCGATGTCGCGGTGGGCACGGCGGGAGCGCTGTCGGCGGAGTTCTTCCGGACCCAGCGCATCGAGGTCACCGGTGTGCTGCGCCTGCCGCCCGGGCCGGTCGCGGAAGGGCTCTTCGACTACCGCGCGGCTCTGCGGCTCCGCGGTGTGTGGAGGACGCTGCTGGCGGAAGGTCCGGCTGATTGGCGGCCGGCTCCGGATGCGGTCGCCGCAGCTCCGTGGAGCGAGCGTTTCCTCCCGTGGGCGCAGGCGATGCTCTCCCGCGGTCTGCCCGACGACGAAGCGACGCGGCTGCTCGCGGCGATGGCGCTCGGATGGAAGACGCCGCTCACGGGCGAGGTCGACGATGTGTTCATGCAGTCGGGGACGATGCACGTCTTCGCGATCTCAGGGCTGCACATCGCGTTGATCGCCGGCCTGCTGGTCCGGTCGTTGCGTTTGGTGCGGCTCTCCCGTGCCGGGTGCGGGGTGGTGGCGGTGCCGCTCATCTGGGCGTACGTCGGCGCGACCGGTTGGCAACCCTCGGCGATCCGGTCGGCCATCATGAGCACGGTGGTGGTCGGAGGCTGGGCGCTGGAACGTCCGAGCGACCTGGTGAACTCGCTGGCCGCCGCCGCGATCGCGGTCCTGCTGTGGGACCCGGGCCAGCTCTTCCAGGCGGGGTTCCAGTTGTCGTTCGGCGCGGTGGCCGGGCTCGCGCTGCTGGTGCCGCGGTTGGAACCGCTCTTCCTGCGGTGGCTCCGGCTCGATGCGGATCCGTTCTTGCCGGACGAGCTGCGTCCCGGATGGCGACGACGGCTCGATCTACCGCTGCGTTGGCTGGCGCTCTCGATGGCGACGTGCGTCGGCGCCTTCGTCACGTCGTTGCCGTTGACGTGGCATCACTTCCATCTGCTCAACCCGGTGAGCTTGATCGCCAACCTCGTCGTCGTCCCGCTCTCCAGTTTCGCGTTGGCGGCGAATTTCGCGTCGCTGGCGACCGGGCCGTGGTGGTCTTGGCTGGGCGAGGTCTTCAACGCCAGCGCGTGGGTATGGATGAAGGGCATGATCGCGCTGAGCCGCTTCGCGACCGAGATCCCGGGCGGCCATTGGTATGTGGCGTCACCGGCGTGGGCATGGTGGGTGCCCTATTACGCGCTGCTCATCGGCGTGGTGACCGGGGGGGTCTTGCGACCGGTAGAAGTGCGGTGGTGGGGATGCGGCACGGCCATCTGGCTCGGGGCGGCATCGGTGGCGTGGATGGTCCGCCAAGGGGAGGCGAGTATCACCGTGCTCGGCGGCGGCGAGGCCGTCCTCGTGGACGCCCCGTGGCACGCGGAGGACATCCTGCTGGACGCCGGGGACCTGCGCTCCGGTGACGGGTTGGTCGTGCCGTTCCTCCATGTGAACGGGTTCGACCGGTTGCCGTTCTTCGCGGCGACGCGCGGCGATGTCCGGCACCTCGGCGGCGCACCGTCCGTCGTCGCGATGTTCTTGCCGCGGTGCGTGGTCTTCGGTCCCGAGAACATGCGGTCGAGACCGCTCGGCGAGTTGCGGCGGACGTCGGCCGCCTTGGGGCTCCTGTCGCGCATCGTCGCGTCCGGCGAACGGGTTGCCGGCTGGGAGGTGCTGCATCCGGTGGCAGGCGACCGTTTCGCGAAGCTCGACGACAACGGGTTGGTGCTGGTGCGGGAGATCGGGGGCGTCCGCGTTCTCTGGCTTGCCGACCTCGGCCGCGAAGGCCAGCGGAGCTTGCTCGGACGGGGCGAAGCGAGGGCCGATGTCGTGGTGGGCGGGATGCCGTCCGACGGCGCGCCGTTGGGCGATCCGCTGCTCTTGGCCACCGGGGCGCGCCTGGTCGTCGTCGCTTCAGGTGAACGGGCGACCCAGGCACGGACGAAGGAAGCCGTGCGGCGGCGGTTCGCGGAGCGCGATGTGCCGGTGATCTTCACCGCCGACAGCGGCGCGGTGACGTTGCGCATCCGGGACGGCGTGTGCGAAGCCGTCGCGATGGACGGCACCCGGATCCGTGTGGTGTCCGCGGGCCGCGATCCCAGAGCTGCCGGTGCGCCGGACGGTCAGGGCTTGGGCCGGTAAGTGCCGCCTGAGCCGGACCCGGGAGCCGTCTTCGGCGGGAGGGCCGGTGCGTGCGTGTCCGGAGATCGGCGGCGTGCCGCTGGGGTCAGTTTGGCCGTCGGCGCGAGATCCTCGTTGGGGATCACGCTCGCCTCGCGGGCCATCCAGAAGGCGAGCAGGTAATCCACGCCGGGATGCGCGACCGGGGCGTCTTCGCCGCCGCCGATCCGGTAGGCCGACCGCACCCACTGGAAAGGGGCGACGGGCCGACGGTCGAGCGGTTGCGCGAACTGGGCCCACTTCTCCCCTCCGACATCGATCTTGGGCACGGTGGCGTCGCCGGACACATCGTGCGCCGCGGACCATCGCGGGGCATCGGGATACTGGCTGAGCACGCCCTGTAGGACCGCTTGGGCGGTGAAGTCGTTGGGGGTGGGGTAGAACGCGCTCATGTAGCAAGCGGCCACGAGAGGGTTCAGCTGGGGTCCGCTGTCGCGCCAAAGCTGGGTGAGCCGGTCTTGGTAGGTGAGACGCCGCGTCTCGTTGGTCTCCATGCGGGAGAGCGCGAGCAGGTTGATGGCGGTGAAGGCGCCCGGTCGGCTGTCACCGTACCGGACCAATCCCGTCGCCGGAAGGTCCAGGAAAGCCCGGGTCTTCTGGACATAGAGGGCGGCGAAACGGTCCGGTCGGACCACGGCACCGGTCCGGAGCACGGCGGCGGCGAGAGCCGGGGTGACGAACGTGACGTTGCCGCGGCCGTCGTCGAGCAACCACTGGTCCGCCTGCAGGCGTTCGATGACCTGGACCGCGGCAGCGGTGACACGCTCGCGGATCTTCGGGTCGTTGCGCACGAACTGCCAGACCGCGGCGAAGCCGAGGTTGAGCGCGGCGTAAGGGTCGCGGGACGGACCGCCCAGCCAGACGACGTCGGAATGGGTGCCCGTCCCTTGGAACGCGAGCCGGCCGAAGCCCGGGCGGGCCGGGTCCTCGCCGCCGTAGGTGGCGTAGAATTTCGCGTAAGCGGGATCGGTGGCGCGGCCGACGAAGCGCGGCAGATATCCCGGACGTCCGGTGGCATGCAGCAGGGACTCGATCCCGGTGAGCAGGTCGCGGATCGCCGGGAGGCTCGGGTTGTCGTGGACCACCGAGCGGTCGTCGCGGGTGACGGCATACCGGTAGGCATGGGCGGCGAGCAGCAGACCCGTCCAGGCCGCGCTGTCCTCCAAGGCCTCGTAGCGGACGACCGACGTCCGTTCCTTGTCCGGGTAGCGGATGCTCGCGACGAGGCCACCGACGAGATGGCGGTCGCGGAGGTCGTCGATGTAGCCGTCCGCCCGTTTGCGCAAGGTGGCGAGCTCGTTGGTCCCGAGCTCGGTCCAGCGGGTCGAGTAGCGCTCGCGGGCGATCCCGTCGAGAGCCTTGGTCTGGCGCTCGGTCAACTGGGCTTCCGCGCGCAGCGCCAAGCAGAGCGCGGCGAGCAACGACCAGACGATGCGCAACGACATGGCCGTCAAAGTGCGGAGCCCCCCGCGACGAGGCAAGCCCGGGTGCGGCTCAGCCGACGCGGCGGTAGGCGACGTGGTTCGTCGGTATCCCTTTGGAGGTGAAGCCCCGCTCGAAATCCGTCTGGACGTCCAGCAAGCCGGGTGGTTCCGGGACGCGCACGAACCCCGCGTCGGCGTCGAACACGTGCTCCATCTGGGCGAAGTAGCTCCGCTCGTCGGTGCGAAGGTAGATCGCTCCGTCCGGTGCGAGCGCACGGTGGACGAGGCGGGTGAAGGCTTCGTCGATCAAGCGGTTCTTCCAATGCCGGCGCTTGGGCCACGGATCAGGAAAGTAGACGTGGATCGCGCTGAGCGATCCGGGAGGGACCATCCACTCCAGCACGTAGGCGGCTTCCAGGCGAAGGCCGCGGAGATTGGTGAGACCGGCGCGGCGGCCCTTGCGGTCGATCTTCTTGAGCCGGCCGAGCAGGCGTTCCACGCCGAGGATGTTGCGCCCGGGGTGGAGGGCGGCGTGCTGCGCGATGAAGGATCCGTCGCCCGCGCCGAGCTCGAGTTCGACGGGGTTGGCGTTCCCGAAGATCGCGGCCAGGTCGAGCCGCTGCATGATGTCCGGGCGGAGCAGGAGCGCTCCTTCGGGCGGGAGCGCGGCCGGGGCCGGGGCTGTCGTCGGTGCGGGAAGAGTGGCGGGCAGGTCCATCGTCGTGGAGGAGAGTGAAGCGCAGTCCTCGTGTCCGGCACAACCAAACGCGGTGACGCCGGAGGCCGAAGTCGATCCAGCGCCTCGCGGCCACCGGGCGCGATCGGACAAGTCACGCCGAGGCCCATCCGCATGCCGCCGATGTCGTCCTGACCGCCGGTCCGCGGGCACGGGTCAGTCGCGTCGGGTGAAAGGGGCCTTCAACGCCTCGTGCCCGCCTTCGACCAGCTCTTCGCCCACGTCGGACAGGACCTTCACCTGCCGCTTCACCGTGCGGACGGAGCGCCGCGCCAAGCCGAGCAGGCCGCTCGGGGTGATGAGCAGCGCGCCCATCGTCGCCAGCGCGAGCATGGGGTTGAACGACCGCATCGTGCGCATCGTGCGCCACACCTCGCCGACCGGCTGTTCGGCCGGCTCGCGGACGCGATGCAGCAGGTTCGTGACGAGCAGGCAGCCGAGCAGCGACAGGCCGAAGACGACATGGAAGTCCCGGATCGGTTGGCCGAGGAACTCGCCGAGGTGGTCGGGGATGCGTCCGAGCAGCCAGCCGCCGAGCGTCGGACCGAGCGCGGTGAGCAGGCTCGTCAGCGCGAAGAACGTCGAGACGTAGGCCGCGCGGCGCTCAGCCGGGACGAGCTTCACCATCAGGTTGAACTGGCAGAGCTGCAGGCCCGCCGTCGTCGCGCCGATGACGAAGTAGCTCGCGTAGAGATGCAGCTTCCAGGTCGGGCCGGCGAGCGACCACGCCGCCAGCGCCACCAACGACCACACGGTCGCGGCCACCAGGAGCACCGGCTTGCTGCCGAAGCGGTCCGCCAGCATCCCCCAGCCCTTCAAGGTCAGGATGCCGCCGAGGCTCCCCGTGGTGGTGAGCTTCACCACGTCGCCCACCGAAAGCCCGGGACCGTCCATGAGGAACATCGTGTAGAACGGCATCCCGATGTTGAGCAGCAACCCCCAGAGCCCGATGAACGCGATGAGCCAAAGGTAGTTCGTGTCGCGGGACACCGCCCGCAGGTCGTCGAGGGCGAGGGCACGGGCCGACCTGCCCGTGACGCTGGCGGGGAACTTCATCCGGGTGAGGAAGAAGAGCCCGACCAATCGCGAGGCGCCCGCGGCGGCGAAGATCCAACCGAAGGTGGCCAACGAACGGCCGCCGCGGTCGGCCATGTGGCCGGCGAACATCACCACCAGCAGCGTCCACGCGCCGAAGAGCAGGTTGCGACGGCCGAAATACCGGCCGCTGATGCGCTCGGGCACCACCTCCGCGATCGCCGTGGACCAGGTCACGCTGCCGATGCTGTTCGCGAGCGTCGCCACCAACAGCAGGCCTCCGAAGGCGAGGTCCTGCCCGGAACTCAACCACGGCAGGAACGCCACCAAACCCCATGGGAGAGCGCTGAAGATGAAGCTCAGGCACATGATCTGGTAGGTCGAGAAGGCGCGCCGGAGCGCGGCCGTGACCACCGGTTGCGCGAAGTTGCAGAGGTGCGGCAGCGCCGCGGCGAGGCCGATGGCCTGCGGTCCCCAACCGAGGACGGAGACCGCGAACGCGATGACGAACGCGAAGTTCGGCATCGTGAGGTTCAGCATGGGCACGCTGAAACACGCCTCGATGGTCGAGTATTTCAGCGTGAGCAGCAGGTCGCGATGGCGGAGGCGGTTCACTTGGCGGGTCGGATCGACTCAAGAAGAAGGTTGCCGAGGGCGGAGCGGGTTCCGCGAGTGCGGCACCCATCCGCTCAAAAAGGGGTTTGCCCGGGCATGGACGCCGAGATGAGCGGGATGACGCGACAGGAAGGGCCGGCCAAGAAGCGAGGGCGATACTTGCGCGCCGGCGACGGCACCGTTCCGTTCCTTCGGGGCACCTGCTCCAGCGATGCCGAAACCATCGACCGCGGGATCACTGGTCGCGAAAAGGATCCTTGCTGATCGCGCTCCGGTGCCGCGGCGGCCGCGGGTCCTCTCACTCGAGCGCCTCGCGCATCTTGGCGAACCAATCGCCGCCTGAATCCTTCGCCACGGGTTTGCTGGCCGCGACGTCGACGTCTTCCACGCACTCGGGCGGGATCTCTTTCAGGAAAGGCGACGGATGGCAGGGCAGCAACTGGCCGTAGCGCTTGCGGCCGGAACAGTGCGAGAGCCGGAGCGTCTGGCGGGCGCGGGTGATGGCGACATAGAAGAGCCGGCGCTCCTCGTCCATCGTGCCCTCGACCTTCGAGCGAGCGTGCGGCAGCAGGCCGTCCTCCAGACCGACGAGATGGACGTGCGGGTACTCGAGCCCTTTGGCGGCGTGGACGGTGATGAGCGTGACCGCGTCGCCGGCTTCCTTGTCCTCCTCGCGTTCGTGGTCGAGCGTGAGCTCCTCGAGGAACTCGTCGAGGCGCTTCTGCGGATGGCGGCTGATCCGGACGGCGGCCGGCGGCGCGGCAGCGGCAGCGGGCCGCTTCACGGTGAGCCCGAGCGCCTCGTCCTGGTCGTCGAGCGCGAGATCGGTCGCGACGACGGGCGCCGCGGAGTTCGGCCCTGTCCGGCGTGCGGCCGGGCCTTCGGGGTCGTCGAGCGTCTCGATGAGCTCGCGGATGTTCTTGATCCGGTTCTCCGCGGCCTCCGGCGTCTTCTCGACCCGCTGGAGGTCGGCGATGTAGCCGGTCTTCTGGAGCCATTCCTCCGCCCAGCGGCCGAGCGAGAAGGACCCGTCGGTGAGCAGCGGCGCGCGGGTCTCCTCGATGAAGCGCAGGAACTCGCGCATGGATCCGGCGGTGCGCCCCTGGAAACCCGCCTGCACGTCCGTGTGACGCAGGGTGGCGAAGACGCTGCAGTTGCGCGTGTGGCTGGCCTCGAGCACGCGCTCCATGGTCACGTCGCTCAGGCCGCGGGCGGGCGTGTTCGCGATGCGGAGCAGCGCGATGTCGTCGTGCGGGTTGAGGAAGGTCTTGAGGTAGGCGAGGAAATCGCGGACCTCGCGGCGGTCGAAGTAGCTCTGCCCGCCGATGAGGTGGTAGCGGATCTTGGCCTTGCGCAGCGCGGTCTCCAGCGGTCGTGCCTGCTGGTTGGTGCGGAAGAGGATCGCCTGGTCGCCCCAGGGCACGCGGCGCGCGAGCCGGTCGTACTCGATGTTCTCGGCGACGACCCGCGCCTCTTCCTCGTCGTGCTCGAAGCACTGCATCAGCAGCTTCTCGCCGTCGCCCTTGGCGGACCACAGGTTCTTCCCGCGGCGCTGGACGTTGTTCTTGATCACCGCGTTCGCCGAGTTGAGGATGTGGTTCGTCGAGCGGTAGTTCTGCTCCAGCTTGATGACCTTGACCTCGGGGAAGTGCTTCTCCAGGTCGAGGATGTTGGCCACCTCGGCGCCGCGCCAACCGTAGATCGACTGGTCGTCGTCGCCCACGACGCAGAGGTTGCGCGATTCCTTCGTCAACGAATGGACGAGCTCGAACTGGGATGCGTTGGTGTCCTGGTACTCGTCGACCATCACGTAGCGGAAGCGGTCGCGGCAGGCCTCCAAGGCGTCCGGATGCTCGCGGAAGAGCCGGATCGTGAGCAGGATCAGGTCGTCGAAATCCACCGCGTTGCAGGCGTGGAGCGCGGATTCGTAGCGCTTGGCGACGTGCTCGGCGAGGGCGCGCACGCCCGGGTCCTCGAACGCCCCGCCGCGCGAGCCGCCGTTCTTGAACTTGCTCAGCATCGCCAGGATCGCGCCGGGATCGGTCTTCTCGCCCTTGGCGGAGATGGCCGAGAGGATCTTCTTCACCGCCGCCAACTGGTCGCCCTGGTCGTAGATCACGAAGCTCCGCTTGTAGCCGAGCTTCTCGATGTGCTGGCGCAGGATCCGCATGCACAACGAATGGAAGGTGCAGACGGTCGGGCGCTCAGGTTTGGAGCCGTCCTCGCCGCGGGGCTGCTTGGGGACGAGCTCGTTGACCCGCTCCTGCATCTCTCGCGCGGCCTTGTTGGTGAAGGTGACGGCCAGGATCTGCCCGGTCGGGATGCCGCGCTTCACCATGTGCGCGATGCGGTGGGTGATGACGCGCGTCTTGCCGGTGCCGGCGCCCGCGAGGATGAGCACCGGGCCGCGGTGGGTGACCACGGCTTGGCGTTGCTCGGGGTTCAGCGTGTCCAGATCCAGCACAGGGCCGCGGAGGATGAGTGCGGGGGCCGCCGGGTCAAGCGGTCAGCAAGGGGCCGCCCGCCCGACCATCGGCCGCAGGGCAAGCCATCCCGCGCAGGACGCCCATGGTAAGCGGGAGGAAGCGGGCCGCCGTTCACCAAGCGCGCTCGATGCTCCGGCGCTGCCAGAGGAACTCGAACATGTTGCCCTCGTGGGGCTGGTCCCACGAGATCTTCATGGTCGAGACCGGGCCGATGTTCAGCCGCTCGATGTGCGGGTAGGCCTCGAGCTGCTCGATGAACGCCGGGTCCTTGGTGATGGCCGTGCAGGCCAGCGTGTAGCCGATCTGGCCGAGCATGTCGGCCTGCGCGCAGGTCACGACGCTGGCGTACGGGCAGAGGAACTCCTTGTTGGCCAGCGGATGCGCGAAGGAATCGCAGCGCACGATGGTCGGGCGCATGTAGGTCCCGCCCTCGAAGACGGCTTTGCGCGGTCCGGTGCGGTGCCGGGCGGTGGCGTCTTCGGCGCCGGGGGTCTTCAGGCCCTCCTCGATCTGGTTGTCGATGAAGTCGGCCATCTTGAGGTTGGCGAAACCGGACAACCGTGCGTTCTCGTCGTCGGGCCGCGTGGGCTCCACCGGGCCCAGCTTCTGCGCGAGCGCTTCGGCGATCTCCGCGGCGTAGCGGGGCACGACGATGGCCGAGGCGTTGATGCAGGACCGCCCCCCGTTGTCGCTGATGGCGCTGACCATCACGTCGATGTGCTCGCGCCAGTTCTCGATCTGGTCCTCGCCGATGAGGATCTTGCTCCAACCCGGCCCGTGCAACTGGATGGCCGGGTTGTTGGCGTATTGAGCGGTGGTGGACTTGTCACCGAAGATGAGCGCCCGTCCGCAATTGCTGAGGATGGTCGCCGCTCCGTCGTGGTCGGTGGCGTAGAAGCCGAAGGCCTCCGCCGGCACGCCCGCGGCGATGAACGCCTGGATCAACCGGTAAGGCGTCCAAGGCTCTTCTCTGCCGGGTTTGATGACGACCGGCGTCTTGAGCGCGATGGCGGGGATCCAGAGCGAGTTCACCGCGGGCGAATTGCTCGGCATCACGAGGCCGAGCGCCGAAGCGGTGGGGAAGAAGCTGAGCTTGGTGCCGAACTGCTCGCCGTAGCCCCGGTCGAGGATCGAGAGATCGAGGCCGCGCGACAGGCCGTTGAGCACCTCGACGAGGTTCGTGAGGGCGTAGTGCAGCTTGGCCATGTTGCGCCGGACCATCACGTGCGGCAGGCCGGAGGTCCCGCTGAGCGTCTCGACGTACTGCTGCGGGGTCTGCGTGTGGCCGCGGTCGCCGAACGGCAGCGTGCCGCCCAGGAAGAGCTCGCCCGCCTTGGACGACAGCTCGATGAGCTGGGCGACGGTGAACTTCTTCAGCGCGGCGCGCGACGACGCGATCTTCGCGAGGTCGCGCTTCACGATGCCGCCGTTGACGGTGGAGACGAGAGCCCTCACCTCGCCCGTGCGGTGGTCCTTGACCTCGATCTTCTCGAGGGATTCGTAGCTGCGGCCGAGGCGGAGGACCGGGAGATGCGGGATGCTGTCGGGTGTGGACATGGCGGCGAATTCGTTGGCAGCCGAAAGTGGTACGCCTGCGTAGCAATGCCAAATAAAAGTTTCATCGCCGGCCCGACCGGAGGCGGGCCGGCTCCCGTCTCGGTGACACGGGACAGTTTGCCGTTCCCCGCCCCGGCCGGGTCCGTATGCTCGCGCTCATGATGCGCTACGACCTTTTCCTGGATGGCAAGTCCGTCCCCGCTGCCGACGGCAGGACCTTCCGCACCACCGATCCTGCCGACGCCCGCGTGACCGTCGCCGAGTACGCGCTCGGCGGCGCGGCCGATGCGGCCGCGGCGGTCGCCGCGGCGAAGGCGGCCTTCCCCAAGTGGGCCGCCCAGACATCGGTCGCGCGCGGACGCATCCTCGCCAAGGCCTCGCAGCTCATCGAAGCGCGCAAGGGCGAGCTCGCCGAGCTGCTCGTGCGCGAGGAGGGCAAGACGCTCGCCGAGGCGACGGGCGAGGTGCAGCGCGCGGCGGATATCTTCCGTTTCTATGGCGGGCTGGGCTACCAGCTCGGCGGCCAGACCATCCCGCACGACCTGCCGGGCAACCTGATGTTCACGCGCCGCGAACCGCTCGGCGTCGTCGGCCTCATCACCCCGTGGAACTTCCCCATCGCCATCCCGGCCTGGAAGATGGCCCCGGCGCTGGTCTGCGGGAACACCATGGTGCTCAAGCCCGCGTCGCAGGCGCCGGCGATGGCGCTCGAGCTCGCGAAGCTCCTCGCCGAAGCCGGCCTGCCCGCCGGCGTCCTCAACGTCGTCACCGGCGACGGACGCCCCTTCGCCGCCGAGCTCGCCGCCAACCCGGCGGTGCAAGGCGTCAGCTTCACCGGGTCCACCGCCGTCGGCAGGAGCATCTACCAGGCGCTCGCGCCCCGGATGGTCCGCGCCCAGATGGAGATGGGCGGCAAGAACCCCACCATCGTCCTCGCGGATGCGGACCTCGACCTCGCCGCGTCGCTCGTGGCGCGCGCCGGGTTCGGTCTCACCGGACAAGCCTGCACCGCGACCAGCCGCGTCATCGTCGAGCGCCCCGTGCTCGCCGCCTTCACCGAGAAGCTGATCGCGCAGGCGAAGGGCTGGAAGGTCGGCCCGGG
>CAIWVP010000075.1 GCA_903916195.1 uncultured Verrucomicrobiota bacterium | reverse complement strand
GTCCGGCAAGGTGAAGATCAATTACACTGCGGCCCGGAACCCGCCGGTCATCACGACCCAACCGTTCCTCCAATCGGCGAACACCGGTGGAAGCGTGACCTTCACGGTCGCCGCCTCCGGCAACGCTCCGTTCACCTACCAGTGGCGGCGCAACGGCCTCGACCTGCCCGGCCGCAAGAACGCGACGTTGGCGCTCGTCGGCGTCACCGTGGCCGATTCCGGGAGCTACGACGTGGTCGTGGCGAACTCGGTCGGCAGCGTGACCAGCACGGCGGCGACGCTGGTGGTCCAGGCTCCGCCTGCGCCTCCGGGGCCTCCGGTCGTGGGTGCCCCTTCGCTCGCCCCGGACGGCCGGGTGCAGTTCCAGGTCCAAGGGACGGTCGGCGCCCCGGTGACCATCGAGATGACCACCGACTTCACGACGTTCACCCCGGTGTTCAAGACCAACCTGCCGGCCGCGGGCTTCCGGTTCATCGACAACTCACCTCCGACGGTGATCCGCGTCTTCAGGGCGGTCTCGCCCTGACGGCGCCGGCGCACGCCGGACATCGAAGGTCGGACATCGAAGGTCGGGCCTTGGACCTGACTCCAGGTCCTCGGGCCCGGTTTTTTGTTCCGCGCCCGGATCTTGAAATCACCGGCGCCATCACGGTCACGGCGGAGCACAACGCCACCCCGGCGACGGTGGCGGACGCCATGTCACGCCACGACAGCACGCGGTTGACGAAGGGTTAGCTTGCCACGCTGCTGGCGAACGACACCGACCCGGAGAACGATCCGTTGAGCATCAACGCCGTGGGCGGCGCCCCGCCGGCCGGCGCGACGGTGGTGATCCCGGATGGGGCCGCCGGGCCGCGGCCATCCCGCGGTCGGGCTTGGACACGAGGCCGGATCACCGTCTCGCCGCGCGCAGGAACCGGCCTTCGGTCCCGGGAAGGAACTTCAGGCTGGATACCGCCGGGCCGGTGTTCGTGGCGGCCGGGGTCCAGGTGCGCAGATCGGGCGAGGTCTCGAGCACGTAGGTGACATCGGATGCGGTGACGATGCGGACCTGGAGCCCGTCCGGGTTGGTCTTCAGCTCGCCGATCTCCAATCGACCCGGCGCGGGGTCGGCTCGGCCGGGCGAGCCGCCGACCGTGGTGCTGGCGCGCCAATAGGCCGGCGAATCCAGGTCGGCGCCGCCGTCGATGGCGGGCACGAGCGAGCGTCCGGTGCCGTCCGCATCGACCGGCCACGGCGGTTGGTCGGAGTAGGTGACGCTGAACACCACCGCGCCTTCCGAGGCGGTCTTCAGCGTGAGCGTGTCGCCGCCGTTGCCGAGGGACCGGTCGTACGGGCCCAGGATCGGGAACGCGGCCGGCAACCCGTGGTAGGCGCGGAAGGCGACGGCGTTGGTGGTCTTCACCAGCACCGCGAAGGCGCCCGGCGCCAGCGTGGCGTCGGCAGGGAAGGTGAACCCGATGCCGGCGGTGAACTTCGCGCCGGCGAGATCGAGCGCCCGCGCGGGATCGTCGTTGTGGACCTCGACGAACTCGAAGCCGTCGGCCGGTGGATGGTACATCACCTCGGTGAGACGAAGGCTCGCCAGCAAGGCGGCACCGTTGCCGGGTTCGCCGGCCGTGAACTCGACCGGCGCGGACCAGTTGCTGGCGCGTCCCGTGGTGTCGGTGTGGCGGACGCGGGCCCGGTAGAGATGGCCGACGCGCAGCACGGCCCGGGGGATCTGCAGTCCGGTCGTCGGTTCGGTGAGCTCCGCGGTCTCCCAGACGGGGTCGATCTCGTAGCGCCACGCTTCGCCGGGCCGGTAGGATGGATGTTGGGTGCGGGTGATCTCGGCGAGGCGCCATTTCACCGACCGGAAGGCCCCGGCACCGTTGAAGGGGGAGGCGTGGAACAGCAGGCGGTCCACCGGGAACGCGTCGGGACCGGCGAAGGCGAGCACGGGTGTCGCGGGGCGGTCCGGTTCGGCGCTGATCTTGTCGAGCGAGAAGGTCGTGTTGGTGCTGCGGTAGCCGACGTAGCGCTTCATGAGCTCCACCGCGCCGGCGAAGCTCCGGGGGACGCCCGGCTCCTGCGGGAACTGGTAGAAGCGGCCTTGGCCCGCCTTGCTCGCGTCGGTGATGGCCGACTTGGTCATGACCGGATTGAAATCCCACTGGGCGCGGTCCACGTCGGTGATCGAGTACGGCTCGGTGCCGCGGATGAGCAGGGCCTGTTCATCGATGGCGGCCCAGGCCTGGTCGGTGTTGAAGAGCAGGTCGCGCAGCTCGCGGACGCGGTTGCGGAATTCCATCGCGATCGCCGGGTAGCGCGGGGCGGTGAGCGAGAAGTTCGAGAGCACCTTGGATTTGAAGGGCTCGTCCCCGCCGGTCTGGCCCGCGCGGTACATGTTGTTGGCCCAGGTGAGGTCGAGGTCCCACGGTTGCACCACCCACAGGCCGCGCGCCGGATCGCGATAGTAGAAGTAGTTCTTCCCGTCCGCGATGTCGTAGTGGTGGATGCCCTGGGCGATGGTCTGATACCCGTAGTAGCTGCGCAGATCGAGGTTCGTGCGCCACCAGGATTCCGTCGGCGGGGTGGAATTGTAGGTGTTGAGGAATGCGTTGAGGTCGGAGCGGTCGAGCGGACCGGGCTTGCCGGCGTGGTTGAGCAGACCGCTGCCGCCTTCCATGTCGAAGAGGTTGCCATCCGCCAGGCCTCGTTCCTTGAGGAAGCGGCCGTCCTGCTCCTCGACCGCGAGGTACTTGCCCCAGAAATCGCCGCCGTACTGGTCGGTCGGCTTGGATTCGGCGACGTCGTCGATGACGCGGAACTGCACGTGGGTGGTGCGGTTGGCATCCACGCCGGCGAGGTTGAACAGCTTGTAGCCGACGCTCTCGAAGAGCCCTTGCTCGCCGCGGTGGTCGTAATCGCCCTGCTGGATGTCGGGACGGAAGCTCAGCTTGTCCCAGGTCGCGCGATAACGGCGTCCGTTGTCGTCGCGCATCTTGAGGTCGTGGCCGGTGTTGAGATCGAACTTCCACGCGTTCTTCCCCATCGTGTAGCGCCAGACACCGCCCCGCATGCGGTAGCGGATGTGGTCGTACACCTCGCCGTCGTACACCAACGTGCCTTCCCAGAGATAGTTGTCGCCGCGGTACTGGTTGTTGGGTTGTCCGGGCGCCCAACCGGTGGCGACGGCGACGTCGTTGCTGCGCGACAGCAGATGGAAGACCGGCAGACGGTTCATCTCGTTCGTGCCGACGGTGAAGACCTGTCCGAGCGCGGTGGCGGCGCCGGGCCGGATCGCGCCGGTCCATGCGGGGACACCGTCATAGCAGAAGGCCGCGAAATCCGGCACCGGATCGTCCGGGTACGGCGCGCGGATCTCGGCGCCGAGACCATCGCGGGCGAGGATGCGGTAGCGGATGAGGTTCCGGTGGCGCGACAGCTCGACGGGCAAGGTGACGGCGAAGACGTCGGGGTCCGCCGCGGTGGCGGACATCGCGAGGCGCGTCCATCGGGTGGCGAAGGCCGGATCGCTGAGCGGGAGGTAGCTGCCCGGCTCGACGAGCTGGTATCCGAGCTCGACCGAGGCGACGCCGTCCGGATCCGTCGCCCGCACGCTGACGGTGAGCGCTTCGCCGGAGCGCGGCTGCCGGGGGCTATGGACGACCTGGCGCAGGGCAGGGGGCGCGTTCGCGGCGAAGACGGCGTTGCGACGGCCGGGTGTCGGGCCTTGTCCGGCCGGACCGCTGACCACGCGGACCACGGCGTCGAAGAACGCGTCGGAGCTGGCGCCGGGATCGACATTGGCGAACTGCACCGCGAGCACGTTCCCGTCGGGGCGCAACAGGCCCGCCGGCAACGCGATGTCGAAAGCGGCGTAGCTGTTGTCCTCGCGCGCGGCCCCGAGGCTGTTGGCGTCGAAGGGCACCTCGCCGTCGGCCATGGAGACGTTGAGCAGCGGCGTGCCGTTGAGCCAGAGCTTGAAGCCGTCGTCGTACAGCGCCTCGATCCGCAACGTGGTCGCCTCGGTCGCGCCGGCCGTCGAGAAGGTCTTCCGCAAGAACACCTGCCGATAGGCGCCGCGCATGTCGTCGAGACGCGTGCCGAAGGTGACGCCCGGATCGTAGCCGATGGGCAAGGCGCCTTCGGTCCATGCCGAATCATCGTAGGCCGTCGCGCGCCAGGCGGTGGACGGCACCGAGGCCTCGGCCGTGCCCTTGCGATAGCGCCAGGTCGAGCCCGCCGGGACGACCGTCTGCGACTGCTGGCCGGTGGATCCGACGACGGAGGCGCGCCAGTTCCCGCCGAGCGCGTTGTCGAGGTCCGGGTGGATCAGCTCGATGGAATGGCCCGGTGCGCCGCCGACCGTCGGCCACGGGAAGCCGAGCTGATAATCGACCTCGTCCACGCGCTTACCGTCCGCATCGGTCAAGGTGAGCGTCTCGCCGTCACCGCTGAGGCCGCCTTCCCAGGGGCCCAGCGAGGACGTGCCGCGGTACTTCGCGGTGAGCGCCGCAGGATCCTCGGCGACGACGAGATAGCTGCCGGCCGGGAAGACGGTGTGGGGCGCGAAGGCGAACTTCACGCCGCCGCCGAGATGCCAACCGGAGAGGTCGAGAGCGTTGGTGCCGCGGTTGTGGAGTTCGACGAACTCGACGCGTTCCTGTCTCGGTTCCGGCGAATGGTGGATCTCGTTGATGACCACCGGCCCGTCGGCGAGCAGGGCGAAAGCACCGAGCCACGGCAGCACGGCGTTCACGTGGGATCTCATGGATGGGCCCACCATGCGGAAGGCCCGACCGTAGGCAAGGACGGGAAGCGGAGGAGGGTGCCATCGATGGGATCCACCCGCGCGTGGTCGTCTTGATGATCGGGGTGAACAATGTCGTCTCCTCGCCCTCGCAGTCGTCCGAAGACATCGCACGGGGCATCGCCGCCATCGTTGTACGATTGCGCGAGAAACTTCCGAAAACCCAGATGCTGCTGCTGGGCACTTTTCCCAGAAGATCTTCACCGGATGATGGACCTGGCGCAGGTCCGGCGCGAGAGCGCGCGGTTATCGGCGGCGATGGCCGACCTCCGGGCATCACAAGAAAGGTCGGACCTCTTGGATGCCGAGGTGCGCCGACATGACGACGTGGTGGCGCGCGCCATCGCCGCCGCCGAAAGACTGCTCACCGTCTCCGACCTGGACCTCCGGACCGGGCGCGACCCGGCAGTCCTCCAAGCGAGCGAAGAAGCCTTCCGGAAGGCGGATGCCTTGCGACGGGAGGCCCTGACCCTCCAGACAGGTTCGGCGTCCGCCAGGGTCCGCGGCACCGCGCGATCCAGATTCGATGCGGGCGTCACGGACCCGCGGTGACCTCGTTCCGCTGTGGGGAAAAGCGGCAGAGGACTGCCGCACTCCAAGACGCTGACGCGACTCCGGACGCCCGCCTGCCTCCGCAAGGTTTTGGAGTGCGGCAGTCCTCTGCCGCTTTCGGGCCGCCCTTCCACAGGTCCCACGCTTTACCACTGGCTCACTGGCTTTCTGGCCTCACGCCCCCATCGCCGCATCTGACTCGGAAAGGCCACCCGATATGGGCTGAAGCCATCCGTCCCGTGCTGATGGAGATGAGAGCCCCGAAATAGGGCCCAGGGTCGGGCCTGAGGAGGATCCGCCCGCGTTTCGAGGAAGGGCTCGTGGCGCGAATGGCGTGCACGTCGCCCCTTGGAAAGGAGTGTCGAGGGCTGGGCGTGGAGGCGCTCTGGAGGGGGGCAGGGGCCGGGTTCAGCGGGGTCGGCGGGGTCGGCTTCGGCTACCGGGACCGCTGCCGCCGGGAGTGCGCTCTCTTCGGCATCAGCCGGGTGAAGGAGAACATGATCTACGACTGGATCCAGGGCGTCCCGGTCGATGCGACCGACGCCCGCGACGCCCGCAGCCACGGCGTGGTGGCCGACCGCCGGATCTGCACCCGCGAGGGCCACCTGCTGCGCAGCGTCCGCCACCCCGATCCTTTGGGCGGCGAGAGCTACGAGTTCCTGGCGGATGTGATGGACCTGCTCGCTGGAGCGGGTCCGGGGGACAGCGGCGTGTGCCTCGGAGTGACGCCGGCTTGCCCCCGTCCGCTTCCTCCGTAGTCTCCCGCCCCATGGAAGCCCTCCACGCGCCTTGGCGCATCGACTACATCCTCTCGCCGAAGGTGCCCGCGGCCGATGGTGAGGCGTCGCTCTTCACGCGCATCGCGCGGAGCAGCGACGACGAGGGCAATCTGGTGATCGCCCGGGCGCGCTCCTGCTACGCCGTGCTCAACGCCTATCCGTACAACGGCGGCCACCTGATGGTCGTCCCCTACCGGCAGACGTCCGGGCTCGACGATCTGGGCGACGACGAGCTGCTCGACCTGATGAAGCTGCTCCGCCGTTGCCAGGCAGCGCTCCGCACGGTGATGAAGCCGCACGGGTTCAATGTCGGCATCAACCTCGGCAAGGTCGCCGGCGCCGGCATCGTCGAGCATCTGCACATCCACGTCGTGCCGCGCTGGGACGGCGACACCAACTTCATGCCGGTGATCGCCGGGACGTCCGTCGTCCCCGAAGCCTTGGCGGACATCGCCGCCAAGCTCCGCGCCGCGCTCGCCGCCCAGACCGCCTGATCCTCCGCTCCGTCCCAGCGAACCTTCCCGTGACCACCGAGATCCTCCACTACGAATCCGCCCGCGCCGCCCAGCAGCTCTACGCCGGCGACGACAAGAACCTCCGCCTGCTCGAGACCGAGCTCGCCGTGAAGGCCACCGCCCGCGACGGATGGATCAAGCTCGACGGCGAGGCCGAGGCCGTCGCCCGCGCCAAGCGGCTTTTCCAGACGCTCGAGCGCGGCCAGCAGGACGGGGGCGGATCGACGCGACCGCGCGATTTCGCCCACGCCGTCGCCGTGGTGAAGAACGACGGCGCCGACGCGCTCGACAGCCTCTTCTCCACCCGGATCGCCACCTCCGGGAAGAAATCGTCCATCACGCCGAAGACGCTCGGGCAACAGAAGTACGTGCAGGCCATCCGCGAGCACGACGTCACCTTCGGCATCGGGCCGGCCGGCACGGGCAAGACCTACCTCGCCATGGCGATGGCCGTCGCCGCGCTGAAGGAAGGCAAGGTGAACCGCATCATCCTCACCCGGCCGGCGGTCGAGGCCGGCGAGGCGCTCGGGTTCCTGCCCGGCGACCTGCACCAGAAGCTCGACCCGTACCTGCGCCCGCTGCAGGACGCGCTCCACGACATGATGCCGCCCGACGAGATCGAGCGGAACATGGAGCGTCGCGTGATCGAGATCGCCCCGCTCGCCTACATGCGCGGCCGCACGCTGAACATGTCCTTCATCATCCTCGACGAGGCGCAGAACACCACGACGGAGCAGATGCTGATGTTCCTCACCCGCCTCGGCTTCGGATCGAAGGTCGTCGTCACCGGCGACCCCACCCAGATCGACCTGCCGGCGAGCAAGCGCTCCGGCCTGGTCGAGGCCCAGCGCGCTCTGGTGGACATCGAGGGCATCGCGTTGATCCAGTTCGGTAAGCGCGACGTCGTCCGCCATCCGCTCGTGCAACGGATCGTCGGCGCCTACGAACGCCATCGCGGCACGCAACAGCCGACCTGATCCCGCCCCGGTCATGCGCATCGGACTCTACGGCGGATCGTTCGACCCGGTGCACCTCGGCCACCTCCTGGTCGCGCAGGCGGCGTTGGAAGAGATGGCGCTCGACCGGATCATCTTCCTCCCGGCGGCGCGGTCCCCGTTCAAGCCGGATACCTCCACCGCGCCGGGCGGCATCCGGATGCGCATGCTCCGGATGGCGCTCGCCGGCGGCACCCGCTTCGAAGTGGACGACCTGGAACTGCGGCGCGGCGGCGTCAGCTACACGGTGGACACCGTGCGCGAGATCGCCGCGCGGCATCCGGGCGCGGAGCTCTGCTGGTTGATCGGCGCCGACCATGTGCCCACGCTGCCGCAATGGCGCGAGGCGGAGACTCTGGCCGGGCTCGTCGAGTTCGTGGTGATCCCGCGTCCCGGCGAACCCTCGGCCGGACTGCCGGCCCCCTTCCGGTTGCGCCCTTTGCGCGGATGGCCGTTGCGGGTCTCGTCCTCGGAGATCCGCCAACGGGTCGCCGCAGGGCGCCCGGTGCGGCATCTCTTGCCCGCCGGCGTCGCCGAAGTGGTGGCGAACGAGGGCCTCTACCTCCCGTAGCCGGACGGCAGCCGGTCAGCTCCGGCTCCCGCCGGGCAATCGTTGTTTCAAGCGGTCGAGCAGCACCGCGCCGAGGATCACCAGCCCGAGCACGACTTTCTGGGTGTAGCTCTCGACGCCGGTGAGGTTCATGCCGTTGTTGATCACGGCGATGATCAGCGCGCCGATCAAGGTGCCGATCAAGGTGCCGATCACGTTGCCTTGTCCGCCGTTCAGGCTCGCGCCGCCGACCACCACCGCGGCGATGGCGTAGAGCTCGTAGCTCGCGCCGTAGGTCGGCGCGCCGCTCTTGAGCTGGGACGCCATCACGATCCCGCCGAGCCCGGCCAGCGCGGCGCTCACCGTGTAGGCGAAGAGCTTCACCCGGCCGACCGGCACGCCCGAGAGCCGCGCCGCCTGCTCGTTGCCGCCGACGGCGTAGAGCTGGCGGCCGAGCACCGTCCGCGTCAGCAGCACGTGCGACGCGGCGAACACCAGCGCCATCAGCGCGACCGCGTGCGGCAGACCGAAGATCCCGGTGCCGCGCCCCAGCCACGTCGAGACGTCCGGCAGCTCGTAGATCGAACGACCTTCCGCGAGCAGGAAGGCCAGACCGCTGGCCACCTGCATCACCGCCAGCGTGGCGATGAACGGCGGCAACCGGAACCGCACGACCGCGCCGCCCGAAGCGGCGCCGATCAGCGCGGAGAGCGCGATGCCGGCAAAAGCGCAGGCGACCAGCGCCCCCGGCCCGGCCGCCGCGCCGCCGAACCGGTCGCGCACCAGCCGCGTCGCCACCACCGCCGCCAGCGCCACCAGGCTGCCCACGCTCAGGTCGATCCCGCCGGTGAGGATCACGAAGGTGAGCCCGGCCGAGAGGATGGCGACGACCACGATCTGGTTGGCCACGTTGAGCAGGTTCTGCCGGGTGAGGAACACCGGCCAACGGGATGCCCGGGGCGAGACCATCACCGGCGTGCCGAGCGCCGGGAACTTGCCGGCGAGGTCGGCGAAGACGGTCCAACCCGCGCACTCCGTCGTCGTGGCGATGGCACCGAGCCGGGTTCCGGCCGCGTCCAGGCGTCGAAGCGCGTCGCGGACGTCGCGCGGTTCGCCGACGACCTTGCCGGCCACCTTGCCGCCCGCGGAGGTCAGCGCCCGGTCCAAGGCCTCGGCGAACAGCCGGTCCGCATCCGTGTCCCGTGCGACGATGAGGACCGGCGAGGCGCCACGGGACGACGACAGGCCGTTGGCGACGGCTTCCGCGGCCTCGGCACCGGAAGGGCGGCTGTCGCGCAGGGTCACCGCCGAGAAGAAGATGCACAGCAGCACCAGCACGCCGGCCATGCCGTGGTGCCGGAGCGCATCGGTCCAGCCGCTCCGGTCCATCAGGTTTGGAAATCGCACAGGAATGATCTGCCGGCTCTGCGCGGTCTCCGGCCGCGCCGGCAGCGACGAGACCGGTGCCCGTCGTCGGGAGAACGGCGCGGGCCGAATCAGCCCGGATGCCGGAGTTTGCGCAAGCCCTGCATTCCGAGGTGTCGCGATCCGGTGGGCCGGGAGGGCAGGGGGCCCGATGCGCCCGTGGCCCCGGCTCGCTCCAGCGTGCTGCCGATGCCGCCGATGCCGCCGACACGGGGAACAGTCACGGACGGGCGGCAGCCCGTCCCT
>CAIWVP010000074.1 GCA_903916195.1 uncultured Verrucomicrobiota bacterium | reverse complement strand
TCCGCGCAGTGCGGCCGGGAGACCGGGTGCCAGCCATTCCGCCGGGAACATGACCGCGGCGGCGACGACCGGTCCGGCGAGCGGACCGCGACCGGCCTCATCGACGCCCGCGAGCCGCATCAGGCCGGTGGCGTGCAAGGCCCGCTCATGGGCGAAACGATCGATCTCGATGGACGGCGCGGGCACCGCCCGAGCGTTCCTTGCGCACCGTGGCCGGCGCAACAGGGAAGCGGTGTGCGGGTGCGATCGGAAGTGGCGGACCGATTTCGCGGAGTTGTGCTGCTGTTTCGGCGAGCCGGACCGGGCAGGCCGCGAGGAGATCGGTTGGCGCTGGGCAGGAGACGAGGCCTGCGGATCGCGGACCTGTGGAGCAGCGAAGCGCCATCCGATCTTTGGAACCGATGGATCTGGAGAACAGGGACGGAACCGGCAAAGCCCCGGGTTTCCTGCTTTCCTGTTTTCCAGATCCACTCTCTCCGGCCGTGTTTTCATCTGAGCCGGCGTGACTCCGCCCCGGTGTCTCCGATGCCCACCCTGCTCGTTCGCGGGATGACCTCAGAGGTATCCTGCCGTGCGGCTTCAAACCGGTGTCCGAAGGCGCTCGCATCGGCTGGCGCGCCATTACCTGTGTCTCTTGAAAACCTCGCGGCGAGGATGACGAAACTGCTTGCCTCAGGGTTTTGCGAACGCGTACTACGTCCGCGCATCCGGGGCAATGTGGAGGCAGTCAGGGTTTTTCGCGAAGAAAGCTTCGCGCGAGCAGCAGACTCTTTGCATGGGTCCTGAAGGGGCGGCTTGCAGGGCAAAACCTTCGGACTGGAGAAAAATGGGTGGCGACTTGGTGTTTTCTGTGTCGTTGTTCCGTTTCTCGGTGCCTGGAATAGATCACCAAAGCCGGTGTAGCTCAGTGGTAGAGCAACGGTTTCGTAAACCGTAGGTCGTCGGTTCAATCCCGACCACCGGCTCCATTGATAATCAATGGGTTACGTATTTTCTGGTCTGCCAAACCGGAAACGTAAGTTGGTGTTTTCCGACGGTATCGAGCATGAACGCAATGCGGTCGTCGGACCCTTGAGCAGGTCGCCGCGTGGCCCCGCGTCGTCCCCTTCGGTCTCACCGAGGTGACCGGTTACCGCCGACACCGCATCGACGGCAGTATCGGCTTCGAGGTGGCGAACGACGCCAGCGGTAAATGCCGCCTTAGATCCTTCCCGACCGAGACGCCCCCCTTGATCGCGCCAGACCAGCGAGCGCGACGTGGTGGCCGCCACCATGACCAACGGGCAGGCCGTCGACCACGCCGAGCACGTGCTGCCGTTCATCCCCGCCGGCCGTACCGTCGCGGACATGAAGTACTGATCGCTTCGGGGCCGGGCGCAAGCCCGGCCCATTTTCGTTCGGGGGCGGTGCCGGACCGCTCGGCCCGCTTCCAGCGAACGCATATCCGCCAAACGCAATAAAGTAGGAAGTTCGGTTTCTTGACGAATTATTTTGTAAAGTCATACTCCACCCAGTGGCTACCACTTCCAAAACTGATTCCGTTTGGTTCACCACCAAGGGGCAGGTCGTCATCCCCGCGTGGCTGCGCCGCGAGTTCCAGATCGAGCACGGCACCAAGGCCGTCGTGCAGTCCACGCCGGACGGCATCCTGCTCAAGCCCGTGACCTCGGTGACCATCCGCCGCCTCCGGGGGATCCTGAAACGCAAGCCGGGCGACAAGCCCTTTGCCCAAGAATGGGCGGAGCACAAGGCAGAGGAAAAAGCATTGGAGGAGGCGAAGTATGCGCGCAGCACAGGTTCTCGATAGTCACGCGCTGCTGGCCCTGTTGCGCGATGAGCCAGGTGCGGAGGCCGTCGCCACCATCCTCGAAAGGGCGGGGCAGCGCGATCAACCCGTCCACATGACCGAGGTGAACTACGCCGAGGTGCAATACACCATCCGGCGCAAGGACGGCGAAGCGGCGTGGAAGACCATCGCGGGCGAACTCAGGGCGGCCCCCATCGAATTCCACCCGGCAGACCGGCGGTTGGCCGACACCGCTGCTGATTTCAAGACCCGGTTCAAGCTGAGCCTCGCCGACGCCTTCGCCGCCGCGTTGGCGAAGGAGAAGAAGGCGGAACTTGTCACAGGCGACCCCGAGTTCAGGGCACTGGAGAAGGAGATCAAGGTGGCCTGGCTCAAGGATCCCAGATGAGCGACGCAACCGGACTCGTGAGGTTGCTTCGATTTCTCGGACGGTGAGGAAGGGAGATCGAGTACCATGAAGCCCATCAAAGAATCCCCTCCCAAAACCCGCCGCAAGTTCGACCCGACCTTCAAGCGCGAGGCTGTCGGCAACTGGCTTTCCAGTGGCAAATCCGCCGCCGTCGTCGCCAAAGAACTCGGCCTGACCGAAGGACTGCTCTTCGCCTGGCGCAAGCTCCTGCCCCCCGACGCCGCTGGGGGGAGAGCGGCGGCGGGGGGCAGGAGGCCCACCGCCTCCGACCTCCAGTCCCAACTCGATGAAGCCCGGCGCGAGAACCGCCACCTGCGCGAGCAACGCGATATTCTGTAAAAACGTTGGGCATCCTCTCCGCCCCCCCATCGAGCGCTTCGAAAGGGTTCATGCGATGAGAAACGCCCCTTCCATCGCCATGCTCTGCGAGAATCTCCTGGTCTCCACCAGCGGCTTCTATGACTGGGACGCCCGCCGCTCCGCTCCCGGTCCCCGCGCACTCGAGGACCTCGCCCTCGCCGACGGACCGTCGCCATCCACTCCCTCAGCCGCCAGACCTATGGCGCTCCCAGGATCGCCCTCGAACTCCGGGACCGGGGTGGCCGCCATGGACGCAACCGCATCGCCCGGCTCATGCGGCAGAAGCACATCTTTGGCCGCCAGAAAGGCCGCCACCGCGTCCAAACCACCGACAGCAAGCTCGACCAACCCATCGCCCCCGATCGCCTCGCGCTTGCTCCCCCGACCTCCGCCCCCGACCCGATCTGGGTCGACGACATCACCTACATACAGACCGGCGAAGGTTGGCTCTATCTCGTCGGCGTCCTCGATCTCCACAGCCGCAGGATCGTCGGCTGGGCCATGCCCGACCATCGACTCCGCACTCGTCCTCGCGGCTCTCTCCATGGGACCTTGCATCGCTCCCCGCCGCCCGGACTCCTCTTCCACTCCGACCGCGGCGTCGAGTACGCCGCCGGGGCAACTGCTACCACAACGCCTCCACGGAAAGCTTCTGGAGCACCCTCGAACTGGAGCTGGTCTACCGCGGGAGGTTCATCAGCCAGCGACACGCCAGGTCCGAGATCTTCGACTTCATCGAAGTCTTCTACAACCGCCAGCGCCGCCACACCTCCCTCGGAGGCCTTTCACCCGCCCACTTCGAACTCAAAAACAACCAACGTAGAACCCCGTTTTCTCTGTTCTTTTTATCGAAGCAGGCCGACTCCCAGACGGCCGGGATGCCAGAACGGGTCGGGACGATGATGTAAAACAGGGCGGGGCAACGGCCTGTCAGGACAGGGCGTGCAACTGGGCGTTGGCGCCGGCGAGACGCTGCGCGAGGCTGCGCACAACGAACCGGTGCAGCTTGTTCGCGAGTTCCGGTAGGTGTTTTTCTAGATCCCGGATCTGCTCGCCGTCCAGCCTGAGCGCCCGCGTCGGCTCGTCGGCCATCACGTCGGCGGTGCGGGAGGCACCGGTGTAGAGCCCCATTTCCCCGACCACCGTGCCCACGGTGAACGTCCGCAACCGCAACGGCCGCCCGCACGTGTCCTCCGAGGTGGGGCCCCGCAGGTAAACGCTCACCCGACCGCGCTCGATGAGGAACATCGAGTCGCCTGGCTCCCCTTGCCGGATCAGGGGCTCGCCGCGCGCCACCTCGACGCTCTCAAAGTGCGCCACGAGATAGGCCACGTCCTCGGTGGTCAGCAGGCCGGCGAGCGCCACCACCAGCTCCGCATCCGGGAGCACCGGCGCGATCACTTGGTCCTCGCACCATTCGAGGGCGTGGTCGATGTCGGCAAAGGTCCACAACGCCGGGGCCTCGGCGAGGACGCCGCCGAGCCGCAGGCTGGATTCGACGGCGGCCGACATGCCCGAGAAGACGAGGGTGATCCCGGCCTCGGCGCACAGGTTCCGTGATTTTTTGAGGGCCACCGTGGACGAGCCGTCCACCCCGTGCACGAGCCGGAAATCCAACAGCACGAAGCGCGTCTCGCCGAGGACGCTCCTCATCTCCTCCAGCAGTCGGCTGGTGGTGCCGAAGAACAGGAAGCCCTGCAGCGCAAAGCCGCGCATCTCCCCGCCCCGGGCCTTCAGGATCTCAGCTTGGTGCTGGGGCCGTTCGACGTTGGACCGGCGGTCGAGCAGGGAGAAGCGGTTGCGGATCGTCGGGCTCTTGCTGAGCGTGAACACGAAGCTCACGCACGCGGTCAAGAGCCCCAGAAGCACCCCGGGCACCATGCCCAGGCTGGCGACGATCAAGAGGATCGCCAGCACGATGAGGTAGTCGCTCCACGGCATCTTCGTGCGCGATTCCACCGCCCACGTGAGGAGCAGGCCCAAGCCGAGAAACAGGATCAGCCCGGTCAGGACCGGCTTCGGCAGCAGGCCGATCAGACCCGGGGCGAGCAGCCCCACGACCAGGAGGAACAGCGCGCACAGGAAGCCCGACCACCGCGAATTGGCCCCTGCCTTGAGGTTCAGCAGCGTGCGGTTGAACGAATTCACCGCCACCATCCCGCCGCCCAGGCCGATCAGCACGTTGGCCAACCCGAGCACCTTGAGTTCCTGGTCGGCGTCGCCCTCCACGTTGGACGCCAGTTCCAGGCTCGTGGTGTTCAGGAGGATGGTGATGACCGCCACCGTGGTCATCGCCCCGAAATCCTTGGCGTGCAGCAGCAGCAGGTCCCACCGCACCTCGCGGTAGGGAAAGTTCCCGGCATGCGTCCAGTCCCCCGCCTGCAGCGGCGCCAGCAGCAGGCCCGTCTGCCGGGCCGTCCCCAGATCGATGCCTTGCGCCCAGAGCGCCGCATGGAAGAGCCCATCGCGCCCAGCAGCAAGAGCGGGATGACCAGGAAATGCCGGCATAGCCGCGTCACGACCAGCAGGGCGAGGGCGACCAGCAGCGCGGTGCCCCAAGCCAGGAGCGGCACGTGGGCGATCTCCCCGAGCCGCAGCAGGCTCAGCGGCCGCGCGGTAAGCATCTTCCACGCACCCGCCACGAGCAGGTAGCCGCTCCCCGCCAGAAAACCGCCGACCACTGGGTGCGGGATGTAGCGCACGTAGCGGCCCCATCCGAGCCGACCGGTTGCATACAGCACCAGGCCACAGGCCGTGGACGACAGGAACAGCAGCATCAGCGCCGTCGGCACCAGTTGCGCCGGCGTGGCTCTGGCCCCCGTCAGCAGGTCGCCGGTCACCGCCGCCATCGTAAAGGCCAGGATCGCGGCCGGATTCGAATCGGGTCCGCCCAGGCTGAAGGAGAAGGAGCTGCGCCACGCCAGCAGGGGCAGCACCACGATGCTGCTCACGAGGGCCGCGATGACGGCGCGGCCGACAAACGGATCCAAGGGCCCGCCAAAGACGAGGCCGCCAAAACTGCCGGCATAGGCGATGGTGACGATGGCACACAATGCCGCTGCCACGAGATTGGGCAGGAAAGTCGGGGCGGCTGGCACGGTCCGTGACATCGTCTTTGAGTCTGGGGGCACGGTGGGTGCAACCAATGCCAAAAATGTGACATCGGCGTGTCGCCCCCCCCCCCTGCGGCGCCCAATTGTCCTCGTCTTGGGACGAGGCAGAACGTGGGCGTTTCCGTATTTCCCACTCGGGTCCGGCCCCGCTGGGAGCTTGGTGCCGATGACCGACAACGTGTTGGAACGGCTCGCGCTGGAGGAGGCGAAGTTCGTCCGCTGCGCGGGGGGGGGCGGGGGCGCCGTAACTACGCTTCCGATTTCCGCACTTGGGTCGGGCTGCCACGCGCCTCGGCTCCATCGTTTCTCGTCTAGACTCATCGTCCAAAGCACTCCGCACGGTTTCGGCATGGACTATGAGTCATGCCGAAACGTGACTCCGTTCTCGCCGCCCTCGGGCAGAACGTCCGCCAGCTACCTCGAACTCGCCCTGCGGGAACGGCTGCCGTTGGCCACCCAGGACGAGGTTCTCCGGCAGGCGGCCTCGAAGGCGGGAGTCGGCGTGCGCTGAGCCAAAGTGGTCCGCGAGGGGCCCGGCGAAGGGTTGGCCCTTTCACGCCGGAACCGGACGGAACTGCGGCGGTCGGAAGACAACGATGGCCGACTGGAACCCCACCATGGCCGATGGGAACGGTGGCCCTGCCTTGCCGCCTTCGAACTGGATCCGGCCCCGAAGGAGCCTGACCTCACCGCGCACGACGTACCTAAGCCACCAACGGGTGTCGGGCCGGGCCGGAAGCAGACCGACCACCACGGCTCCCTGCTGCGCCGAAGTGGTCGCCTTCTCCACCCATGCCCCGATGCCCCGACCGCAGGGGCGGGTCCATGGACACGACATCCCGGCTCCAATCCTGTCCGAGACCGTTGTCTGCCCGCGTGAAGTAGCGCGGGCACTTGGCGTTCTGCGGCTTTGCGCACGGGTCCAGAGTGAACGCGGATTCCCGGTTCAGCGGGGCTGTTCACCGACGCGTGGGGGTAGCTTGAGGACGACCGCCGGATCTGCACCCGCGAGGGCCACCTGCTGCGCATCGTCCGCCACACCGATCCTGAGGGCGGCGAGAGCTACGAGTTCCTGACCCACGTCATGGACCTTCCCGCCGGGGTGGTCGCCGAGCTGTACCGGCGGCGATGGGAGGCCGAGAAGGTCTTCGACGAGATCAAGAACCGGCTTGCCGAGAAGAAGGCCTGGGCCAGCAGTCTGACCGGCAAGGAGGCCCAGGCCCAACTGATCGTCCTCACCCACAACCTCTTTCTCTACGGGCAACAGCGGGCCGCCTGCCCGTCCTCAGCGGCTGCCGAACCGGCGTACGCCGGCGAAACCGAGGAGCAAAACGCCGACGATGGCCGCAAAGTCCTGCGGTTCAGGGACGGCAGCCAGATCATAACCGATCAAATCGAACGCTCGGAGATCGAGGGCTGATATCTCCACGATCTCCTGTGTCGTGAGAACGGCGTACACGCCGATCCATGGGAAAGAGAGCCTGGGGTTGGGCGCGGCGGGGCTGTGGACGGGTTGCAGCGGGCCGGGTTCTGCGGGGTCGGTGGAAGGGTCGGTGCCGATATAAACTCGCTGGCGGGCAATA
>CAIWVP010000073.1 GCA_903916195.1 uncultured Verrucomicrobiota bacterium | reverse complement strand
GCCGACGCGGGAAGGAGTCACGGACGGGCGGCAGCCCGTCCCTACCCTCGTGGGTAGGGGCCGCGCTGCCGCGCGGCCCCATCTGTCCTGGCGCCGCTCGCGCCGACCTCCGCGGGCAAGCCTAACGGGATCTTTCCTCACACCACCCGACCGACCGCCGCTTCCGATCGTACTCTCCGCCGCCGGGTGTGATCGGACGTGGCGGGCACTCGTAGCGCAGATTTTTAATCTGCTGTACCGCCGAGTTGCACTCGGCAGGGCGTCGGCAAGTCCCACCCGTTCACCTGCCACAGCGTCTGCGGATTCCAAATCCGCGATAAAGCCGAGTACAACTCTGCGCTCCACTCTCCGCCGCCATGAAGGTTGTCAGCGACGGTCGGGGCGATAGCATCCGCCCATGATCCACCGCGCGCGCCCCGCCCTCCTCGCCCTGGCTTGTTCGCTTGCGCTGGTCGCGCCGGCATCCGCCGCCGGCCCTCGCGTGCTGCCGGAAGGCCGGCTTCCCGACGACCACCGCCTCGCCCCGCTCAAGGACCTCGACGGCTATTTTCCCTTCACGCCGCCGACATCGAAGGACGCCTGGGCCAAGCGCTCCGAGCGCGTGCGCCGCCAGATCCTGGTGTCGCAAGGTCTATGGCCCATGCCCACCAAGGCGCCGCTCAACGCCGTCATCCACGGCCGGATCGAGCGCGACGGCTACTCGGTGGAGAAGGTGTACTTCGAGAGCGCGCCCGGCTTCTTCGTGACCGGCAGCCTGTACCGTCCGAAGAACGTGACCGGCAAGGTGCCGGCGGTGCTCTTCGCCCACGGGCACTGGGCCGACGCGCGGCTCTCCGAGGCGACCGACGAAGAACTCCGGAAAGAGATCGCCACGGGACAGGAGCGCTTCGAACAGGGCGGCAAGAGCCGGTTCCAATCGATGTGCGTGCAGCTCGCCCGCATGGGCTGCGTGGTCTGGCAGTGGGACATGCTGAGCGATTCCGATTCGGTGCAGTTCTCCAAGCAGGTGGTGCACAACTTTGCCAAGGCGCGTCCCGAGATGGACACGACCGAGGACTGGGGCCTCTACAGCCCGCAGGCCGAGGCGCATCTCCAGAGCATCATGGGCCTGCAGACGTGGAACGCCGTGCGGTCGCTCGACTTCGTGCTCGAACTGCCGGAGGTCGACCCCGCGCGCGTCGCGGTCACCGGCGCCAGCGGCGGCGGCACGCAGACGATGATGGTGTCGGCCATCGACCCGCGGGTGACGCTTTCGTTCCCCGCGGTGATGGTCAGCACCGGGATGCAGGGCGGCTGCACCTGCGAGAACGCCAGCCTGCTGCGCGTCGGCACCGGCAACGTGGAGTTCGCCGCTCTCTTCGCGCCGAAGCCCCTCGGCATGACCAGCGCCGACGACTGGACGAAGGAGATGTCGACCAAAGGATTCCCGGAGCTCAAGCAGCTCTACACATTCCTCGGCGCGCCGCAGGAGGTGATGCTCCATCGCGGTGAACATTTTCCGCACAACTACAACGCCGTCTCGCGCTCGGCCTTCTACACCTGGCTCAACCGCCACTTCCGCCTCGGCCAGACCGAGCCGGTGGTCGAGCGCGATCACCAGCGCCTCTCCCGCGCCGAGCTCTCGGTGTGGGACACCCAGCATCCGGCGCCCGCTGCCGCGGACCCGGATTTCGAGCGCAAGCTGCTGAAGGCCTGGGACGCCGACGCCCGGCGCCAGATCGCCAAGCTCGAGGAGTCGTCGCCGGAGAAGCACCGCGCGATGTTGCGCGGCGGATGGGACATCGTGCTCGACGGAGGCCTCGCCGACGCCGGCAACGCCGCGTGGGAGATGAAGGAAAAGCAGGACAAAGGCGGCTGGATCCAGATGGCCGGCCTGCTCCGCAACACGAGCTACCACGAGGAATTGCCCGCGGTGTTCTGCTATCCCAAGCAATGGAACGGCCACACCGTACTCTGGCTCACCGCCGAAGGGAAAGCCGGCCTCTACACCGCTGGCGGCGACCTGAAGCCCGAGGTGCGCAAGCTGGTGGATTCCGGCGCGACCGTGCTCGGCATCGACCTGCTGTACCAAGGCGAGTCGCTCGCCGACGGACGTCCCCTCACCCGGACGCCCCGGGTGAAGAACCCGCGCGAGGCCGGGGCGTACACCTTCGGCTACAACCCGGCCGTCTTCGTCCACCGCGTCCACGACGTGCTCACCGCGGTGAGCTACATCCGCGGACACGATCGCCCCTCGAAGCAGATCAGTCTCGTGGCGCTCGACGGCACCGGCCCGGTCGCGGCGGCGGCGCGCGCGCAATCCGAAGGCGCGATCGACCGCGCGGCGATCCACATCAGCGGATTCCGCTTCGGCAAGCTGCTCGACCTGCGCTCGCCTGATTTCCTCCCCGGCGGCGCCAAGTACGGCGACGTGCCGGCGCTGCTCGCGCTCGGCGCCGGCAAACTGGATGCCGATGCGAAGGCCGAGACCGTCGCCGATTGGCTGCTGAAGTGAACGGCGGCCCGAGGCCGGCCAAGGTCGATTCGCCAAAGGGGATGGGCTTATCCCCTGTCATGACCATCGCCACCGGCTGAGCCTAGGCACGCCAGGGCCGATTTGTTGTCGGGGCCGGAGCAAAACCGGACAGAGACGGAACAAAGGTGGATTCCGATGGGGGCAGCCTCGCCGGAGGCCGGAGCGTAGCGGTGGATTCCGGCGAGGCCGCGGCCCGGCGCTGACGTTGCCGCGGATGCGCCGCGCTGGGAGGGTGCCCACTATGAAAACAAGCAGCTGATCCACCGCCATCCCCTCGGATTTGTCCGCCGCGTCCTCCACGACTTCAACGCCGGTGCGCTCGATGCCGACACTGCCGCCTCGCATAGGGGGGAGCCGCTCCCGGCTCTGCGAGTTGCGGACGGCTTTGCTCAGCGAGCGCGACGGCTTCGCGCCGAAGCTCAGCGGCGGCGACCGGCGCACGGACTGGCCGCCCGAGGCCCGTTGCTTACTCCTGGAGTTCCTGCCGCTGCAAAATCCGCCCGACTACCAGCTCGTCGCCGATGAGTTGAAGCGGCTCTGCGAGCCGAGGGCGGCCCGTCCGCTTGCAGGGGCCCAGCTTCGCCCTTCCCCGTGATCGACAGGAGATCGGCGACCGGCATCGCTGCCGCGTTCCCCGATTCCGGTCCGCGATTTCCCTCCCACTGCGGTCCGCCACTCCGGATCGCATCCGTAAATCGGGTCGGCCCTGATCGGTGCGCCAAAAGGGTCGCAGAGATCAGCCTGGGCGCGGCGGTCCACACAATCCTCCGGACCGGAGCCCGGAGCCCATGACCGCCGCTTCCCCAAGCTGATCCCTGCGACCGGCACCGCCCGCCCATGGGCAGCCCGAGGATCCCTGTCGTGTCGGCGATAGGAGCCAACCTGCGGGATGCGGGGACACACAACCCTCCGGGCACAGCCCGGAGCCCTTCCCGCACCGCCGCAAGTTGGCTGCTATCGCCGCGAGCACACCGGCATCACCGGCCGGTCGCGCCTTCCGTCTCCCCTTCGCCGGACACGACGCGCGGGGTGATGAAGATGACCAGCTCGTTCCGGTTCTTGGAATCGAACTGGCCCTGGAAGAGTCGTCCGAGGAGCGGGATGTCGCCGAAGAAGGGGATCTTGCGGTTGACCTTCCCTTCTTCGTTCTGGATGAGACCGCCGATGACGACGGTCGATCCGTCCCGGACGCGGACGATGGTCGACACCTGTTTGATATCGAGCTGGGGCGCCACCGTCGTGCCGCTCGGCGAGCGCACGTCGCCGATCAGGCTCGAGAGGACGGGGGAGACATCGAGGGTGATCCATCCCTCCTCGGAGATCTGGGGCGTCAGCGACAGGATGGTGCCGATGGTGACGAAGGTCACCTCGTCGCCGGTGGTCTGGGTGGTGCCGGTGTTGTTGCTGATGAGCGTGGAAGCCTGCCGGAAGTAGGGCTTCTCGGTGCCCACCTTGATCAGCGCGGTCTGGTTGTTCAGCGTGCGGACGCGGGGCTTGGAGATGACCTTCACGCTGCCCTGTTCCTGCAAGGCGCGGACGAGCACGGCGGTGTTGGCGTTGTTGAACGAGAGGTTGGCCGCGGAATCGTTCAACCCGGCGCCGCCTGTGCTCTTGATCGAGTTGGGGATGTTGCCGATGGTGGTGCCGCCGTTCCCCGGGGTGATGCCGGTGCCGGTGCCGGGCAAGGCCGTCCCGCCGATGGGCTGGTTCAGGGAGGCAGGCAGGCTACCGATGCTCATGGTGTTGCCGTACATCTTGACCGCTTGGTTCCAGTCCACGCCGAACTGGAACTGATCGTTGAGGGTCACGCTGTACAACCGGGCCTCGATCTCGACCTGGCGGACGACCGTCCGTTCCAGGTTCTTGAGGTACATCTCGGCGCGTTTGATCGCTCCCGGCCGATCGGTGATCATCAACATGCCGGCGGTCATGTTCACGGCCATCGAAGTCCGGCCGGCATCGGTCAGCACCTTGCCGAGCTCGGTCTTGAGCTCGGTCCAGAAATCCACCGGGTTGTCCGCGGTGAGCGAGACGGACGACGAGGTGCTGCCTCCGCCCGAGGCGCCGCCCCCACCGCTGGCGCCCCCGCCCCCGCTTGAGGCGCCGCCCCCGCCTCCGCCACCACCCGAAGCCCCGCCCCCGCCTCCACCACCACCGGCCGAAGCGCCGCTGCCCGACGAGAGCGTGGCCGAGGTCTGGCCGGTGCCTTTCCGGATGAGGCGGAGGTAGTTGATGCTGAACTGGCGCGTCTGCGTGGCGCGCACGCGGATGAGACCCTCCTCCTCGACCCACCAATAGTCGTAGGCTTCCAGCATCGCGCGCATCACCTGTTGCAACGGCAGTTCGTGGAGATCCACCGTCACCAGCCCGGTGACCTCGCGATCCGGGACGATGTTCAGGTGGTTCGCCTTGGCGAACAGGGCGAGCGCCGCCTTCAGGTCCAGGTCCACCGCTTGGAACGAGAACAACCGTTTCTCCGCGGCAGGGGCTTGTTTCGAGGTCTCCGGGTTCGCGGTCGCGGCGGCGGCGGCCACGAGGGTCGCTTTCGTCCCTGCATCCCGCCGATCGGCCGGGAAGACCGGGAGCGCCGCGCTCTCCTCCGTCGCTTCGGCGACCGATGCCTTCGCCGTCTTCTCGTCCGCCTCCGCGCCGCCGATCACCCGCGGTGGTTGCGGTGGTTGGGGCGGGCGCCGGGTCGGACCGGGCTCGGGCCGTCCGGCGACCGCATGGAGCGAAGCGGCCAAGGCCAGGCCGGCCCACGCCGCGACCCACGATGGGCGGAGGGCCGGCCGGATGTCCCGTGGCCGGGGCGTTGGAGCGATCGCGGAAGTCGGGTCGGCGGAAGGAGCGTTCATGGGAAGAGGGAGAGCGTGCTAGAGCTTGCCGGCGCGAGGTGCGCCGGTGGCGCGACGGGGCGGAGGGTTGGTGGCGGGCGGGGCGGGGTTGGTGGCGGGCGGGGCGGGGTTGGCCGAAGGGAACTCCAGACGTTGCGGTCCGCGGTCGCCGACCAGCGTGACCGCGCCGGCATCGATCGAGGCGACCTTGAGCCCGAGGAACAGGTCGCCTTCTTTCACGATGGTGTCGTTGATCACCGCGAAGGCGCCGCCGGTCTGCCGCCAGATGCTCTTCAGGCGGAGCAGCACGAACGGCTTCTCCGCGGCGCCCGGGGCGGACTGGACCATCCCGGGGGCGAGCGAGAAGGGGTCCCGCGTCGGCGACTCCAGCCATTCTGGGATCCGTTCGCGGATGCGGGCGCCGTCGATCGCCGCGAACGGAGGCACGATGCCGAACTGGACCGGGGCCTCGGGCAACGCGACCCCGGGCGGCGCGACGAGGGCCCCTGCCTTTCGCTCGGCATCGGTCTTGGCGGTGTTCTTGGCCGCCTCGGCGGCGTTGGCGAAGGCGGTCTCCCGTGTCTTAGCGGCGGCGGCGGCGGCGGCAGGATTGACCGCGCTGCGGGTGCGGCGGAGGCCTTTGGTGGAGCTCCAGATCACCACGGTCACCGCGACGACGGCGAGGCCGCTGATGAACTTCGGGTTGTTGAGGAGCTTCTTCACTGCGCGGCCTCCTGGGTCCACAGGCTGAAGCTGACCGTCGCCCGGGACACCGAGTTGCTCCCGGTCTGGACCGAGATCTGCATCAGGTCGGCCCGGTTCGTCTGCGTGCTGAGCTGGAGGCAGAGGTCGAGCAGGCGCTGGTAGACCGGTCGGGCATCGGCGTCCTGTCCGATCGCGGGCCGTACGTCCAAGGTCGCCGGCACCAGCGTGACCGTGGTGGAACCGATGGTGCGGACCATGGGCGCCTCGAACCGCGGGACGATCTCCAGCGACAGCTGCGACGCGCGTTCGTTGGCCTGTTGCAACCAGAGGCGGACCAGCTCGGTGCCGCCGCGCATCCCCGTCATCACCTCGGCATGCCGGGTCCTCACCGCCTCTATATCGCCGGTGATCCATTCCCGCTCCACGTTCTCGATGTCCCGGTACAACCGTCCGTTCTGGGTCTCGAGATCCGCCATCTCGCGCTGCACGTGGGTGAGGCGGGTGGTCGCATGCCAGACCAGCGCGATCGCGGTGACGGTCGGCACCATGAGCAACAACCGCAGGACCCAAGGATGCAGCGCGAACGGCGACGCGGACGGGACAGGTCTCATGGGAACCTCCCGTCCAGCCGGAAATCCCCGGTGACCGGGGCCGCGGCGCCGGGCGCGGCCCCCCGTTTGATCCAGTACAACGAGATGGCGTTGAGGGCGCCGACCGGGTTCGGTGCCGATGCGGCGTCGGTCGGAAAACGGACGTGGAACGGTCCGCGCGCGAGCCGGTTCGTCAATCCGCCCAGGGCCGCGGCGAGGCGGTTGCTGTCGCCGCTCTTGCGCACCTCCGGCAGCCGGCCCGCCAGCTCGACCCGCCAGTGGTCGCCGGAGGCGCGGACCACGAGGTTGGTGACCAGCAGGTCCGTGCCGATGACATCGCCGAGGTGGCCGAGGAACCACGCCGGCACGGGCGGCGGCCGTCCGTCCACGGCCTCGCGGATGAACGTCTGGTAGTGGGTGAGCTGCGCCTGCGTGACCGTCAGCTCCTGGAAGCGCTTCGAGAGCTGCGCGACGCTCTGCTTCATCTTCTCCGAGCTGCGTTGCTCCTTCACGCGGAGGAAGTGGAACCCGACCACCACGGCGGAGGAGACCAGGACCAGCAGCGCGACGACCGCCAAGGTCACCAGCAGCATCCGTCGGCGCTTGGGCTCCGCCAGCCGCTCGCGTCCCACGAGATTGGCCGGATGCACCACCGGGCTCCGGAGCGATTCCTCGGCCCACCAGCCCTCGGACAGCTCGACCGGGCTCGTGCGCACCGGCAGCGGGAAATCGCGCTGCAGTTCGCCGAGGAGATCGGGCGCGACGGCGCCCGACAACCAGACGCTCGCCGGGTTGAGGCCGAACTGCTGGCCGACGAAGTGCGACGTGCGGTTCACCTCCGCGGCGAAGCGCGCCGCGTTGCGCGTCCACCCTTCGTTCAGCGTGCGGGCCAGGCAGATCTCCCCGTTCTTCCGGCCGACCACGAGCACCGTCTGGGCTCCGAGCTCCACGGCGAGCATCGCCAGCTCGTCCTTGCCCAGCGGGAGCAGCGCGAGATGCCGTTGGACCAGCGCCCCGACGGGCAGCAGCGAGGTGAGGATCAGCCCCGCCGCCTCGGCTTGGCGCTCGATCTGGCCGATGAGCTCCTGCGGCAACAGATGCAGGAGCAGCCCGCGGTTGGCCTTGGACGTGATGGTCGGCTGCGAGCTGAAGGCGGCCGGGCCTTCGAACGATTTCGCCTGCTGCGCCTGCCGCTGGAGGAACCGCTGCACCGCGGGGCCGCCCGTCTCCGGCACCTCCAGCCACAGCTGGTTGAGGCGCGGATGCGCGATGACCATCTGGACCGTCGTGCCTTGGTGGCCGGTGCGGGTCACCGCCTCGCGGAACAAGGCGGCCAGGTCGGAGGCCGCATCGTGCGTCTCGGGGCAGATCCACCGACCGGTGACGACCCCGCGCTGCACGGCGATCGCCGCGAAGCGCCCGTTCAGCCAGGTGATCGACAAGCCCGTGAGGCCCGACGGGAACTTGGGGCCCGACGGGGCCGCGGGCCCCGGGCCGGCGGGCGCGGCCGTCGCGGGGGCGACGGCCGGGGCCGGAGCGGCGGGTTGGTTGCGGAGTGAAAGCATCGTGCCGGCGGTTCAGAGAGGTTGGATCACGGTGGCGGGGCGATGCGCTAGCGGTTCAGCAGCCGAGAGGTCTTGGTGGCCAAGGTGTCCGCGGCGGCGGAGGCGGCCGTTTTCAGCGAACCGGTGGCCGGGTAGCTGGCAGCGGCCCAAGCCTTGTAAGCATCCATGTAGGCCTGGAACGCACCCAGCATATCGGCCTTGGTGGTCCCATAGCTGGCGCGCGGGTTCTCCGGAGCTTGGCTGAAGGCATCGAGCAGACCCTGCAGATCGCTCAGCGTCGGATCCACGACGGAGGTGCTGAACGCGTGGCCTCGCCACACCCCGTCGGATTCGTAGGTGAAGGAGAGCGACCGGTCGATGATCTCCGTGGTCTGCAGGCCAACGGTGAAGCCGTCGGAGCCGCCCGGGTGGGAATAGAGCGAAAGCGTGGTCCCGATGATCATCCAGATGCTGCCCGTGGGGGGCGGCTGGTTCTGCTTGGTCGCCATATCCAGCGCATAACGACCCACCAGCGAACCGCCCTGGTTCAGCGCCACCTCCGTGAACCACCCCTCCATGTTGATGCGCTGGATCTTCAGGTCCTCCCCTTTGCCGCTCCATGACCAGAGCGATGGGATCTTGTCGGGCGCGGTGCTCCAGAGGTTGGTGAACGTGGCGTTCGCCGCGATGCCGCTGACCAGCGTGGACGGCAGGGCCGCTCCGAGGCTGGAGACGATCATGATCCGCGGCGACAAAGGCTTCTTGGAGCCGCTGTTGGTCTGGGTGTAGGGCAGGAGGCCGCCGCTGATGGTGCTGCTCCCGCTGTATTGGCCGATGTGCAGGTCGGGATCGATCAGCACCACCCGCGCGTCTTTCCGCGGAGTGGCCGTCGCGTCGGTCGACGAAAGGCCGATCTCGGCCCCGACCAACGCGAGCAGATTGGTGGCCTCGGGGATGGAGCGCGTCCGCATCGCATATCTTTGCAGGCCCGCACCCATCGCCTGCAGCGTCGCCTGTTCCTTGCCCCGGGCCGTGAGATCGTTCTGGTTGATCAACATCGGGACGAGGACGGCGGCCACGAGGGTCAGCACCGCCAGCACGGCGATGAGCTCGATCAGCGTGAAGGCCCGCCGCCGGACCCGATGAACAAGTGCCGCGCAACTCCCCGATCTGCCGGCGACGCAGGGCACCCGCGGCCTGCCATCAAAGGAACGGCCGTCAGCACGCGAGCCTCTTCGATCCCGATGGTCCGTGGCGTTCATTTGCAGGCGTTCTTGGAGAAGGTCTTGACCCGGTTCTGGCACTCCTTCGAGTTCCGGTATCTCGGGGACTGCTGCTCGGGGTCGCTGTGGTCGTGGTTGTTGTCGTCGTCGTCCTCGCTGGAATCGTCGCTGCGCCTGAACCCGTCGTTGCTCCAGCGGTTATAGCTCTTCAGGTAGTTGCACATCTCGTCCACCACGGCGTGCTGATCGGCTCCGCACCGGTCGCTTCTGAAAGGGGGCGGAGGTGTCGCCAAGAAGGCGGCGGCATCATCGCAGAGGTCGACCCCGGGGCCTTTGCCGTTCGAGGTCAGGTGGGGGCTCCACCCGCCCGACTGGAAGGTGTAGCTCGTGTCGGCCTTGAGCACGTAGCGGCTGTACAAGGCGCCCGCGTTGTCGTGCAGGCTCACGAACGAACCGTCGAAATACCACGCGCTCTTCTGGCTGCTGCCCGGCAGGGTCAAAGTGCTCGGAGCCCCGTCGATCTGCCAGATCGCGCCGGTGTAGGCGTCCACGTTGTTCAGGATCAGCCGCATCATCAGCCCTCGCAGGTCCACGCGGCGGATCTGCAGGTCGGCGGCATCGCCCTTCCAAGAACCGGGCCAGCCCGCCGGCAAAGTGCCGGGCACGTTGTTCCAGAGCGTGTCGAAGGTGATGCCGCTCAACGACGGCAACGCGTCGGCGGTGCTGGAGAGGAAGAGGAAACGCAGGCCGTCCGGCGGGGCGGCGACGCTGCCGGGCGCGGTGGAAGACGACATGCCCGCGCCGGTCTGCGTGTAAGGCAGGGTGACGTTGATCGCGGGATCCACCATATAGACGCGGGTGTTCCCCGAGGCGTTCGCGCCGACCTGCACCTCGGCGCAATCCAGCCGCGCCGCGAGCGTGGCGACCCAATCGGAGGTGGACGGGATATAGCGCACGCTGCGCGCGGCGTTGGTCATGCCGGCGGCCAACGCGTCGAGGGCGATCGTCTCCCGGTCGCGGTTGCCCTGGCGGAGGCGCACATAGGCCGAGCTGCCGCCCAAGCTGATCAAGATGGCCAGCACGGTCAGGACCGCGATCAGCTCGATCACGGTGAACCCGGCGGGGATCCGTCGGCCGCGGCTGGGAGGGAGCGTTTTCACTTGATGTTCTCCATGAGGGACAGGATCGGCATGAACACGGCCAGGGCGACCATGCCGACCACGCCGACGAGGGTGAGGATCATGGCGGGCTCCATGATGCCGAAGAGCTTCTTGATCTTCCGCGGGATGAGCAGGTTGTAGTACTCGGCCACGTTGTCCAACGCGGCGTCCAGGTTGCCGGTCTTCTCGCCCATGACGACCATGCGGAGCAGCAGCTGGGGAAAGATCTTGTGTCGCCGCATCGATTCGCTCAGCGATTCGCCGGCCTCGACACGTTTGCCGACGTCCTGCAGCGCCTCGGCGACCAAGGGGCTACCGACCAGGCCCTCGCAGAGCTTGAGCGCGTTGAGGATGGCCAAGCCGTTGCGGTAGAGCACCGCCAGGCTCCGCGCGAGCCGCGCCATGTAGATCATGTGCAGGAGCGGCCCCATCACCGGCAGCAACATCTTGAAGCGGTCGAAGAACCGGTTGAACGCCGTCGAATACTTGCAGCCGAAGTGGACGGCGACCGGGCCGCCGATGATCAGGATCATCCAACCCCACCAGGTCGCCTTCGCGAAGTCCGAGAGACCGAAGACGATCTGCGTCGGCAGAGGCAGCGCGACCTTCACCGATTTGAGCAGCACCACGAACTTGGGGATGACGAACGTGAACAGCAGCAGCACGAACAGCACCGTCGCCAGCAGCACGAAGGCCGGGTAGATGGTCGCCTGCTTCACGTCGGCCGCGACCTGCTCCTGCCACTCGAGGTAGCGCTTGAGCTCGGAGAAGGATTCAGGGATCGAGCCGCTCTGTTCACCGGCGCGGATGAGGTTGACGAACTGCTTCTGGAAGACGCCGGGATGCCGCTCCATCGCCTCCGCGAGCTGCTGGCCGCTTTCCACGTCGCGCTTCAACTCCGTCAGCGTGTCACGGAAGCCCTCGTGGTCCGTGTCCTGCGCGGCGATGTCCACCGCCTGCACGACCGGGATGCCCACCTTGCAGAGGAAACTCATCAGCGTGCAGAAATTGATCAGCTCCCGCCGCGATCCGCCGCCCGCCCCGCCGCCCTGCCGCTGCGACGCGCGCAGGGCCTTCTTCGGCTCCTCGGCCTCGGGCCTCGCCTCGACGAGCCAGATGCCCTGGCCGCGCAGCTTCTCCTCGAGGTTGGGCTCGTCGTTCGCCACCAGGCGTCCGGAGACGTTCTTGCCGCGGGAATCGATGCCTTTGTAATGGAACGGGTGCATGGCGCCGGTTCAGTGGGAGCGCACCACGCGCAGCAGCTCGTTCAACGAGGTGAGCCCTTCGTCGCAACGGCGGAGGCCGTCCTCGAACATCGTCTTCATGCCGCCTTCGAGGGCGAGTTTGTGGAACTCCGGGCCGCCGGCGCGCCGGACCATCGGTTCGTGGAACCGCTCGTCGAGCCGCATCAGCTCGAAGATCGCCATCCGGCCGCGGTAACCGATCCCGAGGCAGTCGGGGCAGCCCTTCGGTTCCCAGAGCCGGGGCACGCCGGTCGACGGGACCGGCAGCTTGGTGTCGCGGAAGACCTTCTCCGGGTCGGCGACCGGCACTCGGCACTTCGGGCAGAGCTTGCGCACCAGCCGCTGCGCGACCACCGCCAGCAGCGCGCCGGGGAGCAGATAGGGCTCGACGCCCATGTCCATGAGCCGCGGGAGCGCGCCGGCGGCGTCGTTGGTGTGGAGCGTCGAGAAGACCAGATGGCCGGTGAGCGCCGCGCGGACCATCAGCGTCGCCGTCTCCGTGTCGCGCGTCTCGCCGACCAGGATGATGTCGGGGTCCTGCCGCAGCAGGGCCCGGAGCGAGTTGGTGAAGGTCAGCCCGACCTCTTCCTTCACCTGGGTCTGGCGGATCCCCCGCAGCGGGAACTCCACCGGATCCTCCAGCGTGAAGATGCTCACGTCGACCTTGTTGATCTCGTTCAGCACCGCGTAGAGGGTCGTCGTCTTCCCCGAACCGGTCGGGCCGGTGACGATCACGACGCCGTGCGGCGCGTCGATCACCTCGCGCAGCTCGGCCTCGACGGACGGTTCGAGCCCGAGCGCCGCCACCGAGCCCAGCTGGCTCGACGGATCGAGGATGCGGAGCACCATGCTCTCGCCGAAGTTCGTCGGCAGGCTGGACACGCGGAAGTTGACCTTGCGCCGGTTGACCGTGAGCACCGCGCGGCCGTCCTGCGGGACGCGCTGCTCCGAGACGTCCATCTCCGCCATGATCTTCAGGCGGGCGGTGACCGCGGATTGCATCGCCTTGGGGATGAGCACGTCGGGCTGGAGCACGCCGTCGATGCGCGTCCGGATGCGCATCAGCTTCTCCTCCGGCTCGAAATGGACGTCGCTCGCCCGCCGGTGGACGGCCCGCGTCAGCACCTGGCTGACCAGTTGGATGATCGGCGCGTCGTCCGCGTCGGCCTCGGCCGTGTCGGCGCTGAGGGCGGACTGGATCTGGTCCGGCGTCTGGTCGTTCTGGGTGTCCTCGATGACCCGTGCGATGGACTGCTGGATCGTCGGCCCCTCGGCGTGCAGCTGGTCGATGGTGTTGAGGATGTCCCGCTCGGTGGCGGTGACGACTTCGATGTGGAGGCCGGAGATCTGGCCGAGCGCGTCGATGGCCGCGATGTCGAACGGATCAGCCATCGCCACGACGAGCGAACCGTTGTGGCGGCCGATGGGCAGCGCGCGGAAGCGGCGCGCCGTCTCCAACGGCACGAGGGCGACCGCCACCTTGTCCGGCGGGCAGCGCACCAGGTCCACCCGCTTGGTGTGCGCCTCTTCGGCGGTGAAGTCGGCGAGCTTCTCCGGGGCGACGAGGCCGAGGTCCACGAGGATCCGGTTGAGCGGGACGCCGCGACGTTTTTGTTCGCAGGCGGCCAGCTCGAACTGGGTCTCGGTGATCAGCCCGGCGGCGAGGATGCGTTCTTGTAGGTTCTTTCCCATGGAGCGGCGGTGGTGTGGGGACCGCTGTCGGCAAGACGGTCCGCGGATGTGTGTGGCAACCGCGGACCGCTGTTCGGAGGCAAGGTCGGTGGCAGGGACTATTTGTGCGCGAGATAGACGTACACGGAGCCGGTCTGGGCACTGCCCGAGTAGACGTATTTGACGGCTCCCAGCGTGTCGGTCCCGGTGATGGACTCACCGAGGATGGCGTTCTCGCCGTCGATGCGCCGGTTGATCTCGCGGGCGTCCTCCAACGCCATGTTGGAGAAGACGACCTGCAGCACGACCGAGCCGTTGCCGGCGTCGTTCGGGTAGGACGAGTTGCCGTCGAGGTTGAAGGCGGCATTGGTGCCGTCCGGAGCCGTGGCCGTGGTCGCCGCCGCCACGAGCTGGACCGAGGCCGTGCCGATCGGGCTGTCGAACGGCTTGTCCAGGAAACCCTCGCGCAGGAGCACGTTCGAGTCGTAGCCGATGAAGGGCAGGTTGGTGGACGTGATGGTGGTGCCGTTGGTCGTGCCCAACTTGCCGTACTTGCCGTAGTACATCATGGCCGCCGATTTGATGGAGCTGATGCCGAACGACGCGGCGCTGACCTTGGCGGAGGTGATGACCGAGAAGACGCGGGGCACGAGCAGGCCGGCGAGGATGGAGATCACCGCGAGCACGCCGACCATCTCGATCATCGTGAAGGCGCGGCGGCGGTTGTTGGAGGAATGTCTGAGTTTCATGGTGTGTAGATGAGATTGTTCTAACCCGACCCGCTGATCTAGATCGTCCGGATCGTCCGGAAATGTTTGATGGAGCGGCCAGTCCGGCGGGCGGACCGGTAAAATTGGTCAACGTGGGCCTGCGGCGGCGCGCCCCGCCAGGGAAGGCACTCCGGCGGGCAGCTTCCGGAACCCAGCGATCTCCGATCCTTCCGGCATGGAGGACCCGCGGCTTGTCGGGAAACCGGCCCGGCCTCCACGGTCTCCGGTCATGCCCGACCGCGTGTCGGTCCACGCAGCATCGAACGACGCGGAGCCCATCGCGGCCGCCGGCCCTGTCGTGGAGAGGTCGGTATCGCCATAGTAGGAAACGCCTTGGACGCCGGCCGGCGACAACGTTGAGAGGGCTGCAGGATGGACCACGGACACACCGATCCTGCCCGCTGCCGGCTCCCAGGCGTCGTGCGCCACCGACACGGACCAGACGGTGCCGGCCTCGGTCTCCGACCACGCCGACTGGCCGGGGTTCCCGAGGGTGCGGGGCATCGCCAGACCGGCGAGCAACGCCGCTGCGGCGAGGAGGCCGCCGACCTCGAACGAGGTCAGTCCGCGAATGGCAGGGGAGAAGTTCGTCGTTTTCATGGCAAGATGGCGGGAAGGGAAGACGGGGGCGGAAGCGATCATTTGTGGATCAGGTACGGGCTCCAGGCGAAGTCGTACTTCAGCCGGCCTTTGACGTCCGGTCCGGGTAGGCCTGAGGCCTCGCCCAGCGACTGACCGTCGAGCCGTTGGTTCAGGTCCCGGGCGGCATCGAGGTCCACGTCCCGCGACCAGACCTCCAGGATCACCGTGCCGGTCGACGTGCTGCTGGCCGCGGCGCCATCCAAGCTGTAGGCGGAGTTGGTGGCGTTGACCGCGGCCGAGGTGGAGGCGACGGCCCTCACCACATGGGAAGCGCCGAGGAGCGGGACAAAGGGCTTCTCGATCATGCCCTCGGCCAAGAGGACCCGGGTGTCCCAGTCGTTGTACGGGCTGCTGACGTCCAAGGCGGTCCCAGCGACCCCGCCGAACCAGCCGTATTTCGCATGGTAGGACATCGAAGCCGTGCGGAGGGTGTTGAACCTGACGGTCGTGGAATCGACCCGCGCCTGGCCGGCGGCGTGGATGACCTGCGGGACGATCAACGACGCCACGATTGCCAAGATGTACATCACCCCGATCATCTCGACCAAGGGGAAAGACCTACGGCCGGAGAGAGGGACGCGGATGGTTTTCATGGTGAGTGTAGGACTGCTGAGGGGTGAGAGAATCTTGGGTCCGGGGACCGCGCACGGAGGTCATGTGCGTTGCGCCGTGCGCGGCCGCCCCGGAAGTTATCGGTCGCCGGTTTACTTGTGGGCGATGTAGAGGCGGACGGTGCCGGTGGTGCCGGTGGCGATGTCGTATTTCACGCGACCCTTGATATCCGCGGTGGTGCCGGTTGTGAGCCCGAGCGCGGCGCCGTCGATGCGGTCGTTGAGCTCTTTGGCATCATCAGCCGAGACGCCGGTGAGCACGGCTTCCACGACGCTGACGCCGATCGCCGTGTTGTTGCCGGTGATGCCGGCGATGTCGTAGGTGCCGGCCGCCGCCGCGGTCACGGCAACGTTGGCCGATGCGGCGACGAGGTCCACCTCGGTTGCCGTGGCCATCTGGGTCTCGAACTTCTTCTCGACGAAGCCTTCGGTGAGCAGGACGGAGGAATCCCACGCAGCGACCGCGTTGGTCGGGGCACCTGCGGCGCCGCCGAAGCGGCCGTACTTGCCGAAGTAGAGCAGCGAGGCGGACTTGAGGGAGTTGTAACCGAGGGCTGCGGTGTTGATGCGGGACTGGGCGATGGCCGAGAACACGCGGGGGACGAGCAGGCCGGCCAGGACGGCGATGACGGCGAGCACGCCGATCATCTCGACCAAGGTGAAGCCGCGGCGACGTGGAGAGGTATAAATCGTGGAGTTCATGAGGGCTACAGGTTGTGTTTTTGTTATGGCGGGCTCAGGACCGGCTCATTTCAGTTATTGGTGAAAGCAGACCGTTCCAACGCCCTCACCCTTGTTTCTCACCGCGCTCCTGACAAAGCCTCTTTAGTAACGGAACCGTTACCCTTCGCGCGGACGGTGTCCTAATAGAGCAGCTACAAAGTGGCATAGCAGTTCATTGAAGAACCCTGCAATGACCGTGAAGAGGGTTTGATGTGGACCGTCTGATCGGGATGCGTGGAGCCGTTGATCCCCAAGCCGACATGTTCTGCCTGATCCCTGCCGAGAGCCGGGTACCGAAGGACCATCCGCCGCGAGGGATCAAGGTGCTGATGGACAGCGCCCTGAAGGATCTGTCGCCGCTCTTCGACGAGATGCCCACGGGGCGATGGAACCGAAGGCTGCGACCGAACTCCTGGCCCGGCAGATGGATCGCGCCGAGAGGGCCCCGGAGACCCTGGCTGCGGACAAGGGCCACCAAAGTGCCGAGGTGGTCGGGTTCTGCCGGGTCAACGGGATCAAGCCTCACGTGGCCACGGTGAAAGGCCGGCACGTCCACGGACTGGATGACCGGACGACGCGGACCCTCGGCTACCAGACCAGCCAGAAGGTGCGCAAACGGATCGAGGAGATCTTCGGATGGTGCAAAGAGATCGGTGGGCTGCGCCGGACGCGCAAACACGGGACGGGCCGCATCGGGTTGAGCACCCTCCTGATCCTCACCTCCCACAATCTGGTCCGCATGGGCAAGCTGCTCGGTAGTCCGCCGGGGAACGGACTGGAGAACGAACACGGCATCACCCACCGGGCCGAAGACCTCCGCAGGGAGCAACGCACCCACCAAGCCGCCAAGGTCTGTGCGAAGAAGGGTCTGGTGTTGCCAGCACTCGTCCAGGCGGCCAAGAGGGCCTCCCAGCACAGCCTCAAGTTCATCCGCTGCCTCCGCCGCTCCCTCCGCGACAAACTCACGGAACACGCCGCCCTGCTCCAACTCAGGGCCCTCTATGCCAAGTCATAGCCACGCCGATCGGACACCGTTCCGCCTCCGGTCACCACTGATTTAGGTACGGAACCGCACACCCAATCCAATTTCTTCAAAAACGAGAGCAAAACTACCCAATTCTACCCTAGCGACAAGTCAGTCCATGACTGTATTTTCTACAGTTGTACCAGCCCGAAAAACCTTATCGGCCCAATTGGGGCTTTGGAATGTTCAGAGGAGAACGGGCGAATGGATACCGATTTTTGATCTATGCGAATCTTGGTCGTCGAGGACGAGCCCCAGTTGGCTCGCCACGTCATCCGCGGACTCGCGCGCCATGGGCATGACGCGTCCGTGCAGCACGACGGCGCCGCCGGCCTACAGGCCGCGCTCGACAACCCGCCGGACCTCGTCGTGCTGGACCTGAACCTCCCCTCGCTCGACGGCCTTTCGGTGCTGGCGAAGCTCCGCGAGGCGCGATGCCCGTCGCGGGTGATCATCCTCACCGCACGCGGCGAGGTGGAGGACCGCGTGAAGGGCCTCAAGGCGGGCGCCGACGATTATCTCGCGAAACCGTTCTCGATGGAGGAGCTCATCGCGCGCATCGATGCCTTGGGCCGCCGCGGGGCCACGCCGTCCGCCGCGGACCGGCTCGAGGTCGCCGGCCTCTCGATGGACGTCAGCAACCGCCGCGTGACCCGCGCGGGCCAGGCCGTGGCGCTGTCGCCGCGCGAATTCGACCTGCTCCAGGTGCTCATGCAGGAGCCCCGGCGCGTCTTCTCGCGGACGGAGCTCTGCGAACGCGTCTGGCAGCGCAACCACGAGTACGACACGCGCACGGTCGAGATCTTCATCGGCCGTCTTCGCAAGAAGGTGGACGCGGGCTTCGACGACGCCCTCATCCACACCGTCCGCGGCGTCGGCTACGCCATCCGGCCGCCCGGCGACACGGCGGCCGCCTCTCCACCCGATGAAACCGATGAAACCGCGCCCTGACCCGATCTCCGCCCGCGGCCTCCTGGTCCTGGCGGTGATCTGCCTGCTCGTCCCCGCGGCCCGGGCCCGGGCCCAGGCGGTCATCGAAGGCCGCGTGGCGCTGCCCAAAGGCAGATCCATCCCGGTGATGAACCGCCGCTACGAGATCGTCTCGACCGGCGGCGTGCTGGCGCCCGATCCGGCGTTCGCCGTCGTCTATCTCGAAGGCGAGTTCCCCAAAGCGGCATCGCTCCCGACCGTCCAGCTCATCCAGACGAACTACACCTTCGTCCCGGCGCTGCTGCCGGTCCGGCTCGGCACGAGGGTCGAATTCCCGAACCAGGACAACACCTTCCACAACATCTTCTCCTATTCGCTGGCGAAACGGTTCGATCTCGGACGGTACCGGCCCGAAGAGCGCCCGATCCCGACGCAGGTGTTCGACAAGGCCGGGCTGGTCACCTTGCGCTGCGACATCCACGAGCACATGCGCGCGCTCGTGCTCGTGCTCGACACGCCGCATTTCACCACGACCGACCCGGAGGGCCGCTTCCGCTTGGCGGGCCTGCCGGCGGGGCGTTTCAAGCTGAAGGCCTGGATCAACAGCAAGACGACGTTGGAGATCCCGGTCGAGCTCACGGCCGGCGCCGTGCTGAAAGCGGACCTCCCATGACCCCTTCCACCCAGCGCGGGTTCTGGAGCTTCCGCGCCAAACTGATGGTGTCGATGATGCTCGTGGTAACGGCCGTGACGGTGACCGGCCGCTACCTCGCGCAGCGCGATCTGGCGGCGGCCGTCAAGAACGGGCTCCAGCAGGAATTCCAGGGAGAACTCGCCGCGTTGCGCGCCGTCCGAGTGCTGCGGCAGGCGGCGCTCGCGGAGCTCTGCCGCGCGCTCGTGCAGAAGCCGCGGATCCACGCCATGATCGAGGGCGACGCGGGCGACGACGCGGGCGAACTGCTCTACCCGGTCGCGCAGGACGAGCTGCGCGACGTGATGGCCAAGGGCGACCAGCGTTACCCGAGACGCGCGTTGCAAGGCATCTTCTATCGTTTCCTCGACGCGAAGGGCGCGGTGATCCCGCCGTCTGGACCGTCCTCGGCCGGTGCGCTCAGCGCCGACGAGGAGGCCTGGCTCGCCCTGCCCAGGCTGACGCGCGAGCCCCAGGTCGGCTACCTGCTCCGCGATCCCGCCAACGGAAGCGACGGCGTCGCCGAGGTCGTCGCGATGCCGATCATCTCGATGGAGACGGACGAGCCGGTCGCGGCGCTGGCCATCGGATTTCGACCGATGGAAACGGAAGCTGATGTATCATCCGTGACACAGGTCCGCACCGGCCTGTGGCTGGGAGAACGGCTGCATTTTCCGTCCATTCCGGAGCCGGCGCAGGCCGCCCTTGCTGCCATCATCGCCCCGGGCATCGGCGCCCGGGGCATCGGCGATCCCGGCCGGTACTCAAGCCCTCTTTCCGTCGACATCGACGGCGCCCCGCACCTGCTGTTCTACGAGCAGATCAATCCCGGTTCGCTCTTACCGCCGGTCTACGAGGTCAGCCTGCATCTGCTCGACGAACTGATCCTCGAGCAACGCCACCTGCGCTGGAAGGTGATGGTCGCCGGGGCGTTGATCCTCGTGGCCGGCCTCGTCGCGAGCCACTTCTTCTCGCGCCGGCTCGCGTTGCCGGTGCAGAAGCTGACCGAGGAATCCGAGCTCAACCGCATCCGGCGCGCGGGGGCCGAAGCGGAGCTGGAGCTGAGCAACGAAGGTCTCCAGCGCGCGGTCCGGTTCTCCTCGGACGCCTCGCACCAGCTCAAGTCGCCGGTGACGGTCCTCCGCGCCGGCCTCGAGGAGTTGCTCATCCGCGACCCTCTCGCGCCGGATGAGCGCGAGGAGTTGTCCGAGCTCGTCCACCAGACCTACCGCCTCACCAGCATCATCGACGACCTGTTGCTCCTCGCCCGGACGGATGCCGGACGCCTCCAGCTGAAGCTCGCGCCGATGGACCTCTCGCATCTCATCGAGGCCGGCCTGGACGACCTGGGCACGCTGCCGGATACCAACGGCATCGAGGTCGGGACCGATTTCCCCAGCGACCTCCGCATCACCGGCGACAGGCGCTACTGCACCGTGATCGTACAGAACCTCCTGGAGAACGCGCGCAAGTACAACCGGCCCGGCGGACGAATCCAGGTCACCGCGCGGACCATC
>CAIWVP010000072.1 GCA_903916195.1 uncultured Verrucomicrobiota bacterium | reverse complement strand
GAGATTGCGCAAGCGCGTCATTCCGAGGCGTCGCCATCCGCCGTGCCGGGAGGGCAGGGGGCCCGATGCGCCCGTGGCGGCGGCTCGCTCCAGCGTGCTGCCGATGCCGTCGATGCGGGGAGAAGTCACGGACGGGCGGCAGCCCGTCCCTCGTGGGTAGGGCCCGCGCTGCCGCGCGGCCCCATCTGTCAGCCCGGATGCCGGAGATTGCGCAAGCGCGTCATTCCGAGGTGTCGCGATCGGGTGGGCAGGAAGGGCAGGGGGCCCGATGCGCCCGTGGCGGCGGCTCGCTCCAGCGTGCGGCCGATGCCGTCGGCGCGGGGAGCAGCCCGTCCCTACCCTCGTGGGTAGGGTCCGCGCTGCCGCGCTGCCCCATCTGTCAGCCCGGATGCCGCTCAGGCGACTTCCACGACTCGGAACGAGCTGACGACCTCCGCGACACACCCGACTTGGGGCTTGGAGTTTTCCCGCGACGGTCTTAATTGGCGGTCGCGATGACACCGGATGCCCCCCCCATGCCCGCCTCGGTCGGCGGGCCCTTCGACGATCTCGCGAACCTCGCCGCGCAGGTCGGGTTCGTGCCGGTCGCCCTGGTGGTCCTGGCGGAAGGCGATCTCGCGCGGATCGAGGGCCAGTTCGGGCTCGGGAGCGAAGATGTCGCCGTCGCCCTCGGGCTCTGCCGGCGGGTGCTGGGACAGCCCGATTGGCTGGAGCTCCGCGAGCCGCTGGAAGCCCGGGCGGCGGGGTACCGCTGGTTCACGGGGATGCCGTTGCGCAACTCCGCCGGCGAGGTGGTCGGCGCGCTCGCGATGATGGACCGGGCGCCGCGCCGGTTGACCACCCGCCAACGGGCCGGCCTCCAGACCGTGGCCCGCGAGGTCGTGATGCACCTCGACCTCCGGCACCACGCGCGCCGCCTGTCCCGGGCGACCGAGGATCACCGGCGGACCGAGGCGATGCTGCGCGACAGCGAGACCTTCTTCGAGGCGCTGGTCGAGAGCCTTCCCCAGAACATCTTCCGCAAGGACCTCTCGGGCCGGTTCACGTTCGTGAACCGCCGCTTCTGCGAGACGGTCGACCGGGCACGGGCGGACATCGTCGGACAGACCGACTTCGACCTCTTCCCGCGCGACCTGGCGGCGCGCATCACGCAGGACGACCAGCGGGTGATCTCGTCCGGCGAGCTGTTCGAGACCACCGAGATCAACATCACACCCGACGGCGAGACGCACTGGTTCCACGTCATCAAGACGCCGCTGCTCGACGCGACCGGCCAACCGGTCGGGCTCCAGGGCATCTTCTGGGACGTCACCGCGGAGCACCGCGCCCAGGCCGCGCTGGCCCATGAGCAGGACCTCCTGCGCGCGCTGCTCGATTCGGCGCCGGACGCCATCTACTTCAAGGACCGGTCGTCGAGGATCATCCGCGCGAGCCACGCCTTGGCGGTCAAGCTGGGCCGGTCGGACGCCCGCGAGATCGAAGGGAAGACCGACCATGATTTCTTCTCCAAGGAGCACGCCGACGCCGCGCTCGCCGACGAACAGCGTGTCATCGCCACCGGCGAACCGCGGCTCGGCTTCGCCGAGAAGGAGACCTGGGCCGACAGGCGGGCCACCTGGGCCCTCACCAGCAAGCTGCCGCTGCGCGACGCCCGCGGCGAGGTGGTCGGCACCTTCGGCATCTCCAAGGACATCACCGAGCTGAAGGCCGCGCAGGAGCGGCTCGAACAGGCCGAGGCTAACTACCGCGGCATCGTCGAGAACGCCGTCGAAGGCATCTTCCAGACCACCCCCGAGGGCAACTATCGCAGCGCCAACATCGCCCTCGCCAAGATCTACGGCTTCGACACGCCGGAGGAGCTGGTCGCCAAGCGCACCGACATCGAGCACCAGCTGTACGTGCAGAGCGGCCGGCGGGACGAGTTCGCCGCGGCCCTCCAAGGATCCGACAAGGTCGACAAGTTCGAGAGCCAGGTCTTCCGCAAGGACGGCAGCGTCATCTGGATCTCCGAGAACGCCCGGGCCGTCCGCGGTGCCGGGGGAGAACTCCGCTACTACGAGGGCACGGTCGAGGACATCACCGCCCGCAAGCGCGCCGAAGAGGAGCTCAGCCGCGCCAACGCCGAGCTCGCCGCCGCCCGCGACGCCGCGCTGGCCAGCGCGAAGGCCAAGTCGCAGTTCCTCGCCAACACCAGCCACGAGATCCGCACGCCGATGAACGCCATCATCGGCATGACCCGGCTGCTGCTCGACACGCCGCTCACCGCCGAGCAGCGCGACTACGCCGAGCTGGTCCGCGACGCCGGCAACGCGCTGCTGACCATCATCAACGACCTGCTGGACCTGTCGAAGCTCGAGTCGGGCAAGGTCAGCTTCGAGACCGCGGACCTCGATCTGCGCGACACCATCGAGGACACGGCCGAGCTGCTCGCCGAGCGCGCCTACAGCAAGCACATCGAGTTCTCCATGTGGATCGACCACCGGTTGCCGCCGCTTGTCCGCGGCGACGCCGGCCGGCTCCGACAGGTGCTCACCAACCTGCTCGGCAACGCGATCAAGTTCACCATGGAAGGCGAGGTCGCGCTCCGCGCCGAGGTGGTCTCCGCCACGGCGGAGGACGTGGTCGTGCGCTTCCAGGTCCGCGACACCGGCATCGGCATCCGCGCCGATTCGCAGTCGAAGATCTTCGAGGCCTTCGAGCAGGCCGACGGCTCGACCACCCGGCGGTTCGGCGGCACCGGCCTCGGCCTGGCCATCAGCCGCCAGCTCGTCGCCCGCATGGGCGGTGAGATCGGCCTGAGCAGCACCGAAGGGCAGGGGAGCACCTTCTGGTTCACCACCCGCTTCGCCCGGAGCACGACGGTCCCGTCGCCGGTCCCGCTGCCCGCGTTCCCGCCCGGGCCACCGCCGCGCCTCCTGGTCGTGGACGACCATGCCGCCACCCGCACGTCCCTCCAGCACGAGCTCGGAGCGTTGCCGGTCGACGCCGAGTTCGCGGCCTCCGCCTCCGAGGCGCTGGCAAAGCTCCGGCAGGGAGACGCCATCGGCCGTCCCTTCGCCGCCGCGCTGGTGGAGCTCCAGTTGCCGGACATGGACGGCCTCACCTTCGCCCACGAGGCGCATTCGTTGCCCGGCCTGGCCACGCTGCACGTGGTGCTCCTGGCACCGCTCGGCCAGCGCCTCGATCCCGGTCTGCTGCGCACCGTCGGCATCGCCGGGCATCTGGTGAAGCCGGTGAAACAAGCCCGCCTCCGCGACGTCATCGGCCGGTTGCTCCGCGGCGAGGACATCTTGGCGGAATCCGAGACCCGGCGCTTCGCCAAGACCGGCGTGGTGGACGCCTTGTCCGGCGCGGTGCGTCCGCTGCGGCTCCTGCTCGCCGAGGACAACGTGGTCAACCAGCGCGTCGCCCTCACGCTGCTCAAGAAGCTCGGGCACACCGCCGTGGTCGCGTCGGACGGCCTGGCCGCGCTCGAGCTGCTGGCCCGCGAACCGTTCGAGGCGGTGCTGATGGATTGCCAGATGCCCGAGCTCGACGGCTACGAGACGACCCGCCGCATCCGCCGCGCCGAGGCCGATGGCGATTTCGGCGCTCGTCCGCCGCACTACATCATCGCGCTCACCGCCAACGCCATGGCCGGCGACCGCGAGCGTTGCCTTGCGTCGGGCATGGACGATTTCATCACCAAGCCGCTCGACGAGGCCGCCCTCGCGGCGGCGCTCCAACGGGGTCTGGACCAGCTCACCACCACGGGTCCCGACGCCCCCGCGGCCCGGCCCGGGGTCATGGAGTCGGCAGCGGAGCCGATCCCGGAAGCCAAGTTGCCGCTGGCCGACCTGCCGACGCTGGAGGCCTCGGTGTTGGACGCCTACCGGGTGCCCGATGATCCCTCGGCGCTCGCCGAGCTGGTCCGCATGGTGCTAGACGACCTGGGTCCACGCGTGGCCGCGATCCGGTCCGCCGCGGATGGCGGGGACATCGGCCGACTCAAGGACGCGGCGCACACGTTGAAGGGCAGCGCCGGAAACCTGGGCGGGCGACGGCTTGCTGCCTTGTGTTCGCAACTGGAGCTGCAGGCCAGATCCGACGGCACGGAAAACCTCCTCGAGCTGGTGGGCTCGATCGAAGCCGAAGCCGCGAACTTCCGGACCGCCTTGGCGGCCGAAGGATGATCGGGCTGGAGGCGCGATGCTGAAGGACTGTGGAACCGAGAATTTTGGACCGGCAGGATCCAATGGGACGCAGCGCTATTGGTCCTGATTCGTCCGCTTGAGGTTTGGGTTGCCCGATTTCAGGCTGCAAAAATGCTGCACAATGTTTGTTATATTCAATCGACTCACGCACGGAACGGCCGGTCCGGGATGCTGGATCGGGACGCTTACCTGCCGAGCAGCCAGTCGGCGTGGTTGCTGTCCTTGCCCAGGCCGAAGCGCGGGAAGGCCTTGAGCTGCATGGTGAGCACGATCGCCCAGTCCTCGCGGGCGGTGCGGTTGTCGCGGAAACGCAGCGTGAGCGCGGCGGTCCAGCTGCGGAGATCGCGGTACACGGTGTAGTACTGCTCTTCGAGCACGCCGTCCCGGGATTCGAAGTAGTGGCTGACGCGGAATCCCCAGTCCTCGTTGACCCGGTAGTACAGGCTGCTGGAGATGAGGTTGTTTCCCGGGCCGTAGGTCGCCGGGTCGTCCCGCAGATACCGGTGGCCGAGGGTCCAGTTCCAGGTGTCGTTGGGCAGGAGCGTCAGCCGGTGGTTGGCCTCGCGCCAGTCGCGGTCGTAGATGTCGTAGCGGACCTGGGAGTTGAGCACGACCCAGTGCCGCGGACTGAAATCGAGGTCCGAGTAGAGGTCGGGGAAGGTGGTCTGGCCGGGACGCGGCCGCAGGCGCCAATCGCTGTAGAGCGCCCAGTTGAGGACATTGTCGACGTCCCCTGCCCTCTTGGTCTGGACCTTGTTGCGCAGGCCGAGGCGGAGCGTGTTCTGGCTGTCGACGGAATCGATCGAGTTGTAGTCCGGGAACTCGATCGGTAGCAGGCGGTGGGACGGGAGCTCGGTGTCGAACTGCGGCAGTTCGGCCGGGGTCTTGTCGGGGCGCGGGACGTAGACGTAGTTGATGGAGGGCTCGACGATGTGGCGGATGCCGTCGACATCGAGCAGCGAGTTGCGCATCCCTGGCCACACGCGGGCGGCCTTGTAGCTGACCTCGGCGCCGGTGTTGAAGACCCAGCGGTCGCGCGCCTCGCCGAGGGTCGGCAAGCCGTCGGGATCGCCGTAGTGCGTGAAGCGTCCGCCGGTGCGGGGCGTGACGTTCAGCCAGCCGAAGAAGGTCTGCGGGAGGACGATCTGGTGGTAGGTGTCGGCCCGGAGCGCGGAGAAGTTGGTGGCCACGCCGCTGCCGAGCAGGCCTTCGCGGTAGCGCAGGTAGGCGAGCGAGCTCTCGGACTCGTAGTAGAACGGCGTCTCGCCGATCTGCTGGCGCAGGCCGGTGAGCTTCACGTCGGGCAGGCGTTCGACGGTGCGGAAGAAATCGTTGATCTGCGGCTGGGCGACGGTGTCGAGGCTGAAGTTCCGCCAGAACTGGCTCACCTCGAAGAAGGTCTTGGGCTGGGTGTCGCGCCGGAACTCGCTCTCGAAGAAGTCGTGGGTGACCAGCGGGTCCCCCTGCTCTCTCACGACGGCCTTGGCGTTGAAGCCGTCCCACGGCGACATCTGGTGGGTGAAGGTCGTGCGATGCCGGTCCGAGGGCAGCGCGTTGCCGAAGGGATCGGCGCCCGAGGCGTCGTCGCGGGTGTAGTAGAACGCGGCGTCGCCCTTGCCCCAATCGCCGAGGTCGTAGCGCATCTCCGGCCCGCCGCCGATGCCGCGTTTCTGGCGCCAATCGAGGTTCAGCGCGGTCTCGACGTTCGTGCTCCACGAATAGTGGTAGCTGGAGAGCATGAACGGGCCGTCGAGGCTCCGGTAGCCCGGCGTGACCGTCCAAAAGTTCGGATGCCGCTCCAGGCTACGGGTGTAGGTCGGGAACCACATCACCGGCGTGCCGCCCATGTAGAGGACGGCGTCCTTCGCGGTGAAGGTCTTGCGGTCGGTGATGGTGATGCTCCGGGCCTTGACGTGGTAGCCGGGCTTCGCGAGGTCGTCGGAGGTCAGCACCGCATCGGTCACGACCTGCACTGAGTTGGTCCGGCCGCCGGAGACATGCTTGCCGGCGACGAAGAACGGAGGTTGGCCGACGCGGAAATCGTCGGCGACGAGGCTCTTGGTGACGTAGTCGTACCGGGCCTTCTCGCCGCGCCACAACTGGGTGCGGCCGGCCTTGTCCGGGTGCTCGATGGTGACGTCGCCCTCGACCAGCACGGTGTGGTCCTTCGGGTCGAAGGTGGCCTTCTTCGCGGTCAGCTTGCTGCCTTGGTAACGGATGATGATGCCGTTCTGCGCGGTGGCGACGCCGTCCTCGAAAGCGACCGCGCCCATGCCGTCCGCCGAATCCACTTGGACATCGCCGGCGTCGCCGGTCGTGGTCGCGGGCGCGGGTTCCTCGGCGCGGGCGAGCGCGGACACGATGGACAACACGGCGAGGCCTAGGGCGGTGAACTTCATCAAGCGGACGGACGTTAGCCAACGCGCGTGCGGACGGCCAAGCGGAAGTTCCCGGGGTGCGATCAGAAGTGGCGGGCACTCGTGGCGCAGGTTTTCAACCTGCTGTATCGCCGAGTTGCACTCGGCAGGGCTGCGCCGATCCCGACGCGCTCACCTGCCGCTGCGTCTGCGATGAGGGCGACCTGGAACAGCGGACATCTCCACGGGCAGACTCGCGTGCGGCCCAGGTCCTGATGGCCGCCTGGATCAAGCGAGGAACACGCTCCCTCCACCGACAGCAGGGCGACGGGCAATCCGACCATCGATCGGACCGTGGTGCACGGATGCGTCCTGTGGGCAGGGATCAGCCTGCACCCGACCCGACCTGAGCACCCAGATCCTTCGCCTTGAGTGAGTGGAGAACGAGGTCAAGCGCCGGGGTTTGTGCGGGGCTTTTGCCGTTCCTGTTCAGAGTCATGCAGCACCAGATCTCCTCAGACCGCGTTTGAATGGAAGCGGGCGTGATCCGACCCGACCGCACTCGCCTGACGGATCCGGGCTGCTTCAGCACCCGCTGCCTAGATTTCGGTGCCAAAGCAGGAGCCCCTCGTCCAGTCATGAACGAGGGGCTCAAAAGCGTCTGCGACACAGAATCTCAGACAACGGTCACCACCAGGTCGCAAACCGTGGGATCAGTTCACCTGGATCACCCGGAACAACTGGGTGTTGGTGCTCACGTCAAAGGTTCGCACCAGTGTCGTTTCGACCGCCAAGATGCCGGTTTCCACGTCGACCCAAGTGCTGCCGGCATCCGTGGCGGTTTGGATCTTGTAGGTGTAGCCGGGGATCAGGTGCAGCGTCACGTCCACCGAATGCACCGAGATCTCTGCTCTGGCCAATCCCGGCGGGGCCGCGACCAAAACATACGGGGCTTTGGTGTAGCCTGAACCACTGGCAGTCATGTTGATGCCGATCACCATGCCGTTGCTCATGATGGCGGTTCCCTTGGCTCCACTGCCACCGCCACCAAGGAAGGTCACCGGAGGGACCATGCCGCCGTATCCGTGTCCTGTGTCGGTGATTTCGACGCCGGTGACGAAGCCATTGATCCGGTTTGCCGTCCCCTTGGCCTGGGAAGGCGGGAACGGCGGCGGGTCGATGGTGATGGTGGGAGTGCCGGTGTACTTGCCGCCACTGGTGATGATGGTGATTCAGCTGACGGCCTGGACAAACCAAGCTTTAAAAGCTATCACATAATGAATGGGCGCCGGTTCTGTAAAACTATTTAAATTCACTATAAAATATTTACGTCACTGCCGCCGGCTGATTTGCTCTAGGGTGCGGAACGTCCAAATAATTCCAAATACAACAGATATGGTGACCACGGTGTAAATTAAAATGTCAATGTTAGACCGGGTGTCGGGAATATTAAGGTTTTTCCTGATTGACTCAACACTGGCACTGATTGAATGTTTTAGGGTCAGCAAATTCATAGTACCAGGTTGAGTGGATTTTGGTGCAGCAAGGGTGCAAATAACCCCAATAAGACTTAGGAGACCACCAACAATAATCCCGTTTTGCCGATTTTGCATAAGACCAAGGTTATTGACTCGATTTAGCTTGGCTCCACCATAAAAATGTTTATTGGTAACTTCAATAGATGTATCGTAGAAGTTTAGGAAGTATAACAGGGTGGCTAGTCCGGCAAAAATCAACCCAATACCCAACCCGCGGAGGAGTATGGGGTTTGATAAAAGGTTTCGCTTCCGATTTTGGGACAAATCATCAGTATTGACCATCTCCCCACAGTAACGGCATTTAATCGCTGCTAACTGAATCTGCTCAGCACAAAAAATGCAAGGTTTCATAATCAATTCAAGGTGATTTATTTCTAGCAGGTTGTGTGGGTGAAATTTTGATTTATTAACTGCAAAGCAACCAGCAGGCGATTGGCATCCGTCCCATAAGTGGAGGTGTTGTCGGAACCACTGTGAATCGATGGCCGTTCTTGTTGTTGTTGTTGCTGGTATTGCCGCTGGCTGGGTCACTGCCACCGGGAGGCGTCATCGTCCAGAAAATAGGGACAATCGAACCATGCGTCCGAGTCGTCTTTAGTACGACCTATCCAAAGTATGAATGCACTTACCTTCCACCGGGCAAAGGCCTCCAGGTGATTGTCCCTCAAAAATCGTCCATATCGCCGGAACCAGAACAACCAGAACATATCCGCTTGGAGAACCTCTGGTTGGGCTAGCTGCCTCTCCTCATCGGCTGAAAGACTTCCCTGGAGCACGTCTCTGGCTCGCAGGAAGAGCTGCATAGGTGTCAACCGCGCAGGGTCTTCGGTCCGCCTGTAGACGCCAGTTCTCTCGTCAGGTGAATCGCAAAACTGATGGTCGTACTCAGGCCAACAGGTGTCGAACGGGTGTTCACAATCTGGCCAACAGCGAAGCCAGAGGGGGAATGCTTGGTGGTTCACCGCCAAGCGGAACAGCCACCCACCTGGTCTCCAATGGGTCCAGTTGGAGCTGTCTCTGCCAAGATACAGAGCGAATAGGTCAACCTTGGGCTTGCGGTTGCACCAGAGGCCCTTGAAGACCCAAACGGCTTCAGCATGGAGCTGAAGCAAAGCAAAGCGACGGCGATGGGTCTCTCCTTCCAGGACCTCATTGCGTTCCCAAACCGACCAACGGCCAGCTAGCAACCTAGACTCAGGCGTTTTCTGCCCGGCGAAGTAATGGTCCAAAGCCTCAGCCTCACCCGCCGTCAGGTCTTCCGCTGTAAATGCCGCTTGGTTTGGGTCCAATCCAAGCGATTCAGTGATATCGCCGATGGTCAACTCCTGCTGAAGGAGAAGTTGGCAGTTGGGGATTGGAGTCGAGGTGTCGAGGTCAGCCGAGTAGTCGACGTAGAGGTAGCAATGGGCTGCCCGCCCAAACAAGTTCATGGGGGCGTAGTCGACTCCTGACCCCGGATAGAAAACCACGCGCGAGGAAAGGAACCGTGTGGCAGTTGCTTTGGAAAAGTGGGTCGGTGGTTGCAGAAGCCATTCAAGGACTGGCTCAACGATTTCGTCCAGTAGGGAGGTTGAGCCATCAGGATTATTGGTGCGAACGCTCCCAGACCGAGCACCGCCGGCCGGCCGGCCGCTCAAGTGGAGCGGATGGCCGCAGGACTCAGCCTCCCTTGCCAGAATACGTTCAACCTCTGGGTGCGGGTCACAAGATACGGTCATGGTATTCCCTAGAACTTCGACCGTTGTGGATGCCGACAAGGAAATGAACCAAAGGCTCAGCCTCTGACCTTGGAGCGGGCCCCTCATAATTCGATGCCACAAGGCCACCGTTGGGTCGGTGTCTTCAGCATTGCACAGATACAGGCATTCATAGCCCCGCATCCGCTGTCTTAAGCCGCCCTTCCCATTAGCCAACCCGACCTTCTGGATCTGCGTGTTGTCGTGACTCAGCAGGAAGTAAACGCCCTTTTGTTCGGTCAGAGGCGGCTGTATGGGCACCACCGTGAACCGGTGACCATCCCCCGATGGCCCATAGGTCAGGTTGGCCACGTGAGCAGCGTGGGGTGGGATTCGGTCGATCAACGGCATACCCCACCCATCGCTGGCGGCGTGGGCCCCGTTACACGATTTACCCGATTTCTTGAAACAGTCGCCATCAGGGGAGCGATGGAGTAATGGTGAGCATCGTGTCCCCCATGCCCGAAGATTCCCTGCCGACCCGTCCCAGCCTGTTGCGCCGGCTAAGGGATCTGGCGGACGACGGTTCCTGGAAGGAATTCTACGAGCGGTACCGGCGCTTCATCCTCCAGGCCGCCCGGCGCAAGGGGCTAAGCCCGCAGGATGCCGAGGACGTCCTGCAAGACACCGTCGTCTCCGTGGCCCGAGGCCTGCCCAACTTCGTCTACAATCCGGCCCTGTGCTCCTTCAAAGGGTGGCTGATGACCATCACCTGCCGACGCGTGGCCGACCAACTGCGCCGCCGTGGCCGTCAGGTGCCGTTGGCGGACACGGCGGGGGAGATCCCGCCCGGCAGCTCGGTGGCCGACTCACCGTTCGAGCCGCTTTGGGAAGCCGAGTGGGAGAGCAATCTCGTGGAGGTTGCCATGGATCGGCTGCGGTTGACCGTTTCGCCCAGGAGCTTCCAGATTTTCGATTGGACGGTCCGGTTGGGGTACTCCACGAAGGAGACCGCGGCGGCCTTCGGGGTTGCTGCCGGTGTGGTCCGGATCACCAAATTGCGGATGTGGATCCAGATGAAAAAGCACCTGCACCAGCTACGCCGTGAACCCTGGCCCAAAGGACGCCGGCCATGAATTGGTGGATGACCCTGCTCCGTCGTCTGCCGTGCATCGCCCAGATGGCCCGGTGGCGGGACCATGCCTCGGCAGGCAGGATGATGAGCCGTGCTGCGGAACGCCGTATCCGCCGGGGCATTGAGCGGCGATTGCACGGGCGATCCAGCGAAGGAACCGCATGACTGGGCCCCTACCGGCCGTTCCAGGCTACGCGTTGCTATTCCCCATCGGCCGAGGGGCCTACGGGGAAGTGTTCCTCGCGGAGGACGCGGCCGGGCGTCGCGTGGCTCTCAAGGTGGTCACCTTGCGGGCGGAGCTCACCGGCAAGATGCTTCAACGCGAGCTGGGGGGCCTCAAGCGCTTTCTCGCTGTGGCGGAGAGCGATCCCCATCTCGTCCGGATCCACGAACTGCTCGAAGACCTGCCCTGCGGCGGCTTTGCCTATGCCATGGAACTGGCGGATTCCATCTACGGACACGGGATCGCGGACTACGCGCCCCTCACCCTACGCCACCGCCTGAAGACCACCGGACGGTTGTCCGTGGCTGAAAGCCTCACCATCGCTACCGGGCTGTGCTCCGCCCTGGACCATCTGCACCGGAAGGGCCTGGTGCACCGTGACGTCAAACCGGCCAACGTCATCTTCGTCCACGGCCAACCCAAGCTAGCGGACCTGGGCCTGGTCAGCTGTCAGGGCGACGCGTCGTCGTCGGTCGGTACCCAAGGCTACCACGCCCCGGAGGGCAGTCGCGGTCCCAAGGCGGACATCTTCAGCCTCGGCAAGGTCGTCTACGAGATGGCCACCGGCTGCGACCGGCAGGATTTTCCAGAACTACCGCCTGAGTTCCCGACCTTCGCAGATGCCAAGGCGTTGCTCGCCTTGAACCCGGTGTTCGCCAGAGCTTGTGCTGCCGACCCGGCCAAGCGCTATCCCAGTGCCGCACGTTTCAAGCGGGACCTGCTGCTGCTCCAGTCCGGCAAGTCCTTGAGCAGGATGTCCTGGGTCTGCTGGTTTGGTGTGGTCCTTCTGACCGTCGGCCTGGGTTGGGGATTGGGGAGGAATCATTGGCAGCATCATGAGGAGCAACGGTTCTGGGGCCAGTTGCCACCCGTTGAACGCGTCAATCGGGCCTACCCGCCTCAGACGGCGGCTGCATGGCGGCGGCACTTCATTCCCAGCAGACCCAAGGGACTGGACCCTCGGCTGATCGACCTCACCCCCTTCTACAACGGGGCGCTGGATCAGTCCCCCTTCCTCACTCTGAACCCCGGTGAGGCCGTCGAAAACACCTGGGGAACCCTGCCCAAAGGCAATGTCACCCTGGGTGGTGTCCCCTTCGACATCCGTGGCGTCATCCACCTCAGCGGCCAGAACCTGGAATCACGGATCCCCAAGGTGATGCCGTCCAGCGTGACCAACATCCCCGTCGGGTTGCGCTGCCAGAGGATCCACTTCGTCGGCGCAACCCAATGGGGGGATCCACCCGGCACCGTGGTTTGCCGCTACCGGATGAACTACGCGGACGGCACCAGCGCGGTGATGCCCGTGGAGTTCGAGTGGGACGTGCAGTCCTGGTGGTTGCGGTGTGAGGACAACCAAGGCGACCTGCAGCGGGCCAAGCGTGTCGGCCAAGGCAGCAATGCCCGGCTGGATTCCAACCGCTGGACCCTTTCGCTCTACTTGCAGACTTGGAAAAACCCCAAGCCCCACTTGGAGGTCCGGTCCATCGAGATCGAGTCGGCGATGCTCAACAGCTCGCCCTTCGTGGCCGGGATCACCGTGGAGTGACCGATGCGTACGGCCTTGTTTGAGAAATAGGAGCGGACGACCTGTCCAGAACGGCTAGCAGAAGCGCCTGGTGACGTCGGGTCACGTCGGATGCCTGTCCGGTGGGTCAGCGCACGGCCTGCCCACGTCCGGCCTCTCCACGCTCCCAGGCCCTCAGGGTTCCGCTTGCGACGTCCCACAGGCCAGCGTGGCCACTGCGAGAAAAAAGCCGGCAAGATCGACGCCAGCCCGTCTGGGTCTCTGGCGAGTCGAAGTCTTTTTTGGACTCAGACTTCCTTCGCAGATGCGCCCCGGCGTGGGCTTGATCCCACCGTGGTTCAGCCAACCCGAACTGGCGTCGTTTTTTGTTTCCGCTTGGCCGCCGAGCCCCGCACTGGGCTGGGGTGTCGATGGAGGACACCACTGAAACCACTCACCCAATCGAAGAGACCGAGAACACGTCCACGATTGAAAACGCCGCCGATGAAGCTGTACCTGAGGGACCCGCCAAGGTGGGGGTTCGCCGGATGCCTACGGGATCAAGAACGTTGGAAAATCAGCCTTCACCCTGATCATTGATGCCCCGACTGCCCCATCCGCGGTCATCTGGAAGGACGATGACATCCTTGAGGCTCTTTTTCGTTTTTTGGGGCCATCTAGCGGGCGCCGATACATGCGGGCTGCCATTGAGGCCGTTCTCACGGGGCCAGAAGCCGCTGCCAAGGGGGCGGACATGGGCGTCCGGTCCTTTTTTCGGTGCCCGGGTCGTCCGTCCTTCGGGCCGTTTCCGTTCCGCCGGGTGGAGGGCTTTCCTGGTCTCAGTCGGTTTCTGGCCACCGGGCTTCCGCGGTCGCCCGCTCAAGGGGGGCGTGGTGGAACGATGCGTGCGGCCCCGCTCCTCAAAAAAGCGCCTTGCCCGACCTAGGTCGGTTGTTACGGTGATGCCACGATTTTTGGGGCGACCACCGGCGACGGTGGCGTTTCTGTTTAACGGCTCAGCAGTCCTCCACAACCCGCACGCGTGAAGATCTTCTCCGGCAACTCCAACCCCGAACTGGCCAGGTCCATCTGCGCCAGCATCGGCGTCCCCCTCGGCCAATGCACCGTCAGCGCGTTCCCCGACGGCGAGACGTTCGTGAAGATCGACGAGAACGTGCGCGGCGAGGACTGCTTCGTCCTGCAGTCCACCAGCAACCCGACCAACCACCATCTGATGGAGATGTTCATCATGATGGACGCGCTCCGTCGGGCCAGCGCGAGCCGGATCACCGCGGTCCTGCCCTTCTACGGCTATGCCCGGCAGGACCGCAAGGACCAGCCCCGGGTGCCCATCACCGCGAAGCTCGTCGCGAACCTGCTCGTCGCCGCCGGCGCGAACCGGGTGCTCACCATGGATCTCCATGCGCAGCAGATCCAAGGGTTCTTCGACATCCCGGTCGACCATCTCTACGCCGCGCCCGTCATCTACGAGCACCTGCACAAGCGTGACGTGACCAATTTCGTCGTCGTCAGCCCCGACGTCGGCGGCCTCAAGATGGCCTACGCCTACGCCCAGCAGCTCGACGCGGAGCTGGCCATCGTGGCCAAGCGCCGCAAGAGCCCGACCGAGACCGAGGCCACCGCCGTCATCGGCGATATCGCCGGCAAGAACGTGCTCCTGGTGGACGACCTCACCGAGACCGCCGGCACGCTGGTCAATGCCGCCGCCCTGCTCAAATCGCGGGGCGCCGAGAAGATCCTCGCCTGTGTCTCCCACACCTTGCTGAACGATCTCGGTGTCGAGCGATTGAAAAACTCGAGCATTGACGAACTGATAACGACCGATAGTGTGCGGCGCTCTGCGATCGACGGGGTGAACATAACCACGCTGTCCGTGGCCGGCCTGTTGGGTGAGGCGATCAAGCGCATCCACAGCAATTCGTCGGTCACATCGTTGTTCGAGTTTAAGGGCGGACGGACCAGTTGATCTGGCGTCGGCTGATACGACTGATATGAAAACTGCAGCTCTGAGCGCGCATCCGCGCACGTTGTCCCGCCGCAAAGGGTCCACCAAGCTCCGTTCCGGCGGCCGCATCCCCGCGGTCATCTACGGCAAGCACTACCCTCCTCAGAACCTCGAGGTGGACGCGAAGCAGTTCGACCTCTTGGTCCACCACGCCCACTCCGAGATCATCTTGGTCGAGCTTTGCGTCACCGGGGATGTGAACTCCAAGCGTCTCGCCATCGTCCAGGACGTGCAGCACCACCCGCTCTCGGGCTTTCCCCTGCACATCGATTTCCATGAGGTGAAGCCGGACGAGTTGGTGATCATCGAGGTCCCCGTCGAGTCCACCGGCATCCCCGACGGCGTCCAGAACGCCGGCGGAACCCTGGAGCACGTCCGCTTCCGCCTCAAAGTGCGCTGCCTCCCGGGCGACCTGCCCGAGCAGATCACGGTGGATGTCAGCCACCTCAAGGTGAACCAGACACTCCACATCGGTGAGGTCATCGCCCCGGCCGGCGTCGAGCTCTTGGGCGACAAGAAAATCCCGGTGTTCGCCGTGGCAGCCCCGGTCACCGAAGAGGTCGCCACCACCGCGGAAGCCGCTGCCACCGCCGGCAAGCAGCCCGATATGATCAAGGAAAAGAAGGAAGACGGTGCTGCTCCTGCCGGCGACAAGAAAGCCGCCGACAAGAAGAAGTAGTCTTTCCGCGGGCGGGCTCCGTGATGACGGTGCCCGCCTTTCCCAGCCGACGTGAGCGCTTTTGGATTGATTGTCGGCCTTGGGAACCCCGGGAAAGAGTACCGGGACACCCGTCACAACGCCGGATCCATGCTGGCCGACCGCCTCGTCCACGAATGGGGCGGACAGTGGCGGACCGAGAAGAAGTTCTTTACAGAACTGGCCGAATGCGGGTTCGAGGGGCGCAGGTACATCCTGTGCAAGCCGACAACCTACATGAACGCCAGCGGAGAAGCGGTCGCGAAGGTGGCCTTCTTCCACAAGGTGGCGCCGGCAGAGACGCTGGTGCTGGTGGACGATGCGGATCTCCCGTTGGGGACGGTCCGGCTCCGGGGGGAAGGAAGCCCCGGCGGCCACCATGGATTGGAGTCGATCGAGCAGCACATCGGCACCCGGGGCTATCCCCGGCTGAAGCTCGGGATCGCCCGGCCGCGACCGGAAGTGCGCGATATCGCGGGTCATGTGCTCGGCCGCTTCCAAGCGGAGGAATTACCCTTGTTGGGGAAAGTCCTCGCTCGGGCGGAACGTCAGGTCGGATGCTGGGCCTCGGAAGGCTTGGCGAAAGCGATGAGTTTGTATAACGGTGCGGTCAGTTGACCGGACCGGGGAAAAAATTGCAGAATCGAAAGGACAACGCTGTGAAACGTTACGAAGGACTGTTCATCTTGAACCTCGCTGGCAAAGAAGAAGGCCTCGGCGAAGCCGTCGACAAGCTCAAGACCGAGATCAGCTCCGCTGGTGGCAAGGTCGAGACCATCCAGAAGATGGACAAGAAGTCGTTCGTCCGCGTCACCGATAAAAAGGTGACCGCTGGACATTACGTCAATGTCATCTTCGAGGGCGGCCCCGGCGTCATCCCGGCCATCCAATCGAAGATCAAGCACACCGAGGAGATCTACCGCGCCCTGTTCACCGAGGCCGGCAAGACCCCGATGGTCGTCCAATAACCCTCTTTCCGGAGGCCACCATGGCCAATTTCAACAAAGTCATCCTCGCCGGGAATCTCACCCGCGACCCGGAACTCCGCTACACGCCCAAGGGCACCGCGGTGGCCAAGCTCGGCATGGCCATCAATCGCTCTTGGACCACGGAGACCGGTGAGAAGCGGGAGGAAGCCACGTTCGTGGACGTGGATGCCTTCGGGAAGCAGGCCGAGGTCATTTCCCAGTACCTCCGCAAGGGCCGTTCCCTGCTCGTCGAGGGGCGCCTCCGGCTCGAGTCCTGGGACGACAAGCAGACCGGCGCCAAACGCAGCAAGCTCGGCGTCGTCCTCGAGTCGTTCTCCTTCTTGGACAGCGGCAACCGAGAAGGAGGCGGCGGCGGCGGCGGCGGCAGCGCTCCTCAAGCCGGGGCCGCGCCCGCTCCGCG